>NZ_OY781460.1:0-324166 GCF_963676855.1 uncultured Anaeromusa sp.
CCCCGGCCGGGCACCAACGGCAATTTTCCAAACGCCATCACTTTCGGCTACTGCCACGTTGAGCAACGGAAAATCACTGCACGACGTCCGCATCTGTTGGTAAGACGCGCGGCAGGCTTGTCTAGGAATCACTACCTGCGTAAGAATATCCTTTTGCGGCGGCTGCTCCATAAACTGCACTAGCGGCACAACACCGTCCTTATACAAATGAACCGACGCCTCCAGCACCAAAAGCGTCGGCAGCAAATCGGAAAAGCCAAAACGTCCAAACACAGAACCACCGACAGTGACGCTATGACGAAACTGCACGCCAATAATATGGCTCACAGCCTGCGACGCCACGCCGCACCCGAGCTGCAGTAAAGAAGGACTAAGTTCCAAGTCTCGCAAGGTCGCCATGGCCCCCACGCACACTTCCGCTTCGGTTTCTTCTATATAAGACAGATTACAAGCAGACAAGTCCACCGCCGTACCCCTTTGCGCCGAACTAAGGCGTAAAAAAGCCCCGCCTCCCAGAAGGAAATTATTTTTCTGCGCCGTCAGTATTTCGTAAGCTTCCGCCAACGACTGCGGCTGTGCCAGCTTCTGAAAAGTAAGCATACTATCCCTCCTGTCATTTTAGCAAACAAGTTCTTTTCTAGGAAAATTGTACCACAAGGGCGTTGCCGGGAAAACAGACAAAAGGCTACCAATTCTTCTTTGCAACAAAGAGTTTCTGTTTGTTTTACAATTATGTATTTTTCCTGCTATACTTTAAGCAGAAGAAACACAGAAACGAGCGTGTCCAAATGGAGCTTTTCATTGCCAGACAACCGATTTTTGACATTCACAAAAATGTTGTCGCCTACGAACTGCTTTTTCGCAACCCTGGAGCCGTAACAGCCACCCATACAGATGACACTGCGGCAACACGCGCCGTCCTATCCAATGCCTTTTTAATGATGGGCATTGACTCTCTGACCGACGGCAAGAAAGCCTTTGTCAACTTTGACGCCACCACGCTTCTTGACCAGGTCCCCAGACTATTGCCTGCGGCGATTCTCATCGTAGAAATTTTGGAAACAGTCGAACCGACACAAGAAGTCATCAATGCCTGCACCTTATTAAAAAAAGCTGGCTATACTTTAGCCTTAGACGACTTTGAGCCCACTGACGCACAAATTCCTCTTATTTTATTGGCCGATATCATTAAAGTCGATTTCCGCAACCAAAAAAGCTTGCAAGGACGCAGCTTCGCTGAACACCTCTCCCCTGGACGCATTCGCTATTTAGCGGAAAAAGTTGAGACAGAAGCTGAATTCCGACAAGCTTTAGACGGCGGATATACTTTATTCCAAGGCTACTTTTTTAGCCGTCCTGCCATTCTTTCCCAAAAAAGCATCCCTGTCAATCATATGCATTATTTGCAGCTCTTAAACCAGCTTTATACCGCCGATTTTGACGTGGAGCGGTTTGAGCAGCTCATCAAGCGGGACCTTTCCCTCTCGCTGCAGTTTCTTAAGTACATCAATTCCGCTTTTTTCGGGTTCCGCGTGCCGGTGCAATCCATCCGCCACGCCGCCGCCCTCTTAGGACAGCAAGGCTTGGCCAAATGGATTTCGCTTGTAGCCTTGCGCAACTTAGCGCAAGAGCAGCCGCCGGAACTTCTGCGCACAGCCGTAGTACGCGCCCGCTTCAGCGAGCTTTTAGTCCATTACCGCCCTCACCCGGGCATACCTCAGGATCACTTTTTTCTAGTAGGTCTATTTTCCCTGCTAGAAGCGTTTTTACAAAAGCCCTTAGCCGACGTCCTTGAACAACTACCGTTGGCTCGTTCGGTTAAAGATGCCTTGGCCGGTCGTTCCAACCCACTACGCCAAGTTCTCGATCTGGTCATCGCCTATGAACAAGGCAATTGGGAGCAAGTTCTCGCGCTAGGCGAAACCCTGCAATTACCGCATGAGGCCATTGTTAATGCGTATTTTGACGCCTTGCTTTGGGAAAAAGAATTTATCGCCATGTCGAACGTGTGAGGACTGCTTATGGAAATTCGCCATTTAGAATGTTTTTTAGAAATTGTTCGTCTCGGCAGTTTTAGCAAAGCTGCTAAAGTACTGCATATCAGCCAGCCTGCAGCTAGTAAAATGATTCACGCCATGGAGCAGGAGCTGGGTCTGCCCGTTCTTTACCGTCAAAACCGCAATCTGACGCTAACCGATATCGGGCAAGCTGTTTTTGAACGCGCCCAACCGATTGTCGCCTTGTTTCACGGGTTGCATGCCGAGCTTGAGGATGTAGCGCAAGCCCGCAAAGGTCGCTTACGCATCGGCCTGCCGCCGATCGCCAGTTCCAGCGTCTTTCCTCAAGTCTTAGGCGAGTTCAGCCGCCTCTATCCGGACATTTCCGTCAATCTTTATGAGTTCGGCTCTAAAACCATCGAGAAAGAAGTCTATGATGGCATGCTGGATCTTGGAGTTATTTGCTCTCCTTCCGACAACCCCGAACTTTCCACGCTCTCTTTCATCAAGGATCCCCTGCAAGTTATCGTCGCTCCCGGTCATCCTTTGAGCGAGCGCACCTTGCTCTCCTTTGCCGACCTAGCGCAGGAGCAGTTTATTATGTACCGTGAAGATTTTAGTCTTCATGATGCTATTGCCAACCGTTGTCTCCAGGCAGGGTTCGAGGTTCGCTGCGCCTATGAAACCTCGCAGCGAGAATTCATGACCCAGTTGGTGGCTTCCGGCCTGGGCATTGCCTTATTGCCTCAAGCCATTTGCACCACGCTGTCTCCCCAGCAGTTTCGCGTCATCCCCATGACAGCCCCAGTGTATCTGGAATTAGGGGCCATTTGGCGGCGCAACCGCTACTTGTCCTTTGCCGCCCGCTCCTGGCTGGACTTCGCCAAAGAAAAACTCACTCCGAACAACCCTGCCTAACAAAAGCTTCTACTATTTAGCAAAAAACGAGCTCGCCTCAAAGCAAGCTCGTTTTTTTATTACTATATTTTCGTAACCCTCTGTGTTGCCTTCTGTTACTCTTGTTCGTCTCTTATCGTTTCTCTGTAGGGCGCACCCGGCTGGTCGGCGTAGCTGTCAGTGGATCTTCCGGCCAGTAATGTTTCGGATACCGCCCAGCCAATTCCTTGCGCACTGCAAAATAACCGTCTCTCCAAAAGCTGGCTAAATCGCGCGTCACCTGTACCGGTCGCTGCGCCGGAGACAAAAGCTGCATCGTCAGCGGCACTCGCCCTTCTGCTAAATAAGGTGTTTCCTGCCAACCGAAGACTTCCTGGAGCTTGACGGCAACAAACGGAGCTGCCGCGTCTTGATAATCAATCGGCGCACTTCGCCCCGACGGCATTTTTACCGCCGTCGGGGCCCATTCGTCTAAAGATCGCTGCAAGTCCCACGGGACTAGCGCCATCAACGCTTGGTGTACATCCAAACGTTGCAAAGCGCTGCCATCCGGCTCCGCCCCCAAAAATGGTTCCAACCATTCATCTGTTCGCGCCAATAAAGCCTCCTCGCTTACATCCGGCCATTTTTGCACATTCCAATAATGAGCAAATGCGAGCCGCTGTCGCAGCAACTTCGCCGCCGGCGTCCAATTAAGCAGCTTCGTCAGCCCCTCGCTCTGCAACGCCTCTTTTAAAACTTGGTGTACCTGAGCCGGCGTTGGCGCCGTCGGCGCTTCCTTCAGCACCAATGCGCCCAGGTATTCCTTTTCCCTGGCGCAAATTTTTCGCGTCGCTGCATCCCAAAAAGCATAGGTTTCTTTGCGTATTTGCCCGGCTAGCACACGCCTCACCTCGCTTATTTCCACTGCAACGGCCCTAAAGATGCGGCCTTCTCTGCCTCCATCATCCACTTCTACCGCCACTACATAGGTTGCCCCCGTCAAAGGATGTCCTTTGGGAAGATAAGTGCCGCGTCCATTGCCTAGCAGAAATCGGCCATCGCCACGATTTTGCCCCAAACGCTCCGGAAAAGCCAACGCCAAAAGGAGGCCGCACTGCTCTGGTTTTATGCTTTCACCATGCGGCACACCGGCAGCTCTAGCATAGCGGGCCGCCGCTCGCCAGACAAGACGTTGCCCCGCTAGAGGACTCTTTTCGTGTTGGGCTGCTTCCGCCATCACCGCAGCTACATCCGTCTGCATTGCTTCTCCTTCTGTCAAAAAAGCTGCAAGCAAACACGCGGTTGCACCTACAGCCAGCTCCGTCCCCCGGAGCACCATGTGCCCCAGACGCGGCGTCAGGCCCAGCAACGCCAGACGGCGGCCATAAGCGGTAACTGCGCCGGCAGTATCGAGCGCCCCTAGTCCTTCCAGCAGCTGCCGCCCCTGCGCAAAGGCTTCTGCTGGAGGCTCGTCAAGCCAGGCTAATTCCTGCGGTTTCTTAACGCCCCAAAGTGCCAGTTCCAACGCCAGCGCTGTCAAATCGCTTTCCAAAACTTCCGGCGTCCGCTCCGCTATAAATAAGGCTTCTTCGCGCTCCGTCCATAGGCAATAGCAGCTTCCCGACGCCAGCCGTCCCGCGCGGCCTCGGCGCTGCAACGCCGCATCAGCCGTAACCTGCACCGTTTCCAGTCGTGACAAGCCGCTGCGTAGCGAAAAGCGAGGCACCCGCATACGGCCGCTGTCGACAACCACCCGGACGCCTTCCACAGTCAAGCTGGTCTCCGCCAAAGACGTAGCCAGCACGACTTTACGAATTCCTTGGGGCACTGGTAGCAGTGCTTCATCCTGCGCCGCCCCGGACAGACGCCCATACAACGGCAGTACCTTAACCTCTGCCGCAAGACCTGCAAGTAAAGCGGCCGTACGCCGGATTTCAGGAGCGCCCGGCAAAAACACCAGCACATCTCCCACTTCTTCAGCCAGCGCCTTGCGGACAGCCTCAGCCACATTTTCTTCTAAGGTCAACTTGTCCCGGCGTCCCAAACGATGCACAGCAACAGGAAACAGCCGACCTTCGCTGACAATAACCGGCGCTTGTTCTAAAAGAGCCGCCACCTTTTGCGCCGCCAGCGTCGCCGACATCACCACCAGGCGCAAATCCGCCCTCAAGACAGCCTGACTTTGCAGACAAAAAGCCAAACCTACATCCGCCTGCAAACTGCGCTCATGAAATTCATCAAATAAAACAGCGCCAATTCCAGGCAGTGAAGCGTCGTCCTGCAGCATGCGCGTCAAAACGCCTTCGGTAATCACTTCCAGCCTCGTTTTGGCACTGATGCGGCTGTCATGGCGCATACGCCAGCCCACCGTTTCTCCAGGTTCCTCTCCCAAAAGACGCGCCATCTGCCTAGCTGCCGCTCGCGCCGCCAAACGCCTCGGCTCCAATAACAGCAACCGTTTCCCGCGCAGCCACGGCTCATCAAGCAACGCCAACGGCACTCTGGTTGTCTTACCAGCGCCAGGAGGCGCCACAAGTACAGCCCGAGTCTGCTGACGCAGTACTTCCTGCAGTTGCGGCAGCACTTCATCAATCGGCAAAGCTTCCCTTTTTCCGTTCATTTACCAATAATCCTCTCCACTAGGTTCTTGCCCGCAAGGCTTTGACATGCGTCCAAGTTTCTCTACCGCTGCACTCGGGTGTCTTACGTTCTAATTCGGCCATCACATCCGCCACATAGGATATTCGGCGCATACCAACTAATATGGCGCTTATCCCCTGCGCTGACCGCAAGGCCCGTAACGCCAAATGACGCAAATGGGGCGCCTCTCCCCAAGACGAGTTAAGCCGTACCGCGTCTTCATAAAAGCGCCGCGCCGCTGACCGCCCTTCTTCGTCATATACGTCTTCATCCAGGCGAATCAACTCGCCTTCTTGTATCGCGTTCAAGGGCCGATTGATCAATACGCCCAAATCCAACGCAGCGGCATATTCCAGCAGCGTCTGTTCCTGCGGCCAAGCCGGCAGCATTGCCGCCGCCGGTTCCAAGAGGTTGCACGGAAATTGAATGACCCCAAAATGATGCTCTTCACCGCCAGCCAAGCACGCTGCTTGCCAGAGTTCATCCAACGGCGTCCGCTGCGGATCGTCTGCAGGCCTCGGAAAGGTATTAGAGCTGACTCCATACCAAGCAATACGGCCTTGGCGCACTGCTTTTTCCAACCAGGAAACGGCTTGCCTTAAGCGGCGCACATACTCCGCCCGCGCCGCTTCCACATGACCGCCTTGCTGCAAAGCCCATAAAAGATAGTATTCCGGATTATGCAGTAAGAAACCATCCAAGCAGTTTATCTGTAGCCGCTGTAAACTGAGTTCGAGCTGCTCTTCCAGAAAGTCAGGATAAATGCAATGCTCCAAGGTCGGCGCATAGGAAACCACCTCCAGGAAATCCTTACCTGCTTGCTGCCGCGCTTGGCGCAGCTGAAGATTGCTGTTCTGCAAGTAACCGACTTTAGAAACAAGCACCATTTCGTCCCGGCGCACAGCGCCAGTGTGAGCCATCTCTGTCAACACTTCGCCAATGAGGCGTTCTGAGCCGCCATCTGCATAGTTAGCACTAGTATCAATGAGGTTAATGCCCTTTTGCAGGGCTGCACCCAACGCTTCTTTATGTGCAGCCACCGCCGCATCTACTCGATAGCTGCCAAAACCAGCCTGACTAACCCATAAACCACTGCGCCCCAGGCGGCGATACCGCTCAGCTCCGTATCGTTCGGCCAAGGCCTTCGTTCCTTCAATAGTCGCTTTACCGCTCAAAAACCCCTTGCTCATGCCAAGCCGCGCTCCTGCAAGAGCTGCACCAATGCTGCTAAATACGCCGGCAAATCCGGCGGTCTGCGGCTGGACACCAGGTTTTGATCTACCACTACCGCCTCGTCCAGCCAAATAGCGCCGGCGTTTTCCATATCGTCTCGGATACCCGGCGTACTAGTCACCTTGCGTCCTTGCAGAATTTTAGCGGAAATCAGCACCCAGCCGGCATGACAAATCTGGCCGATGGGCTTTTTCACTGCATCAAAGTCCTGCACCAATTGCAGCACTTCTGGATACCGGCGCAGCTTGTCCGGTGCCCAGCCGCCTGGAACCAGCAATACATCATACTCTTCAGCAGTCACCTCTTTGAAGGACACATCAGCTACCGCCGGCACACCGTATTTCCCATGGTAGGTTTTCCCGGCAACCTCGCCTGCCAAATCCACCGTCAGCCCCGCCTCTCTAAGGCGCAATACAGGATACCAAAGTTCCAAATCCTCAAAGTCTTCCGAGAGAAGTTGCAACGCTTTCATCGTTTTTCCTCCTTATTTTAAACTACCTTTTAAGAAAACCCGCAAAAGAGGGGAGCAAACAGCACCAATAGGCAAAGAAGGAAAGCCTTCGTTACCACGCAAAGGCTTTCCTTCTTTAAATTTTCAACTAAGCGTTTCTGGAAGAGCGCTCTTCTTCCGTACTTGGCGGCAAGTATCGCACCAGCACCCGGGTAATACGAGAGCCATCGCACTCTTCTACCGTAAAGACATAACCGTCTTCTTGTACGATTTGCCCCACTCGCGGCGGAATTTCCACGCGCGAATACAGCCAACCTCCCAAAGTATCTACATCTTCCGATTCCAGATGCACTCCCAGCGCGTCGTTGACTTCATCCAAAATCAGCCGACCATCTACAGAGAACAAATCTTCGCCACGCTTCTCTATAGCTGGGCGCTCCTCATCAAACTCGTCTTGAATTTCTCCCACAATTTCTTCCAAAATATCTTCAACCGTTATAAGGCCGGCGGTACCGCCATACTCGTCCACCACAATCGCCAGTTGGAGCTTTTTCCGTTGCAACAACCGCAGCAAATCGCTTAGTGGCATAGACTCCGGCACCGACAACACCTGTCGCATCATATCCCGCAACACAGGATGCTCCTGCCGAGCCACGGCCTGCAGCATATCCTTGATATGAACAAACCCCACGATATGGTCTTTGTCCGGATCGCACACCGGATACCTTGTCAGCTTTTCTTCCACCGCCGTATCCAGACTGGTGGCAAAATCATCCTGCAAATACAAACACACCATATCCGTACGCGGCACCATAACATCGCGCACATTGCGCTCGGCAAAATCAAAAATGTTGTCGACAAAGGTTAACTCGGTCCGATCAATATATCCTTGTCGATGGCTTTCTTCCATCAAAATACGAATTTCCTCTTCCGTATGAGCCGCATCTTGTTCGTTTGCCAAGGAAATGCCGCCCAGGCGCAAGAGCGCATTAGCCGTAGAATTCAAAGCCCAGATAAAAGGGTACATCAAGCGATAAAACGCGCGCAAAGGCCAAGCCACCCACAAAGTTACGCTTTCCGCTTTCTGGATGGCCAACGACTTGGGCGCCAGCTCGCCAATAATAATGTGGAGCGCCGTAATAAAAGAAAAAGCTAAACCAAAAGAGATAGTGTGAATGGCTGCTGGCGGCAAACCGAATTCCTTCAACACCGGCGAAATCATCGAAGCCACAGCTGGTTCTCCTACCCAGCCAAGCCCCAGAGAAGCCAGGGTAATCCCCAGCTGACACGCCGACAAATAGGCATCCAGGTGATCCACCAAGAGCCTAGCCATCTTCGCCTGACCATTGCCTTCCTGCAGCAACGTATCAAGGCGCGTGCTGCGCACCTTGACCATAGCAAACTCCGCAGCCACAAAAAAGCCATTCAAAAACACCAAAAATAAAACTAACAGCAAATTCCAGATAAACGACGCAGGGTCCAACCCTTCCCCAGCCCTCGCCGGTTTGCACCAGCGACGGCATAGGTTCACCTCCTTGATAGTCCATATTTTTTATTACCAAATATTATACCATGTCTACCAAAAATAAGAAATAGACATAACAGCCGTAAAGAAGCCAGCCTGCAGCGCTTTACGCCACAGGCTGGCTTTCCCTCACAATATCATGCTGCTGGCAAACGAGACTCGCTCTGGGTTCCGATTTCAAGCCGACTTGCTGAGTGCTGGCGGCACAAGACCGGTACGCCGCAAAACAGGCACCACTTTTAAAGAAGTCACTGCGATCAGAACGCTCAAAATCAAGTCAGCCGTGATGTACGGCAGGAATCCTGCCGCCAACGCGCCCTGCATGGACATGGATTTCCCCAGATAAAAATTGACAATGCCGTACAAATACAGCACGCCGGCTGCATACAAAACAGTCAGTCCAGCTAAAAGCGCCAGCATGGTGGGAACTAAGCGCAGTTTTTCCTGGCGCTCTGTCAACAGCCCCACCACATAAGCGCAAGCGATGAAACCAAGAAGATAGCCAAAGGTCGGCTGCAGCACATAGGAAGGCCCACCGCCTTTAGTGAAAATAGGAATGCCGATCAAGCCGATCCCTACATATAGAAGCTGTGCATACAAACCCTTTTTCGAGCCCAGCATTACGCCGGAATACGCGCAAAATAGGTATTGCAGCGTGAAAGGAACCAGCGGCGTAGGAATTTGGATAAACGCGCCGATAGCCGTCAATGCCGCAAACAAAGCAATCAAAATTTGCTCCCGCAAAGCCAATTTCATAGTAACGCCCCCCGGATATGCATACTTTTTCTTGTATCATAGCACACCCGGAAAGTTTCGTAAACACGTTCAATCAAAATGGTTAACGTTCGATCCTGCCATATTGCTCGCTCAACTCTGCTAACCAGACTGCCTGACGCTCACCAAGCAATCCCTGCGGCAACCGCCAGCTCCAGTTGCCTTGCGCCACGCCGGGAACATTCATGCGCCCCTCACGCCCTAACCCCAGCACGTCCTGCACAGGCAAAATAGTTACATCCCCCTCACAAGCATAGGCATAGCGAATAAGCGCCCGCACAACTGCATCCACACCACCGCCTCTCACCTGCAGCAAGCGAGCGATGTCTGAAGCCAGCCCCGGGTCCTGACGGGCCAGCGTTTCAAACCAGGAGCGGCTTGTATCATTATCATGGGTGCCTGTATAGACAATTGTATTGCGCGATATCAACGGGCGTTTGACCCCTTCTTCCGTCTGGCGGAAGGCAAACTGCAGCACAGCCATGCCAGGCAGCGAAAATGCCTCTTTTAAAGCATCCACTTCTGGCGTAATAATCCCCAAATCCTCCGCGACAAGGGGCAGCACTCCTTCTTCTTGACGCAGCGCCGCTAACAAGGCGGCTCCTGGCCCAGGCTGCCACAACCCTTCCACCGCCGTTTTGGCTGCCGCCGGTACATCCCAATAGGCCTCAATCCCCCGAAAATGATCCAGACGCACCCAGTCTGTCAGTTCCAGCACTACTTCCAAGCGACGACGCCACCAGCGATAGTTTTGCTGCCCCATGGCCTTCCAATCATAAAGCGGGTTCCCCCAAAGCTGCCCATCCTTGCTGAAATAATCCGGCGGCACACCGGCTACGCCGACAGGCTCTCCCTCGCCATCCAGCAGAAAATAAGGCTGCCGACTCCACACATCACTACTGTCATGAGCTACATACAACGGCAAGTCGCCCAAAAGCTTTACACCTTGTTGATTGGCGTACTCACGCAAATGTCGAGCCTGCTTAAAAAAGAGATATTGCTCAAAGTGATACAGATCAATGGCCGCCCCTTCTTGGCGCCGCAATTCATCCAAAGCCACCGGCCGCCTCTCGCGCAACCCTTGCGGCCACTGCGTCCAAGGAAGGCCCTTATAACGGTTTTTAGCTGCTCGAAATAAAGCGTAATCCTTCAGCCAGTCTCCATGGCACTGGCAAAACGCTTCATAGTCCGGCGCAGCCGCCCATTCCGGCTGCAACCGTTCAAATGCTCGCCGCACCAATTGTTCTTTGTAGACTGTAACGACTTCCCAATCATAAATGCCAGCTTTACCCTTGGGCAGCGGCTCCAAATCCGACTGCGTCAACCAGCCGTCAGCCACTAAATCATCCGGCGACAACAAAGCCACGTTGCCTGCAAAAGCGGACAGCGCTTGATACGGCGAACCACAGCTGGCTGGTCCCGGCTGATTGAGAGGCAGCATCTGCCACCAAGACTGACCGGCGCGCGCCAAAAAATCAACAAACCGTCTGGCTTCCGGCCCCAAATCACCGCCGCCGTAAGGACCCGGCAAAGACGTAGGATGCAGCAGCAGTCCCGCGCTGCGAGGCAGCACCGAAGCCTCTTCGCGTTGCAGCACCACACCGGACAAAGGCGGTAGACAGAATGTCACCACGCCGTCCCTCGCAGCCACCGGCTGCTGTGTTTCATCCAATAACGAGACAAAGCGTCCCTTAAAACGCCCTTCATCCGTCACCGTCAACCAGCGCTCTTCCGTTTCGTGGCGGTTGACAGCTACCAGCAGCACTTCCTCTTCCCCTTGGCCTCCGAGGGCATCTTGCCCGTTTTCAATGGTTCGCAAAAAGGCCATCACATCGTCGTGGCCGCTTTCTACAGGCAGCCAAAAACCGCGACGCAACGCAGCTTGGTTTCGTCGCAGATGAATCAAAGAGCGGTGCCAGGCAAGCAATTCTTCATCCTCACGCCCCCAAGGAAAGGTACCTCGGTTAAACGGATCGCGATACCCTTCTGCGCCTGCCTCATCACCATAGTACACACTAGGCACACCTGGAAAAGTCATTTGCCATAAAACTAAGATGCGATAGCGCTGCAAGGCCAAAAGGCGCCGTTCTTCCGGCAAGCGATAAAAGGCTCGCTCTTTTTCACTCAGCGACTCTCCAGGCGGCGCTTCGCCCAGTTCCGTCAAAACACGAGGCACGTCATGACTGCCCACCAAATTCATAGCGCCATAAAAATGCGGCGCCGGATAGTTTTCCTGCAAAGAACGCAATACATTCAAGGTGCGCTCGGCTGTCGCCCGCCCTAAGAAAAACTCCAACAAGGCTTTGCGAAAGGGATAGTTCATGGTGGAATCCAGTTCGTTCCCCAACAAATAGCGGCGCATCTGTCCATAGCTTTCCTTGCGAGAGGCATCCTCCCACACTTCGCCGATCAACACTGCCTCTGGATCCTCTTCCTTCAACACCCGGTAAAACTCTTCTAAAAAAGCGTCTGGTAATTCATCTACCACATCCAGCCGCCATCCTTTAATGCCACAGCGAAGCCAGTGCCGCAGTACACTATCTTCACCACGGATAATAAAATCCAGATAGCTTTCGTTAACCTCGTCCACATTAGGCATCGTACCGATGCCCCACCACGCTTCATAGTCTTCTGGATACTCCTTGAAGCGATACCAAGAATAATACGGCGATTCCTCGGACTGATAAGCGCCGACACCGGGAAACCGCCCTTCTTTGTTGAAATATAGGCTGTCGCTGCCAGTATGGCTGAATACGCCGTCTAAAACTACATGCATGCCCAATGCCTTAGCCTGCTTGCACAGCCGCACCAAATCCTTCGTTTCCCCTAACATCGGATCAATTTGATGATAGTCTGCCACGTCATACCGATGATTGCTCACCGATAAAAAAACCGGATTCAGGTAGAGAATGGTCACTCCCAACTCCGCCAAATACGATAGCTTACTGCAAATCCCTTCTAAATTCCCTCCAAAAAAATCATATGCCACCATATGACCGGTATCCACGTCCCGCACATAAAACGGCACATCTTCCCAATGGGCGTGCAGAAGGCTCCCCGGCTGTGCGCCGCGAATTTCGCCTTGTTCATGTCCATTGCAAAAACGATCCGGAAAAATTTGATAGATGACTCCGTCACTCAACCAAGCAGGCACAGCTTGCTGCTGATGCACCGTAATCTGCCAGGAGCGAGGCCCCGCCTGCGAACGACGATAACCACTCCCGCCTAGGCCGTCTTCACTGGCTCCATAATACCAAACCGCTCCAGTCATTTCCTCGGCAATAAAATGATACCAAATCCAGCCTGGATCCGCCGGAGCTTCGTATTCCACCTGCCAGCAGCCTTCGCCAACATCCTCCAGCGGCACCAACCGCTCTCCCTGCCCTTGCAGCCACAACCGCAGCGTAACCTTTCGCAGAGGCTCCAGCGGCGGTGTCCGAAAAGCCAGACGCACTTTGACACCGCAGCAAACAGCGCCAAACGGCTGGCGAAATGCGCTCCGCCAGCTATGATGATAAATCCAGGCGGCCGTAGTTTGTTCATGACCAGCCATCATCTCAGCCTCGTTTCTTCCGCTTATTTTTAAGGAACCACTGATTCATGCAACTCTCGCGCCAAGTCGGCAGCAACACAACCTGCGCCGGACGGACGGAGTGTTTTCTAAATCAGTGGTTCCCTGATATATTGCATGTATTTCTTTATAGCAGCCTTTATCGCAGCAAGCTGCGATACACTTCTACATATTTTTTAGCCGACGCGCCCCAGCTGTAATCGCAGTTCATGGCATTACGCACAATTTTTTCCCAAACAGGCTTGTCGTAGAAATAGTTTAAAGCCCTCTTGATCGTATACAGCATGTCGTGGGCATTGTAATCGGCAAAGGTGAATCCGTTCCCCTGCTTAGTATATTTATTAAAGGAAAAGACGGTATCCTTCAGGCCGCCCGTTTCCCGGGCGATCGGAATGGCGCCGTAACGCAAGGCAATCATTTGCCCAATGCCGCAAGGCTCAAACTGAGACGGCATCAGAAACAGATCAGCGGCAGCATAAATCTGTCTGGCCAGCGTCTCATCAAAAAAGATGTTCACAGACACCTTTTGAGGATGATCCCAAGCCATTTGCTGGAACATTTTTTCGTACTGCTCATCGCCGGTTCCCAATATCACCACCTGCAAATCCTCGCCAGCAACCAATTCTCCAAAAATGTGCCCTATTAGGTCCAACCCTTTAGGCGCCACCAGCCTGGATACAATGGCTAGCAAAGGCAAGTCCCGCCGTACAGGAAGTCCCAGCCGATCTTGCAAGCGTGCTTTGTTCTCGCGTCTTGCCAATAGATGGTCCGCATCATAATTTACAAATACATGCGCGTCTTTTTGCGGATCATAACTGGCATAGTCAATGCCATTCACAATCCCTTCCAAAGCTTCCTGACGCTGCCGCAGCAATCCGTCCAACCCTTCGCCGTAGAAAGCTTGCTGTATTTCTTCGGCATAGCTGCAGCTGACCGTGGAAATGCGGTCCGCATAAACAAGAGCGCCTTTCATCAAATTGACGGCTTGATTGAATTCCAAAGCTTCGGCGTAAACATCTTCGCCCAAGCCCAAGATGTCACCAAGAATTTCGCGGCCAAAAACGCCTTGATACCGCAAATTATGAATGGTAAAGAGAGTCTTAATACCTTGATAAAAAGACTCATCCCGATACAGACTGCGCAAGTACACCACCGCCAGCGAGGCATGCCAGTCATGACAATGAAGCACATCCGGCTGAAAATCTAAAACAGGCATCATTTCCAACACCGCTCGCGAAAACCAAGCAAAGCGTTCTGCATCATCAAAATAGCCATACAGCCCCGGGCGTTTGAAATAATACTCATTATCTAAAAAATAGAAGGTAACGCCTTGATATACTAGTTTCTTCACGCCGCAATACTGCTGCCGCCAGGACACTGGCACACTCAGCTCTGCCACCAATTCCATCTGCGAAATAAACTCTTGCGGAATATCCGCATACAACGGCAGCACCACCCGCACGTCCACCTTATGTTTGTGCAATTCTTGGGGCAACGAACCAATGACATCCGCCAACCCCCCTGTTTTAATAAACGGTACCGCCTCAGAAGCAACGCAAAGCACTTTCATCATCGTTTACACCTTCCTTCCCTTGCGAATGACAACCGGATGATTTTCTTCTCCCTTGAACATTTTTCCCGCAGAAACGTTCACATTTTTATCACACACCACATAATCAAGACGAGTATTCTCGCCAATCACACCTTTTTGCATGACGATGCTATTGCGCACAACCGCCCCTTTGGCTACGGAAACGCCACGAAAAAGAATGGAGTTTTCCACAACGCCGTCAATGTAGCAGCCATTAGCAACCATGGAATTGGTAACCTGGGCCGCTTCTGTATATTGGGCCGGCGGCTCGTCTTTGACCTTAGTATAAATATTACCGCAGCGTCCGAACAAGTCTTGCCAAATGGGCGGCTTCAAGAGTTCCATGGAATGTTGAAAATAGGTTGCCACCGAATTAATCCGGGCTACATAGCCGTCATACATCCAGCCAAACATATCCAATTCGTTGAGATTGCTAATCAGGCAGTGCTTGACAAAATCATAGCCGCCACGAGCCGAAGACGCTTCAATCAATTCAATCAAAAGCTCTCGCTCCAACAAAAACATGCCCAACGCCATACGTTCTTCCGAAGCCGCACCGCCAGCTACATGCATGTCCCAGATGCGACCACAATGATCCATTTCCAACATTAGCGCTCCGTTGCAGTCGTTATCCTTGCAGTTGCGCTTGCTGTACACCACAGTTACATCCGCATGGCAGCTTTGATGATATTCCAGCACAGGTCGGAAATCAATATTGCAAACCGCCTCCGAACCGGCTATGACTACATATTTTTGTCGGCTGAAGCGCAAATATTCCAGGTTAGCGTGGAAATTTTCCACATCCCCCCGATACGCCATATAGCGGGGATAATTGGCATAGGCCGGCGGCAAAAGCGCCAGCCCCTCCCTCTTACGGGCTAAATCCCATTCCTTGCCGGAACGGAGATGATCTACTACGGAGCGGTATTTATGTCCCAACAGCACTCCTACATTGCCAACACCGGAATTTACTATATTGGAAAGGGCAAAGTCAATCAACCGATACCTTCCGGCAAAGGGAATGGCCCCTAATGGCCGATTGTGAGTCAATTCACTGACTAAGTCATCCATCTCATTCAGATTGATGATTGCCATCAAGTCCATTATTTCCCCTCCCTTCCGGCCAAAGCGCACGCCAGTTCCGTATAGCAAGAAATCGTCTTATCTACTACGGTTTCCGCAGGAAGTTTGAGTTTCTCCGCAATAACGACGATATCCCGCCGCCCTTTCGCATTCACAGGCGTACCAATACGGCAATTATCCCCCAGGCGAACCTGACGGCCAACTACGGCTTTTTCTACACGGCAGCCAGCGCCGATATATACGCCAGGCATGAGAATGGAATCTCGTACCACTGCGCCTTTCTCAATCACCACATTGGGGAAAACCACCGAATGCACCACTTCTCCGAAAATTTGGCAGCCTTCGTTAATGCAAGAACGCTTCACTTTGGCGTTCGGTCCCAGATAGTGCGGCGGCCGCGCCGGATTGACCGAGTAAATACGCCAATCGGTGTCAAACAAATCCAACGATGGCTTTTCCTCCAGCAAATCCATATTAGCCTGCCAATAGCTTTCCACCGTACCGACGTCTTTCCAATACCCTTCAAAAGCATACGCCATGAGACGCTTGCGTCCTTTAAGCATGGCCGGAATAACGTTTTTGCCAAAATCATGGCACGAGTCAGCCAATTCCGCGTCTTCTTGCAAATAACGCCGCAAGACTGCCCAAGAAAAAATATAGATACCCATGGAAGCCAAATTGCTTTTTGGTTCCTTGGGTTTTTCTGCAAACTCAACGATTCGAGCGCTTTCATCGGTCGACATGATGCCAAAACGGCTGGCGTCTTCCCAAGGAACCGGAATTACAGCAATGGTCACGTCCGCCTGCTCCTCTTTATGAAAAGCCAGCATTTTCGCATAGTTCATCTTATAAATATGATCGCCCGATAAAATCAGCACATACTCCGGATTCATCTGCTCCAGAAAGTTCAAATTTTGATAAATAGCGTCTGCGGTTCCTTTATACCATTGTCCGCCTTCTTCGCTCATGTAAGGAGGCAATACAAAGACGCCTCCGTCACGGCGGTCCAAATCCCAGTCGCTGCCAATGCCGATGTAGGCATTGAGCGCCAACGGCTTGTATTGCGTCAACACGCCCACGGTATCAATGCCGGAATTATGGCAGTTACTGAGAGTAAAATCGATAATCCGATATTTCCCTCCAAAGGGTACTGCTGGTTTGGCAAGCTGCTTCGTCAAATTCCCCAGACGCGTGCCCTGGCCCCCTGCCAGGAGCATGGCGACACACTCTCTTCTAGACATAGCCATTCCCCCTCGTATCCTCGGTCGTTTCTTGCTCTTGTTTAACTGCATGAAGCCGCAAATACACCGTTGCCAACGGCGGCAGTCGCAATACCAACGAACAATCCTGGCTATGCCAGGGTATCGGTTCAGAATGCACTACGCCGTTACCTTGGCCGGATCCTCCGAAACATCCGGCGTCGGTATTGAATACTTCTTGGTATTCTCCCGGTGCGGGAACGCCAATGCGATAGCCTTCATGCACCACCGGGGTAAAATTACAAATCACGAGAACCGCTTCTCCTTGACGATCGCGCCGCAAAAAAGAAATTACACTGTGTTCGTAATCTTGGCAGTCCAACCAAGAAAAGCCGTCCCAATCATCATCATTTTCCCAAAAAGCAGCATGCTGATGATAAAACCGATTCAATTCTCGCACACAGTGATGTATAGCCTGATGTTGAGGATAATCGAGCAAATGCCAGTCTAGGCTGTCATCATGCTTCCACTCGATAAACTGACCAAACTCGCCGCCCATGAAAAGCAGCTTTTTCCCAGGATGCGCCAGCCAATACGCATAGAAGGCACGAAGATTAGCGAATTTTTGCCAATAGTCACCAGGCATTTTATTAAGCAGTGACTTTTTCCCATGCACCACCTCGTCATGAGACAACGGGAGCACGAAGTTCTCCGTAAAAGCGTACATCAAGGAAAAAGTCAGCAAATTATGGTACCACTTGCGATGAATCGGATCCAGTTCCATATAGCGGAGCATGTCGTTCATCCAACCCATATTCCATTTGAAGTTGAACCCCAGACCGCCGCAATCCGTAGGCCAGGAAACCATAGGCCAAGAGGTCGATTCCTCGGCCATCATCAAGGTCTGCGGATACTCTCGAAACACCGTTTCATTAGTCTGCCGCAAAAGCGCCATGCCCTCTAGGTTGCCGTTGCCGCCATAGCGGTTCGGACGCCATTGTCCTTTCTTACGCCCGTAATCCAGGTACAAAATATTAGCCACGGCATCCGCCCGCAGGCCGTCTATATGATAAACATCCAGCCAAAAAAGAGCGTTAGAAATCAAAAAGCTTTTGACCTCCGGCCGTCCATAATCAAAATTGCAGGTACCCCAACCTTCATTTTCCCCCTGCATCGGATCCGGATGTTCATAAAGAGGCGTGCCGTCAAAACACCTCAAGCCATGACCGTCGCGGCAAAAATGTCCTGGCACCCAATCCATGATCACCCCAAGGCCTTGCTGATGGCAGCAATCTACAAAATACATGAAGTCCTGCGGCGTACCATAGCGGCTGGTTACCGCAAAAAAGCCCGTAATCTGATATCCCCAAGAGCCATCAAAAGGATGCTCCGCCAACGGCAACAGTTCAAGATGCGTATATCCCATTTCCGCTGCATATGGCACCAGTTGTTCCGCCATCTCCCGGTAAGTCAGAGGCCGCCCTCCCGGCGCCCGGCGCCAAGAACCTAAGTGGACTTCATAAATGAGCACTGGCGATTCATAAATATTGCGCTGCTTTTTCTGCTCCTGCCAAGGTTCATCCTGCCATGTATAGCCTCCAAGATCCCACACCACGGAAGCCGACTTGGGAGGTGTCTCCGCATGCACGGCATAGGGATCGCTCTTTTCCAGCACTTCGCCATTAGCGGCATGAATAACGTACTTATACGCCATTCCTGCACAAGCTTGGGGGACAAAAAGCTGCCATACGCCCGAGCGTGAATGGAGCTTCATCACATGATGCTGTCCTTCCCAACCGTTGAACTCCCCTACCAACTGTACCATTTTGGCATGCGGCGCCCATAAGGCAAACCGCACCCCCTCCACGCCGTCCTGGGTAATGCAATGCGCTCCCAACATTTGATAGGCGCGATACTGCGTTCCTTCATTAAATAAATAGAGATTGTCTTTGGATAAAGGCGAAGGTGTCATGCACGCCCTCCTTTCCCATTCTGCTCTTGCTACGATCCTTGCAGTATTTCCACTGGCCGAATTTTCCAGATCGCTTTGGCGTACTCATCAATGGTACGGTCACTGGAAAATACGCCAGACATGGCAATATTCACCAAGCTTCGACGCAACCACCCTTCGCGGTCACGATAAGCGGTATCCAGGCGCTGCTGCGCTGCCGCATAGGCGTCAAAATCACGCAGTACAAAAAACTGGTCATTATGTCCCAAAAGCAAATCCATTAACAGCTTGTACGAATCCCCACCGTCATAAACACCACGTGTAATCTGATCAATAACCAGACGCACCCGCGCATCGCTGTTGTAAATATCCCAGGCGTTATAGCCTCCTTGCGCGTAATATTGGAAGACTTCTTCCGCCTTCAAGCCAAAGATGAAAATATTTTCGTCGCCCACTTCCTCAGCGATTTCCACATTAGCTCCGTCCAGTGTGCCGATAGTGACAGCCCCATTCATCATGAACTTCATATTTCCTGTACCAGACGCCTCTTTACTGGCTGTAGAAATTTGTTCGCTCACGTCGGCTGCCGGGAAAACTTTTTCACCTAAAGAGACCGAATAATTTTCCAAAAAGACGATCTTCAACTTTCCATCAATGCGCTGGTCGCTATTGACTTTGTCCGCTACTTCGTTGATTAGCTTAATCATCTGTTTAGCGGTGTTGTAGCTAGGCGCCGCCTTACCGCCGAAGAAAAAGGTCCGCGGTACCATGTCCAGATTCGGATTTTCTTGTAATTGATTATACAGATGAATCACATGAAGAATATTCAGCGTCTGCCGTTTATACGCGTGAATCCGTTTAATATGCACATCGTAAATGGATTCCGGATCAATAGCTACGCCATATTGGCGCTTCACAAAATCAGCCAGATCCAGTTTATTGGCCTTTTTCACGCGGTCCAATTCCGCCAACAGCCCCGCGTCATGCCGCTTATGCGCCAGCCTCCCCAAATCCGTAGGATGGTAAACCCACGAATCACCAATCGTTTCCGTAATCAACTTGGATAGACGTGGGTTGGCTTTAAGCAGCCAACGACGATGCGTAATGCCGTTAGTCTTGTTATTAAACTTATGAGGCGTTTCTTTCCAAAAATCATTAAAAAGATGTTGCTTCAATATATCTGTATGGATAGCAGCTACACCGTTAACGCTGTAGCTGCCAAGCACCGCCAATCGCGCCATATGCACCATGCCGTCGGCAATAACAGCCATGCGCCGGATTTTTTCACCATCGTTTGGAAAACGGTCTAACAGCCGCGCACAGTAGCGGCGATTGATTTCCTCCACAATCTGATACACTCTGGGCAGCAGCGTCGAAAACATATCCACCGGCCAGCTTTCCAACGCTTCTGGCAAAATCGTATGATTGGTGTAGGACACCGTGCGAATGGTCATATCCCAGGCCTCATTCCAGCCCATTCCTTCCTCATCCATCAAAAGGCGCATCAGTTCTGGAATGGCTACGGCCGGGTGGGTATCGTTGATATGCACTGCCACTTTGTCCGGCAAAAGATGCATATCCGAGTACTTGCGCTTAAAGCGCCGTAAAATGCTCTGCAGTCCAGCACAGACAAAAAAGTACTGCTGTTTCAAGCGCAGCAAACGACCTTCGTAGAACGTATCCTCCGGGTACAAGATCTTGGAGATTGCCTCTACCTGTTGCTGATATTGCACCGCTTGCAGATAATCGCCGCGGTTGAAGCTGGTCAAATCAAACTCGCTTTGCAGCGGCTCTGCGTTCCACAAACGCAAAGTATTGACCGTATTGTTGTCATAGCCGATAACCGGCACGTCATAAGGAACCGCCAGCACAGCTTGAGCGTCCTGGTGCACCACCCGCATATGTCCGTCTTGTTCAATCATTTCAATCCGCCCGCCAAAGCGCACCGTCACCGCCTTGTCCGCCTTGCGGTATTCCCAGACATAACGATCTTTGAGCCAATGATCCGGTAATTCAACCTGGTAGTTGTCGACAATCTTTTGTTCAAACAAACCATAACGATAGCGAATGCCATTGCCATGCCCCGGCAGTCCCATGGCCGCCAAAGAATCCAAAAAGCATGCTGCCAAGCGCCCTAGACCACCGTTGCCCAAGCCAGCATCCCGTTCTACTTCCAACAATTCTTGAAGGTCAGTCCCCACTTCTTTCAAGGCGGCTTCACACACATCACGAATCCCCAAATTGATGAGATTAAGCTCCATGAGGCGTCCCAAAAGAAATTCAATAGAAAAATAATAAACCTGTTTTTCACCGCGATCCGAATATTGCTGATTCGTCTGGATCCAGTTCGAGCTAATGTAATCCCGGACCACCATGCCCAAAGCCATATATTTTTCGCTTGGCAAGGCCTCGTCAATACTTTTCCCGTATAAAGACTGCACACGGGTTACAAAATTCTTGCGGAATATTTCTTTGGAGCCTTGTTGTTCAAGATCAGATTTCATATTCACGCGTCTCTCCCTTCCTGACTGTCAGTCTTACCGTCTCATACTCTACTACTTGCCTGTTTTCTCAATACCGCCGCAACGCCTCTAGATAGCGTTCCATCAGTTCTTCTTGCGAAATGCCGTAGGCAACGGCCTCACTTTCTGCAATTGTCATAATACGTCGCTCATTATAATAGATATAAAACTGGGTTCCGTCACTATCCGGGACATACCGCTCCGGCGAAAAGCCCGCACTGCTCCGAGCACGATAAATGGCGCCCGCAACGGCAAAAGCCCGAAACACAGGTTCCTGTCCATCAACAGCGGTTTTAAAGGGCGGCAGACTCCAGGCGCCGTCTTTCACCTGCTTGGCTCCTTCGTCCACAAAGGGACGCACACCGGCATCCCGTGCATAGCCCAACACTTTTTCCACGCGCGAATTCGCCTCTGGATGGCTGGAAAACAAATCAGGATGATAATTTTGATTTATAGTGGCTAATTTGCGCAACCCCATGGCCATGCCATACGGATTGTAGCCAGCCTTAAAGGAATGTACAAAGCCTAGTTGATCTGCTTCCCTCTCGTCATCCCTGCTGTAGCCAGCCATTAACACCTGATAGGCCAAGCTCTGCAACGCTACCCCTCTATCGCCGAAAAGCACGCTAAAAAGAATGCCCATCCCCAAGCTTTTTTCCATCTGCTTCACGCTGTGCCGTTTGACAACATGCCCTACTTCATGCCCAATAACGCCGGCTAGTTCGTCGTCATCCGGCATCAAATCGACTAAGCCCTTAAAAACATAGATAAAGCCGCCAGGCACAGCCAGCGCGTTCACTTCTTTAGAATTTAAAACCTTAAACGTATACGGAAGATCTTGCCGATCCGATACCTTCACCAAACTCATACCTATTTTTTGGATACGCTCTTGTAGCTGCGCGTCGTCTACAAGACCGTATTTTTTCTCCAGCTCCTTCGCTACATCGCGGCCCATAGAAATTTCCTGGTCTTTACTAATTAGCCCCGCTTCCGCCGTCGGCTGCCATAAGCCCGCCATCAACAGCAATGCCAAGCATACAAAAACAATACGTTTTAAAAGTTCACGCACGCAAAATCGTCCTCCTTGTTTTCCTCAAACCGGCACATCGTTTTTTCCATCTTACTTTTTTCCATAAATTACAAACACGTTTTTTAGAATTCTTAAAATAATTATTCCGTTTTCTTTTGCATAAATCCTTCTTACTACCTCTGTTTCATTATAATTTTATCCTGCACCGATTTCTTCTTGCCAACAATAGGTACTTATATGCTATAATTAGCGTATGCTATTTGTACTATTAAACATTTTTTCAACTTTATCGCCTACGCCATTCTCTCGCATGAATGGCAATAAACCCACGTAATAAATAGACTTATAAGGCAGGTGAGTACCATCGAATTATCGGTACGTCAACGCACCATTCTGGAATGGGTCAAGGAAAACGGCCCTTTGAGCAGCAAAGAACTGGCTGATCGCCTGCAAGTCAGCCGCGCCGCACTTCGTGCGGATCTAGCAGTCCTTACCATGTCCGGTCTGCTGGAAGCCCGCCCCCGGGTAGGCTACTACTACAGCGGCAAAGACGAAAAAGACATCATCGCCGGTATGCTCAGCCCTTTGCGCGTCAAGGACGCACATTCCATTTCTGTAGCAGTTCGAGAAAAAACCTCAGTCTATGATGTCATTGTCAAAATGTTCATTGAAGACGTAGGCACCATGTTTATCGTCTCCCAAGAAGGCTTTCTCGAAGGCGTGGTTTCGCGCAAAGATCTGCTAAAGACCGCGTTAGGACAGCGCAAGCTAGAAGACTTGCCGATCAGCGTAATCATGACTCGCATGCCCAACATTATTGTAACCACCCCGGAAGAGTCCGTGCTCCGGGCTGCGCAGAAGCTGCTGACACACCAAGTCGACTCCCTCCCGGTAATCACCATAGAAAACACGCCGGACGGAGAACGTTACCGCCTGCTCGGCCGCTTCACCAAGTCCAATATCACAAGGCTGTTTGTACAAATGGGCAGCCGCTCATAAAGGAGGTTTCTTCATGACTCATCCCGGTACGTCCGCGCATCCCGCCGTTCTCTACCTGCTTTCCGACTCAGTCGGTGAAACGGCGGAAGTCGTCACCAAAGCCGCCTGCAGCCAATTTGACGCCGGTCATGTTGAATTGCGCCGCATGCCGTATCTGGCTTCTGTTTACCAAGTAGAGGAAGCCTTGCAGGAAGCTGCAGCCACCGCCAACGCTGCCGTAATTTACACGTTGGTCAGTCCCAAGTTACGCGCAGCCCTGAAAGCAAAAGCTGCTACATTGAAATTAACTTGTGTGGACGTAATGGGCCCTGTTGTTGATGCGCTCACGCAGATCAGCGGCCTGGACCCACGCAACGAGCCCGGTATTCTGCGCAAAATTGATGAAGCGTACTTCAATCGCATTGAAGCCATTGAGTTCGCCGTCAAATTTGACGATGGCAAAGAGCCGCGCGGCCTGTTGCGAGCGGACATCGTCGTCACGGGCGTATCTCGCACCTCCAAAACCCCTTTGTGCATGTATCTGGCACATAAAGGGCTTAAAGCAGCCAACCTGCCGCTGGTTCCAGAAGTGACCGTACCACAGGAACTCTTCCAAGTGCCGGCGAACAAAGCCGTCGGCCTCACTATCAAGGCGGATCATCTCTACGAAATACGTCGCGAACGCTTGCGAACCATGGGACTGGCGCAAACGGCGGAATACGCCAACTACGACCGCATTCTAGAAGAAATCGAGTACGCCATGCGCATTATGCGTAAAATCGGCTGCCCGATTATCGACGTTACTAATAAAGCCACAGAAGAAACTGCAGCCAGAGTGCTGGACTATTACCGGAAGGGAGCCGAAATACGATGAAAAAATATGTATACCTCTTTGCGGAAGGAAGCGCCGAAATGCGCTCGCTCTTAGGAGGCAAAGGAGCCAATTTGGCCGAAATGACCAACCTGGGTCTGCCGGTACCTCCTGGCTTCACCATCACCACCGAAGGCTGCCGCGAATACTACGCCCAAGGCGCTAAACTCCCCGCAGGCATGGAAGAGGAAGTATCTCGTCAACTAGCCGTCTTAGAGGAACAAACAGGCAAGTCTTTCGGGGACAGCGCTAATCCGCTTTTGGTATCGGTTCGTTCCGGCGCCGTCTTCTCCATGCCTGGCATGATGGACACTATCTTGAACCTCGGTCTAAACAGCAACACCGTCGTCGGCCTAGCCGCCGCCACCGGTAACGAGCGGTTCGCATACGACTCCTACCGCCGTTTTATCCAGATGTTCTCCGACGTGGTTCTCGACATCCACAAATACGAATTCGAACAGCTTCTTGATGACGTCAAAGAAGAACAAGGCGTCCGCTTTGACCAAGATCTCAGCGCGGATTCGCTCAAAGAAGTCATCCGGCAATATAAAAAGCTTGTCCATGAACATAGCGGACGCTACTTCCCGGAAGAGCCTAAAGAACAGCTCTTCATGGCCCTTACCGCCGTTTTCCGCTCCTGGAATAACGACCGAGCCATCGTCTACCGCAACTTGAACAAGATCGATCACGATCTGGGTACCGCCGTCAATATCCAATCGATGGTGTTCGGCAACATGGGCAATGACTCCGGTACCGGGGTCGCCTTCAGCCGCAACCCCTCCACGGGCGAAAACAAGCTCTACGGCGAATACTTAATGAACGCGCAGGGCGAAGACGTTGTCGCTGGCATTCGCACTCCCCAAAGCATTGAAAAGCTGGCAGGCGACATGCCACATGTCTATGAACAATTCTGCCAGATTGTCAAAACGCTGGAAACGCACTATAAAAATATGCAAGACATCGAATTTACCATCGAAAAAGGCAAGCTCTATATGCTGCAGACCCGCAACGGCAAACGCACCGCCGCCGCCGCTGTCAAAGTGGCTCACGATTTAGTACAAGAAGGCCTCGTGAGCACCGCCGACGCGCTGCTTATGGTGGAACCGACACAAATCGGCCAATTGCTGCACCGCCAAATCGACAGCTCCGCCAAGCTCGACGTACTGGCTCAGGGGCTGCCGGCTTCGCCGGGTGCCGCTTCGGGAGCGATCGTCTTTGACGCCGACGAAGCGGAATTTTTAGGACGCCAAGATAAAAAAGTGCTGCTGGTACGCACCGAAACCACTCCAGACGACATTCATGGCATCGTCATGGCTCAAGGAATTCTCACCAGCCGCGGCGGTATGACCAGCCACGCCGCCGTTGTAGCTCGCGGCATGGGTAAACCTTGCGTCTGCGGCTGCGAAGCCGCCCGAATCGATTATAATGCCAAGACCCTAACCATCGGCGATTTGACGCTAAAAGAAGGAGATCTCCTCTCTATTGACGGCGCCACTGGTCGCGTCATCAGCGGTTCCATTCCCCTCCAAGAGCCTGAACTTTCTCCCGAATACCTCACTCTTTTAGCTTGGGCCGATGAATACCGGCGCCTGGATGTACGCGCCAATGCCGATACCCCAGAAGACGCCGCCAAAGCCCGTTCCTTCGGCGCTACCGGGATCGGTCTAGTCCGTACAGAGCACATGTTTATGGCGCAAGATCGCCTGCCTTATGTACAGCAGATGATTCTCGCCGAAACCCTGGATGCACGCGAAGACGCACTGGCGCATTTGCTACCGATGCAGGAAAACGACTTCTACGGCATCTTAAAAGCCATGGAAAGCTATCCGGTCTGCATTCGCCTGCTTGATCCGCCATTGCATGAGTTCTTGCCGAGCCTGGAAGAGTTGTTAGTAGAAACCACCCGTCTGCGCACCCTCGGCAACGCCCCGGAAGTGCTGGCGCAAAAAGAACTGCTCCTCAAAAAAGTCCGTCACCTGCACGAATTCAACCCTATGCTCGGGCATCGCGGCTGCCGCCTAGGCATTACGTATCCCGAAGTATACGATATGCAGATCCAGGCCATTATGAACGCTTCGGCCAGACTGACCAAAGAGGGCCTCACGGTACTCCCGGAAGTAGAAATCCCTCTCACCATCAGCCGGGAAGAAATGGATTTCTTCAAAGAGCGCATTGACCGCATTGCTCAAGAAGTCATGACAGATCGCCAAGTGCAGTTCCACTATACCGCAGGCACCATGATCGAGCTGCCGCGGGCCGCCCTGCTGGCGGACGAACTGGCAGCCAGCGCGGATTTCTTCAGTTTCGGCACCAACGATCTGACACAAACCTGCCTGGGCTTCAGCCGCGATGACGCCGAAGGCAAATTTCTGCCCCATTACTTGGAACAGAAAATCCTCAAAACCAATCCCTTTGTAGAACTGGACCGCCAAGGCGTCGGTAAACTGATGCGTCTAGCTGTCGCTGGCGGCCGCGCCACACGCCCGGAGCTTTTGATTGGCATTTGCGGCGAACATGGCGGCGACCCCAGTTCCATCCAATTCTGCCATGAACTCGACTTGGACTTTGTCAGCTGTTCTCCCTACCGCGTGCCAGTAGCTCGCCTGGCTGCAGCGCAAGCAGCGCTGTCTGATGGCGAAGTATTAGGAACCCGCTAAGAGAATGAATACAATATAACATCCTCCTCATGTTGACATTGTTCCTTCCAGGGTGTACCATAGAAGTAAGAAGAGGGCCGTTTGGTCAACGACTCATAAGAGAGTCAGAGAATCATCAGAGTGAGTCAAAGAGTCATAAGTGGGGCAGGGTAAGATCGAATAGCCCACTTCAACATCTCATCCGAAGAGTTCTGTATCCTGAGCGACTGAGTTAGTCGTCATGCCAACAGAAGGGATGAGATCACAGAGTGGCATGAGTTGGGAGCAGGAACGAGCGTTGTTCTTGGAAAGAAACGTTGTCAGCAATCCGCTGATAGCGATTCTGAAACCAACTGCAATCAGGATGATAAAAGAAGAATCGCGACACAACGTGTTGCGATTCTTCTTTTATTTATCCGTCTCTTTTTTCACACATTTGGAAATTTAAAGTTTTTATTTAAAAAACTATCTGAAAATTGCAAAAATATTTTTTCCGCGGTAAACTGAATTACCAAGAACTGTCAATATCACTAGCGGTTCCCCCTTTTTTTCTGATTCTAACACTGTACGTTTAGTTAAAAAGGAGAGGTGAGTTATGAAACAACATTTGAAGTTGACTACCAATGATGATTTAAGCGAATTGAAACTAACTGATGTAATCGATCTAGACTTTCTCCAACGTTTTCAAGACGATTTTGCCAAGGGCGTTGGTTTGGCCAGCGTAACCGTTGATATCAACGGCACTCCGGTCACCAACCCAAGTTCTTATACTCGTTTTTGCATGGACTATACCCATTCCACCGAATGCGGCGACAAGCGTTGCGCCGATTCGCATCGTAAAGGCGGCGAAGAGGCAGCGCGCCTCGGAAAACCAGTCGTATATGAATGCCACGCCGGGCTTATTGACTTTGCTGCACCAATTATTGTCGAAGGCAAACAAATCGGTACGATTCTAGGCGGCCAAGTTCTTACCGAACTGCCTGATGAAGCGAAATATCGCCGCATCGCCCGCGAAATTGGCGTTAATGAAGAAGGTTATATTGATGCCGTACAAGAAGTTCGCAAACTATCTAAAGAAAGCATCGAAGCTGCGGCTAACGTACTTTTCATTGTCGCTAACAGCCTTTCCAAGTCAGCATACCATCAAAGGAAACTAAAAGCGTTGGCTAATGTCCTTAACGATGGCATCGCTCAAATATCGGCAACGATGGAAGAATTAGCTGCTTCCGCCTGTACCGTAAGCGAAAACCAAAGCAAACTGAACATTGAGATTAAAAACGTGAATACGATCACCGGGGAAATTAACCAAGTCACGACTTTAATCAAAGATATTGCCGATGAAACACGGCTCCTGGGATTAAACGCAGCGATTGAAGCTGCCCGCGCCGGTGAAGCAGGCCTTGGATTTGGCGTAGTAGCCCAGGAAATCCGTAAGCTTTCGGCTGACTCTAAGCAAACAGTAGGTAAAATTCAAGAATTCACTACTGCCATCAGCGGCTCCGTTGAAAAAACCGTTGCCATGGGTCAAGAAACAGCCCTGACTTCTGAACAGCAAGCAGCTGCAATTGAAGAAGTCACTGCCAGTGTTGAAGAAATTCAAAGTCTTACAGAACAACTTAACGCATTAGCAGATGAGCACTAGAAACCGATCAGCGCAGAAAGGAGGCGAGACCATGGCTCACATTCAATTAGTTGTTTTTGAGTTAAATGGTGAAGAGTACGGTGTTGATGCTTTAGCGGTAAGCGGTATATTGCGCCCGCAAAAATTTAAGCTTCACAAAGTCCCCGGCTTGCCGGATGTAATTGAAGGCATGATTGACTTGCGAGGGCAAATTAATTATATTTTCAATTTGGGCATTAAACTGGGACTAACCAAAACCATCCTTACCGAAGAAAGTAAGTTTGTTATGCTAAACATCCAAAACACAGTGGCCGGGTGCATTGTAGATGAAGTAACAGACATTGTCACAATATCGGATGAACAAATTCAGCAACAACCCGAGTTTGTCGTAAATCTTAGCGGCAAATACCTTGCCGGCATTGGAAAAATAGACGAACGTTTAATCATTATCTTGAATCCTGAAAATATCCTATCCACTGAAGAATATGAGGTATTAACCGGTTGATTATTGGGCAAATTCCCGCAAACAACTTAGAGGTATTCCATTTTGTCTGAATAATAAAGCGAGAACCGCAGCCTGTGTGCTGCGGTTCTCGCTTTATACATTTGGGTTCATCCTCTGTTTTAAAAGCAACTCAAAGCAAAACTTACTTTGCTCCCGCATTCGTCAAGATCGTAATCATTTCCTTGTTTTTTTCTTGTTTAGCCAGCGAAAGAGCCGTAGTATTGTTTTTTGCTTTCTTATTCACATCGGCGCCCTGGGCCAACAGTTCTTTGGTATTTTCAATATTATTATTAAGCACGGCCATCATCAAAGCAGTAAGGCCGGTGCCTGCATCTATCGCTTGAATATCCGGTTTCTTGGCCAAAAGCAGCCGAACAATCTCTGTATCCTTTTCCGCTGCCGCCATCATCAGCGGTGTTGCCTCAAACCCTTTAGAAGCAAAACGCGCATTCACGTCCGCCCCTTTATCCAACAAAAACTTTACTGTCTCCTGCTTGTCTTTGTCTTTCCCTCCTCCTAAAACCGCAGCAAACAGCGGCGTTAAATCTCCTTTATCTTTGCTTTTACTATTTACGTCAGCTCCTTTTTCAACCAGAAACTTGACCATTTCTAAATTACCCGTCGCCGCTGCGGTTACCAAGGGAGTGCCATTAGCAGTTGTAACATTGGGGCTCATCCCTGCTTCAATAAATAGCTCAACAACGTCCTTCTTTTGATCCTCTACCGCTTTTAAAAAGCTCTGCTCATTGTATTGAATTTTTTTATCAGCTAATTCTTTCTTCGCATCTTCCGGGCTGTTTGAGCATCCTGCAAGCAATACGGCCATCGAAAGCAACCCCACCATAAGTAAACGCATCATCATAATTTTCGCCCTCCATTTTTCCTTTACTTGATCTCGCCACTAAGCAAAACGCTGGCGCCATCCACCCGTACATACAATAATTAACTCGAACCGACTCAACCAGCGGCATCACTTTGTTTCCATTTTGTATAGCCCTGAACCACTTTATATTCTTCAATAGGCCAAACTATTTTTGCATTCGTAATTCTAAAGGTATGAGCAGACTCACTATGAGGGTCAAGCATCTTTTCAAAGTTTCGAAACGTTCCATTCACGGTCCCTGTATACCCAGCACCAATATCGGCTCTCATGGTAGCAGCAAGATTTACCTCATAAAAATAATTGATATATTTCCCTGTATGATTTGTAAAATACCCTTCGATAACAAGTACATCTTTGGGCGTACCCTGGTCATCCAGCTCGTAATACAGATTTGTCGTTGTCCAAACAACCTTGTCTGCGGCTTCCACCCGCTCCGTTCCCATAAACCCAGCCCCTAAGCATACTGCTAAACAGACTAACACTACTTGCATCCATTTTTTCACGTTTGCGCCTCCTTGATTTATAAATTCAAAATTTCTGTACCAATACTAAAAGTGTATCGGAATTCTTCCTTCACCGATATCACCCGATGGGTGATAATTTCTGCTTTAGTATACATCCATACCGCCCCATTTTTAGTCTCAACTAAAAATGGCTGCACCTCTCCTAAATTCAAGAGTTGCAGCCAAATTTCTCCATTGTTAACGAGCGGCAGAACCAACCTCAGTTCTCGCTATCTAGCTTTCCTTGCCACACGAAAAGGTTTTAATTTGGAAAGAATCAGTTCGGAAACTAAGAAACAGATTACAAGAGCTAAAGAACAAGCAAGCAAATATTTTATAACTACCGGTAGTTGATAGCCGCGAACCGCAAGTATGATCAACATTAAAACCGGTTGGTGGATAAAATAAACTGCATAAGAGTTTTCTGCTAGTTTACGCAACAGCGGTGATGTATAATTCATTCGCTGATGAAACAAAGCAATCAAACCAAACACTGCTGCCAAACAAAAAAATCCATACAACAAATCGTTGCCCAGCATTACAAGCATCTGTTCCCGTTTAGGCCATAGCGCGATTCTGTACTGAGCATAGACACCGCCCAACAAAATAGCAACTGGCAGCCAGAACTTCACCGCAGGCATATATCCATGAGAAGTAAACCACTGCTTACGATACGCATAAACGCCTAACGCAAAATAGAAAACATAGAAAGTGCAGCGCGTCGGTTGAAACATGAGCACATTAGGTATCATAATCCAGGTAAAATCATCCACGAACTGTTTTACAAAAAAAAAGGCCATACTTGTTGCCAAACCAAATCCTACAATAAACTTCTTTGCGGGCAAGGTAGGCTGCTCTTCAATCTGTTCTAGCGGTTTATAAAAACGGTATGTAAGCGATAATCCTAAAAAAAACATAGTCAATACACCCAAGAACCACAAGTGAGCGTGTTGGCGCGCCAAACCGAAAAAGATATTCCACCAATAATCCAAATACGCTGGCAGCGTATCAAAGCGACTTAAAAAGTAAATATAGTTAACCGCCGGCGCTAAAAACAGAATCCCCACAAAATAGGGAATACCAATTCTTACTATCTTACTCCGCCAAAAAGCCACTTGGCCGGTTCGTAGCAAGGAGCGAATTCCAAAAAATCCTGCAACAAAAAATAAAGCCGGCATAACAAAGACATCGCTGATGGTCACAATGACATTAAATAGAAAGCTATTTTGTGTATCAATCACATAATACCACTGCGGCCCTCGAACCATGTAGGCTAACGCCGCATGATAAACCAAGACTACGATAATAATAAACGACCGTAAATGATCTAAAAAATACATTCGCGTCCCCAAAGCTTCTTGCCTACCAGGGTTTAGCTTTCCCGGATTTAACAATCTAATTCGCCTCCTCTTTCATCACTATCTCCACATGGAAAGATGCCTATAATCACTTGCAACAAACTTCTTAATTCTTTTCTCTCCTTTTTCATTCGCTCCTTTGGGATTTAAATATTATATTGTATTTATTTCCATTATTCTCCTTTAATGCTTTTAAACTCATAAAAAAAGACCTGCGCAATTACTCGCACAGATCTTTTTCAAAAATCTCGTTTTCTCAACATGTAACTACCACGTTGGAAGCTTCTTCTATTGGTCGTATAAACGTCCCGAAACTGCCCCCCTCGAAAGTATGTTCCTTAAATCTTAAAGGCCCCCACTAATTTATTTAACTCCGCTGCCACGTTTGCCAATTCCGTCGCTGCACGCGACATTTGATCAATTCCTTGACTAGTATCAGTAGTCCCCTTAGCAATTTCTTCCGCCCCATCGGCGCTTTGCGTAATGGTTGTCGCAACCGACTCAATGGCTTTATTGACTTCATTTACTTCTTGCACGATCTGCTTCATTCGGTCTCCAATTCCCGTTGTTACCGAAAGGAAACTATCCGCGTCTTTCTTATACTGTTGACCAATGTCAACAAAGGCTGCGTAGTCTTTTTTCACGGTTCCGTCAATGAATTGCAACATATCATTACCGTTGTTCACTAGAACTTCAATAGCCGCTTCCACCTGCTGCGTCAATTCTTGAATATTCCCCACCACGCGAGCCGACTCTTCGGCCAACTTGCGTACTTCCTCCGCGACAACAGCAAAGCCGCGCCCTTGTTCTCCAGCCCTGGCCGCTTCAATCGCTGCATTGAGAGCCAACAGATTCGTCTGGCCCGCAATGGCTGCAATAGATGAGGCCATTGTCGAAATTTCATTAACAATTTTGGCGTCATCAATTGCTTTTGTTACACGCGCACTAATTCCTTCGTACATGGAATTTGCAGTATCGCTTGAAGTTCTAGCATCTTGCTGTAAGCTTAGCGCTTGTTGTTCAACAGCTTTCGCCACTTTAGATCCTTCATCCGCTATTTGCGCCACTTGATGAACATTAGCCCCCATATTTTCAGAAGAAGCGGTAACTTCTTCCGTCGAAGCCGATACGGTTTCTAGGCCCGCTGAAATTTCTTCGGTCGACGCTGCAATCTGCTGCATAGTAGCCGAATTATCCTGCGCCACCCCCACTATTTCTTGAGATGCTGAATTCAAATGGTGCGCCGTTTTACTTACTTGACCGAGAAGCGACTTTAATTGGTCAATCATAGTGTTGAAGGAATCTGCTAAATGTCCAATCTCGTCTTGGCTGTTCACTTGTACGTACTGAGTTAAATCCCCTCTTGCAACTGTTTGCGCAACCACTGCCAGCTCATTCACGGGCCTCGCAATACGCCGCGCTGCAAAAAAGCCGATAGCCAAACCTAGTATAGTTGCCAAAATACCGGCAAAGATAGCTGCATTCTTTGCCGAGCTTGCATTTTCCTCTGCGGTTGCAAGGATGTCGCTCATCTGCTTATTCCGCATTTCCTGGTACGCGTCAAACTTATCCGAAAGAGTCGTAGCTAGCGGCTTCATCTCATGCGTCATCACCAATGTTGCCTCATCCATCTTGCCAGCTTGCACTAATGGGATGAACTTCGTGTCTGCAATATCAAAATACTGATTACTCAAGGTTTTAAGCTCATTAGACACTCTTTTCCCCTCGGTTGTATAGGATTCATTAATCAACTCGTCTAAGTCTTTTCGATTCGCTTCTGATTTTTTCTTGTAATCATTGACCAATTGCTGGTCTTTCGTAATAAAGAAACCGCGCAAATCGCCAATTATATCGCCCAAATTGGCATTAGCCTCTGTCGTTTTCAATAAGCGAGGCAAATACTTTCCCCGCACCTCAGAAGTAAGTTTTGCAGAATCGTCTACTTTCCAAGCTGTATAGGAAAACCCGGCTGAAGATACTAATAAAACTAGCAAGAAATAGGCAATCATTTTAGCAGTCAAATTCATTTTCAAAATAAGTCCCCTCCTGTTTAAAACACTAATTTCTTTACCACAAAAGCACTTTCACTGCCTTCAAGGCGCCTGTTGACCCTTCTTTTCCAAAAAAGCAATGCGATCTTGCAATTTAGTAATTTCTTTGGTGAATACTTCAAACATATTGCGTTGCACTTCAGCCTGCTCCATTAAAATCTCTATGACCGCCCGAATCATTTGCTGCGGTTCTTTTCGTTTCTGTCTTTCTGCTAGCGACTCGCCTTGCGGAGCAAGATTTTTTTCTAACGCTTGCTCAATCTCTTCCATCTTTAATCCGCTAGACTCCATAAACTTAAATTTACGAAGAATTTCAGGAACGCTCTCAGAAACCAGGCGCCCTTTCTCAAGCGTTGCTTCTGGCGCCAGCTTTAAGAAGGAATTCAAATAGCGCTTCGCTTCTAACGGCGTCACTTGAGCTTTTTCATACGCTTCATTTTTCGAAATCCATGCTCCGTACGTCCCCACTTCATACGCCTCCTGTTTTTTGATATTTTTGCAAAAGTTCTATCGCATCATCCTCTCGTATAGGCTTGCTAAAGTAATATCCTTGAATGCATTCGCACCCGTATTGTTTTAAATACGCTAACTGTTCTTTGGTTTCCACTCCTTCCGCCACAACATTCATATTGTTATCGCAGGCCATACGAATAATAGTTCCAATCACTTTCGCTCCTGCAACGTCTTCTTCAATCATCGCCACAAAGGATTTATCAATTTTCAAAGTTCGAAACGGAAACCTCCTCAGATAGGTTAACGAGGAAAAGCCAGTTCCGAAATCATCTAAAGATAAATGAATCCCCCAATCTTTTAACGCATTCAATTTGGCGAGTGCATCTTCAAACGATGCAATCATTAAGCTTTCCGTCACTTCCAATTCCAACTGCTCCGGTTGAATTCCCGCTTCGCTGATTGCGCTGCGGACCACATCCATAAAATCTCCTGCAGCAAGCTGCTTTACGGATATATTTACTGAAACTCGTATACTCTCCATCCCCAATTGCGCTAGTCGATGCGCAAAACGGCAAGCTTCTTTCAATGCCCATTTTCCAATGGAATGAATGAATCCAGCTTGCTCTGCCACTGGAATAAATTTAGCTGGCGGAATTATTCCATATTTTTCGCTTTCCCATCGCAGAAGTGCTTCCACGCCTAAAACAGAATCTTCGCCAATATGATACTGAGGCTGATACTCAAGATACATCTCTCCGTTTTTCAAGGCTCCCCTAAGTCCTTCTTGCAGCCTAGCTCGTTCATTCACTGACTCCAGCAATTGCGGGGAAAATCTTTTCCACCGATTTTTCCCTTCCGCCTTCGCAGCGTACATAGCAATATCAGCAAATTTCAGAATATCTTCTACGGTATTTCCGTCTTTAGGATAGTGAGCAATCCCAACACTTGCAGTTACATAAAAAAAAGCTCCATCATGTTCCTGTTCCATTGATATGGAAGAAAGAAGCTCCTGCGCTATTTCTTCTACCGCAGTAAATGGAGATGCTTCTGGCAACACCACCATAAATTCATCGCCTCCAACCCGACTAACGAAGGCGTTAGGCTCTAATGCCCCAACAATTCTTCTTCCACAGGTTTCAATAATATGATCCCCCATAGAATGTCCATAATTATCATTGATAAATTTAATTTCATCTAAGTCGACCAAAAAAACGGCTCCTGCCTTTTCTCTAGGTCCCGATACATCCAGCTCGCAAAACAGTCTTTCACATAAGCTCCTGCGATTAGGAAGTCCTGTTAAAAAATCATAGTAAGCCATCTTTAAAATGACCTCTTTTTGCCTCTCGCTCTCTTTTTCATATTCTTCTCGCTCTGTAATATCCTGATTAACCCCATACGCTTTGATAAGTTTTCCATTATCCCCTACTATCGTCCGCCGCCGTACGAGAACCGTTCTAATGGCCCCATCTCTTCTCACAATACGATGCTTAACATCTTTAGATAGATTTTCATTGTCTGTTCGCAGTTTATCTTTTTCTTTTTCAAAAATCCAAGCATCCTTATAGTAAACAAAATTTCTAACGTAACCGTCAAAACTCATGATGCGCCCTTCCGCGGCTACGCTGGTTCCATAGATCGCGTAGAAATCATCCCCAAAAATAAATCTATCGGTTTCAGCATTATATTCCCATGGCCCAAATTGTACTAAGCTTGCCGCCGCTAACAGCATTTGGCTTCGCAGTAGCAAGCTATCCTTGTTCAACTTGTTTTTTCGTTCCACGCAAATCGGCCTTCGAAGCTCTTGTATGGTCACTATATAGTAATGTTTTTTTCTCAATTGAAAGCGCCGAGCATGTATTTTTGTCAAAATTAAATCCCCTGTTTTATTACAAAAAACGGCGTCGAAGTCCGTCACCTCTCGCTCTTCGGCAAGAAGATTCAGCATCGCCGCCCGCTCCTCCGGATTACTCCAAAGTTTAAGTTCCAGTGTCGTTTTCCCTAACGTTTCGTTCAATGAATACCCCGTCAAATCTGAAAAATGGCGATTGATTATTTCAATTCGCCCATCCACACACACAATCATGGCAGCATCGGAAAGCATTTGCCAAACGAGATTAGAAATAGCGTCAGGAATGGGAGTAATTCCAAAATTATCTTTTTTGCCTTTTTTCATCTGTACCGCTCCTTCGCCACATTAAGTATTAAAGGAAGTTCGTTCTAAATTGTAGTTATGTTATTATACCAAACACAATTCACATAGTTTATATCTCGTAAAGATACGTTTTGTAAAGAATCGTCCAGTTATTTTTTCTATTTTTTTACTTTTTTCAGCGTCTTATCTATTAACATCTTTCCAAGATAAAACAAAGCGCAAAACATATCTTTCATAGATATGTTTTGCGCTTTGTTTGCGCTTTTCATTAAGCGAAAAGTTTCTTTAAATGGAATGCCATTTTTAAGCGCATTTTGGTTTCTGCGTCGTCCAACGACACTCCTAAAATTTTTTCTATTTTCTTCTTTCGAACTTCCGCCGTCTTGTGATGGATGAACACTTTACGCGAAGTCTCCAAAAGACTATCCACTTCCAAAAATACTTCCAACATCTTTAAATATTCTTCTTTCTTATTCCCTTTATAATTCAACAAATTTCCCAAGGCTTGCCGAACATAACTCGTCACTAATCGTTTATCTTTAACATCAAAAAACAGTTGATATAATTCTACTTCTTCAAAGTGATATATCACTCGTTCCGGCCACAGTTTCTTCCCAATCTTAATTGCCATTCTGCAGTCCGCAATACGATCTTTCAGTTCTCCTAAACATTCAAAAAAGGCTGCTGCTCCAATCAAGACTTGTGCCTTAGGAATTGACTCTTCTAAAATACGCGCAACAGAAGTGGCAAGTTCTTGCTTAACTCCCCTTAGTTCCTCTTCATCAATCAGTACAGCCCCCATAATACAAACCGTATTTTCCTGCTTCCAGCACACCCAGTCCTTATTTTTTTCAACGATGGCAAGCACGCTTACTATCTTCTCATATTGATCTTCAACAAAATTTATAGTATCTACTTCCAGCACAACACAAAGTAACTTTTCATCCCTCAATAAGCTTACGCCTTGATTCTGGAGTATTTTTCGCCCCTGCTTAATCGCTGCTGTATCTCCAGCGATAACGGCGCTGAACACCTTGTCTCGCTTTTCTCTTTCTCTAGCATGATAAAAAATGGTCTTTTGTTCCTCTTTCTCCCTCATATCTCTACATACAAATGAGAAAAAGCTGTTTATACCATTAATATATCGGTATCCTCGAATTTCAAACCATGTTTTAACGCCTTCTTTACTTTGAAGTTCCAAGGCGGTTACTCCATTTCCCCTGCGATTTACTTCGTGAAAAAAGCTATGCAGTTTTTCTTCCATCCCGCTTGCGCAAACATTAAAAAAAGACAGCCCATTCACTTCAGACGGCTCATATCCGAGTTTTCGATAAAAATAGTCATTCACAAATACAATGTCCGCTTTACAACATCCCTGCCATTGTAAAAGCAAAATTATATCGTCGATGCTATCCGCCAATATTTCGTAAAACTCATTTTGTTTCATAAGTTGCGCTTCTTTGGTTTTTGTGACAGAAAAATCGTAGCAAACGCCGACATATTCGAGAAACTCTTCAGAATCAGATATTTTTTTTCCTTCTAGCTTCATCCAAAGGAGTGGCCCATCTGTATTGTTCACACGAAATTCATGTTCAAAAGCAACCATCTTTTGTGCAACTACCATTTCCATTTCTTCTTTTACTCGCCATCGATCACTCTCATGCATTAGCGCTAACCATTCAGCGACCGTTTTAAGGTCTTTGAAAGAGCTGGCGGCAATTACACTTTCGCATTCAGAAGATACCTCAAACAGACTGTTGTCAAACCAGCTCTTTGCAGAACTATCATTTTTTTCTATTCGCCACCGCCAAACAAACTGCTTGCTGATTTGGAGCGCCATTTCCCATTGCGACAATTTAGCTTTAAGTATTTTTTCCCGTGTTATATACTCGGTTATATTTTCAGAAAAAGTTACTACACACCCCTTTTGCGGCGAGCAAATTGACGTCCGATACCATACATCCTTCCCGCAATAGGAATGCTCGATCGTAATGCTTTTACCGTATTGCTCCGCTTCACGAAACAGATGCAGCCAGTCTGCTGAATGTTTGCTTGAATCCGGGAAAACAGAGTATAGCGTATTTCCGCTCAAGTCTTTTAACGAATACCCCGTTTCCCGCTCATACGCAGGGTTCAAATCAATATACTCAAAATCAATTACTTGTTCGTTCTCATCAAAAATAAGCTTATGCAACGCAAAAATAATTTGTGTAGAATTGAAAACTTGCTTATAAAATGCTTCATTTTTCATATGTGCCAGTTGGGCGGCTTCAAGCTCTTTTCTTAACATTACCTGCCTAGTTGCATCTCTTCCTAAAACAATAACCCCATCAACCTCATTTTCAGTTTTAAAAATTGGCAAGATGCAAAACTCCATATAGCGAATGCCAATCCGAGAAGAGATAGGTTCTGATAAAATTTTGTTTTTCTTTTTTTCTATCATAATTTTGTCAATATCAGCTTTTTTGCCTTGTAAATACTCTATAATTACACTCTCTTCGAGTATGTTAGTTGCCGAAATGCCATTCGACTCAAAATCGGAATAATCACTCCAAAAGCTACTACTATATGTAACATTCTGAAGCTTATCAAGCACAATCAAGCAGGGGGTAATCATTGTTTCAATTAGCTCCGCTTCATTCGCTTTTTTATAAAATTCGATTTGCTGCTTCATTAATGCTTTGACAGTTTGAAACCCATTCACAATCTCTTTCATACCTACGACTCCCTTGCTAGTGTATTTTGCACTTCATTTTATCTAAAAGGCTTACTATTAGTATGCAAATGCCTTTTCCATTCCCGCAGCAATATATCTTTTGAATCAATACACACCGCTTCTATTTTCAGATTTTTTTACGTATAAAAAAATACACTTACGTAGAATATGTAAGCGTATCAAACGACCATATATTGAATAAAGCCTATGTTATATCGCATCAAAAGTTAATCTTCTTTTATGATAGCGTAGAATTAAGTTCGCAAAAGTGAAAAAGGAAAAGCCATCGAAAACTCCGAAAAGGTAAGTGCTAGCAAACCCAAAGGAGCGTGTAATCGATGGCTTACCAAAATTCTACCGTACCTTTCGAAAAAATGCTAATGAAATTTGTGTTGGACGAAGAACCCATGGTATCGATGCTCAAATGGCTCTGTGAACGGCTTATGGAAGCCGAAGTAGAAGGAAAGCTTGGCGCTGAAAAATCTGAGCGTAGTGAAGAGCGCCAAGGATATCGCTCCGGTTATCGGGTTCGCCGCTTCGACACACGAATGGGGACGATGTATTTAATGGTGCCCAAAATTAGAAATGGCGGCTATATTCCCTTCTTTGTTGAAGCCAAGAAGCGATCGGAAGCCGCTTTAATGAGCGTAATCCAAGAAGCATACGTCAATGGCGTTTCAACGCGAAAAATGGATAGGCTGACCAAAACCTTGGGAATTGAGTCGATCTCGCGGGGGCAGGTGTCAGTCCTTACTAAAGAACTAAACGAGCAGGTGGAGGCATTTCGACAGCGCAAGCTGGACGCCACGTATCCAGTGCTTTGGGTCGATGCTCTTTACGAGCGAATCCGCGATAATCGCGCAGTTAAAAACATGGCTGTCTTGGTAGTAACAGGCATTAATACAGAAGGCAAGCGCGACATTTTGGCTGTCGAACCGATGTATGAAGAGTCAGCTACTACGTATACCAAGCTATTTGATAACCTTAAAGAACGTGGTATAGAGAAAGTTTGGCTAGTGGTATCCGACGCTCATAAGGGATTGGTCAAAGCGGTCCGCGAGTCCTTTGTCGGCTGCTCCTGGCAACGATGCAAGGTTCATTTTATGCGTAACATTTTAGGTTGTGTTTCCAGTAGAGATAAGAAATTCTTTGCGGAAAAGTTAAAACAGATTTGGCTTCAACCAGACTATGACAGCGCTAAAAAGTATGCCAATTGGCTCATGAACGAGTATGAAGGCAAATATCCGCAAGCCATTGCCACTTTGGAAGAAGGGTTGGAAGAATCCCTTCAATTCTTCAATTTCCGGCAAATTGACGCTCGCAAAATTGCATCCACCAATCTTCTGGAACGGCTAAACAGGGAAATACGCCGTCGCACTAAAGTCGTAGGCATTTTCCCAAGTATGGATTCCTACATTCGCCTAGTGACCAGCTATCTTATCGAATATAGCGAGGACTGGTCTAGCGGGCGCTCTTATATAAATCCTATGCTTATCACTGAACTTCAACAACAGTTGAGCAAAAGCGCTTAGCTATTTCAGAGTGCGATGGTTTTTGCGAACATACCTTGACACTATCCCTTTTATCTAATTTCTATATTCCCTAACAAATACCTTTCGCAGCATTTCATTTTAATGATTTTAGACTCACAAAAAGACCTGCGCAAGTTTACTCACGCAGGTCTTTTCAAAAGTCTCTTTTTGCCAATAGATCGCTGCCGCTCAAAAGCCCGCCTTATTTTCCGCACAAACATCCTTAAGATGGTTGAACAACATATTTCTTAGATCTTAAAGGTCCCCACTAATTTGTTTAGTTCCGCTGCCACATTTGCCAATTCCGCTGCAGAACGCGACATTTTATCAACTCCTTGGCTAGCATCTGTAGCTCCTCTTGCAATCTCCTCCGCTCCATCCGCGCTTTGGGTTATTGTTTTTGCTACCGATTCAATGGCTTTGTTAACTTCATTCACTTCTTGCACAATCTGATTCATGCGATCTCCAATTCCCGTTGTCACCGCAAGGAAGCTATCCGCATCTTCTTTATACTGCTGACCAATCTCAACAAATGCTGCGTAGTCTTTTTTCACGGTTCCGTCAATAAATTGCAGCATATCATTTCCACTGTTCACTAAGATCCCGATCGCAGCTTCCACTTGTTGTGTTAACCCCTGAATATTCCCTACCGCACGAGCCGATTCTTCGGCCAACTTGCGTACTTCTTCCGCAACTACAGCAAAGCCGCGACCTTGTTCTCCCGCTCTGGCGGCTTCAATCGCTGCGTTGAGCGCCAGCAAATTTGTCTGTCCCGCAATCGCAGCAATCGATGCCGCCATTGTCGATATTTCGTTGACAATTTTAGCATCATCAATTGCCTTTGTCACCCGAGCGCTAATTCCGTCATACATGCTATGAGCAGTATCGCTAGAGGCCCTTGCGTTTTGTTGCAAATTAATCGCCTGCTGCTCAACCGTCTTGGCCACCTTAGCACCATCCGCTGCAATCTGCGCCACTTGATGGACATTAGCGCCCATATTTTCAGAAGAAGCAGTGACTTCTTCCGTCGAGGCCGACACGGTTTCCAGGCCCGCTGAAATTTCTTCAGTTGATGCCGCAATCTGCTGCATCGTTGCAGAATTGTCTTGAGATATTTCTACCATTTGCTGAGAAGCATGATTCAACTGATTCGCAGTTTGCGTTACTTGTCCCAGAAGATCACGAAGCTGCGATACCATCACATTAAACGAAGTTCCTAATCTCCCAATTTCATCTTCCGACGTAATTGCGACAGTTTGTGTCAAATCGCCTGCGGCAATTTTGTCCGCCGCTTCCATTAAATGCACGATAGGCTCCGTAGTCTTGACCGCAATAAAGTAAATGAAACCCGCCGCAAGCAAAATGGCCACGATCCCTATCAGAATCGACTGCGTTCTCATTTCCCCAATGGCTTTCATTGCCTCTGTTTTCGTATCAGTAGTGCATACCGCCCAGGGAGTACCAGGAATCAAGGAATAGCCGGCAAATTTAACAATGCCTCCGAATTCATATTCTTTCACACCTTTTTTCCCAGCAAGTGCCTCTTTTACCATGTCTTTTAATGCACCCACATCTCCTGTCAAGAAATTCTGCTTCATAGCTACCTGATCGTTCGGATGCATAATGACAAGCCCTGATTTTCCAACCAAGAAGGCATATCCTTCATTACCAATTTTCCGTCCAAGAATGTACTCTTTTATCGTATCTACGTTAACCGCTGCAATAATAACCCCAACTACCGTACTATTCTGTTTCACGGGCGTTGCAACAACAGCGACTAATTTTCCAGTAGCTTTAGATACAACAGGGTCACCTGAAATTACAGTCGCCTGTTTTTGTAATGCTTCTTTAAAGTATTCCCGCTCTGCAATCGCCATCGTAGCGCCGGTACTGTCCACGTATTTTCCGTCTAGACCTGCAATGCCAAGAGAATCAATTTTGGGCTGCGTCTTCTTTATTTCAGCCAACCGTGCAATCGCAACACCGGCATCAGCCGCTTTCACTTTATCGTCAGCAGCAATAAATTCAACAATAGCCCGAACCGCTGCAACTTCTTTCGCAACCCCTTCTGCGGCTGTCTCTGTATTGCTCAACATAACTTCGCTGATTTTTTCTGACAAAGCATTTTCACTGGCTCTCAAATTAAAGAGCACGAGAACTCCAACTGTAACTGCCAACATCAGAGAGATTGTGATCATTAGCTTTGTTTTGATACTTTTTCTGCTGACTTCTGCAACCTTAGCCATATAATTTCGCCCCTTTCAAATTACATAAATTAATACTTTACTTCAGAATGACATTATTACTCAGCCATTTGATATGATACAATATTTCTGGACTACCTTTTATCCAACTTTGGTCACGATCCGTTCTATAAAAAACTCTTATTTTATATACTGCCAGCATACCCTCTTATGGCAGCATGACCTTCTCGAACTACAGGTCTATTGTCTCTCATTTCCCTTCTTTAGGTTTATTGATTTTCGATATTTTAGAATAATCTTTTAATATAACATAACATTGTTTCTTTCGGATGTAAATATGTCCTGCGCCTTTTGTGAGAATTTTCCCTCATTTTTTTCAACAGAGAGGAGTTTCAATTTTGAATAACCTAAACGAAATCATCAGTCAAAACTTAATTCGTTTGCGCAAAGAAAAAAATTTCAGCTTCGACAAGCTTGCCGAGTCTTCTGGGGTTAGTAAAGCGCTCCTTTGCCAGATCGAACGCGGCGATTCCAACCCCACCATTAACACCCTTTGGAAAATCGCTGTCGGCCTACAAGTTGCTTTAGGTGATTTATTGGAAACTCATGAATATCCCCTTGAAATTGTACGTAAAAAATCAAAACCTCCGCTCATCGACAACGACGCTGGCTTGCGTTTATGGCCTATCTTTTCGAATTCCTTTTCTCCTGTTGGCATTTTCATTGCCGAGCTTGACTCGATGCACACACACAATTCTGCTCCCCATGACGCGTATTCTACTGAATACGTCTTTGTACTAGAAGGATCCTTAATTGTAACTATTAAGGGGCGCTCTTCCAATTTATCACAGGGCGACACTCTCTTCTTTCGAGCCGACCAACCGCATCATTACTACAATCCAACTTCGACCACTACCCACTTCCAATGTATTTTCCATCGACAATAACCCTGCTCTTCTGATTTTAAACTAAAAAGCCGTGAACGTTTTTTAACGTTCACGGCTTTTTGCGGTCAATTAGAGCCTATAGTCAAATATTCCATCCCTATTAGTAACAGGAACTTCGTTTGTTCACCACTCTTAACTAAATCTGAAATTTCGAAACTTCCTTTTGTAAATCTTGGGCCAATGATGCCAGCGTCTGGCTGGCGGACGCAATTTCTTCCATAGAAGCCAATTGTTCCTCCGTAGCCGCGGATACGCTCTGCGCTTCGGCTGCAGAGGATTTACTGAGGCCATCAATTGTCTTAACCGTTTCCACAATTTGTTGACTTCCGCTTGCCATCTGCTGAATAGCCGAGGAGATCTCCATGATTTGTCTGGAAACATCCGATACCAGCTTCACAATCTCTTGGAAGGCATCTCCGGCAACACTAACCACCTCTGCGCCTGTTTTGACTTCGCGCGTTCCCTCATTCATTGCCGAGACGGCCTTTCCGGTATCTCCTTGAATTTCTCCAATCATGTTGGCAATTCTGCCAGCAGCTTCCTGCGATTGCTCCGCAAGTTTGCGTACTTCCTCCGCCACAACTGCAAAACCGCGCCCCTGTTCTCCAGCGCGTGCCGCTTCTATTGCCGCATTAAGCGCAAGAAGGTTTGTTTGCCCGGCAATACCGGAAATAGTGTCAACGATCTGCCCAATTTCTTTTGACCGCTCGCCTAGTTTTGCTACCACACTCGCTGAAGCATTAACAGTTTCTTCAACGCGAACCATTTGCGCGACTGCTTTTTCAACAGAGGCGCCCCCTTCTTTAGCTTTTCCAGCCGCTTGTGCGGATTGCTCCGCAACAAGGTTTGTATTCGCTGCAACCTGCTGAATGCTCGCGGACATCTGAGAAACCACGTCGGACGCTTCATTTGCCGCTACCAGCTGTTTATTGGCCCCGTTAGCCACATCCGTAATCGAAGCGGCCACTTGATTGGCAGCCTGAGCCGATTGTTCGGAACTGGCAGTCAGCTCTTCGGAGGAAGCAGCCACGTGCTCGGTCGATTCGTTGACACGTTGTAAGACTCCACGCAAATTGCTCCTCATATTCGCTAGCGCATCAGCCACTTGCCCAATTTCATCTCTTCTGCTAACCTTACGCGGTTTTTCACGAAAATCGCCAGCAGCCAATTCCCCGCAAAAAGCGACCATCAGCCGCAAGGGATGGGAGATCATTTTGTTAATCAGCCAGCCAAAGAAGCCCAGTATGATACACGAAATTAGAATAGAGCCTACTAGAATTTGTATAGCTCTTGCTTCGGCATCTTGTATATCGGCGTTCATTTGCTCCGATAGCTTCTGGATGTGTACCGTATAATCGCGCACACTGCTGACATATTCATTCGCCCGTGGCTCCAGAGTCGCCGAATATAACACATAGGCTTCGGCGTTTTTATTTTGCAATGCCAACTCTACTACCGGACCTCTAGCGGCACGGTATTTTTGTTGAGCCTGTTCCATTTTAGCAAGCAATTCATCCGCTTTGCTATCCAAATGCATTTGCTTTAAACTGTCCATATTTTGGTTAATTCCTTGAGCTCGCTCCTCTATCTCTTTCTTCAACTCAAGGTTTTTTGCATCATCCGTTGTAAGCATCAATTCCAGCACATTGCCATTAGCCGTTCTAAGGAATGAGGCGATTTCAACGGATAACCGAACTGGAATCAATCGTTTTTCATACATAATCGCTATATCTTTACTGGCTTGATTGAGATAGTAATACCCAGCAAAACCGACAATCCCCAACGATAAAAAAGCCACAAGAATTAAAACTCCTAACTTCATGCTCACTTTCATGTTCGTCAGTGCGTTCATTTTCCTCAACTCCAATTTTAATTTTGTTTCTAACATCTATGTATTAAGAGGGCTTCTTGCTTCTCAACTCCATGCTCAAAGTCCCCAACTTTCAGTCCTTAAGGCTTATTGTTTTTCAATATTTCAGAACAATTATTTTAGTACAATATAACACCGCATTAACAAAATGTAAATATTCTCTGCTGTCCCTATGCACTAACTCATTGCCAATGCACTTAGCAACTAATAAAAAGCTGGCTACATCACTCCTTATTTCAAGAGTTGCAGCCAGCCTTCGCTATCATAAAGTATAAAAATCTTGCCTTTACTGAAGGACTTCCTTCGGTATCTCTTCTACAGAAAAGAGACATTCCGGTTTTAAAATAATAATTAAACGATCCTCAAGTTTCGCAACCCCATCCACATAGTTGCCATTCGCATCCGCAATAAAGGAAGGCTGCGCCTGAATCTGTTCATCAGACACAATTACAATATCTGTAACCTCATCTACAATACATCCCATAATCGTATCTCGAACATTTACCATAACAAATTTACTGTCTTCCGTAATTATTGTCTTGTCCAATTTAAGCTTAATCCCTAAATTGAAAATGTAATTAATTTGTCCGCGCAAATCAATCACACCTTCTATCATTGGAGGCAACCCTGGCATTTTATGAAGCGAAAACTTCTTGGGCCGTAAGATTCCATTAACCGTTAAGGCATTAATTCCATATTCTTCACCGTCTAATTCAAAAACAACCAGCTGATGATTTGCCACATTCATCCCTCTTCTGCGCTTTTTATATTATTTAGAGTTAGCAAGGTTATACAGCTGTTCGGTCAAACTGTGGATTTCCTCGATACTTGCCGTCACTTCCTGAATCGCCGCAGCTTGCTGTTCCACAGTAATCGTGGTTTCATTGCCCATGTTGACAGTTCGATCCACAGAACTGCTGATGGCAGAAGTAAATTCTTGTATCTTGCCCACGGTCTGTTTAGAGTCTGCTGATAATTTTCTGATCTCCTGCGCAACTACGCCAAAACCTAAACCAGCCTCCCCGGCTCTTGCCGCTTCAATGGCTGCATTAAGACCCAGCAAACGAGTTTCGTCTGCAATGTCTTTGATGAGAGTTGTAACTTGGTTAATTTCGCCAGTTACGGTATTTACATTCTGAATTTCACCATTTAGAGCGCTTTGATTGGCGCTAACCGTCGACGCCGAAGCCGCCAGCTCTTCCATCGTAGCTGAAATTTGAGTAATGCCATCATTCAGAACCCCTGCTATAGACTGTAGCTCTTTTTGATGATATGCATCTCTCGACATGCTATTGGCAACAGTAAATAGAACATTAGCAGCCGCTTCTACACTTTCCCGCGACAGCAATTTCACTTCCTTCGCGGCCTCTACATATTCCTCTTCATGTACCCCTATTTCTCTAGCTATTCTCCGATACTTTTCTTCTTCTAAATTTGAGGTAAGAACCTGTCCTCCCAGAATGGTTCCTAATTGTTTTCCATCTACAATAACAGGGGCGGCAAAATCAATTAGGCCGGCATGACATTCATAGACTACAGGTTTTCCGAGTCTTGCCGCTTCCTCCCCTCCTTTTCGGTGAGATTCAGCGCAACGCTTATCTCCGCACTCTGTAGAATGCGTATAATCCATGCAAAACCGCGTATATCTGCTAGGATCGGTAATAGGGGTTCCATCCATATCAACCGTTACACTTGCAATTCCTATTGCCGTAGCAAAATCATCTTGAAATTGCTGCAAAAACCTCAAATCAATAATATCGGTTAACTTCAAATCTTCCAAACTAATATGCTTTGTATGATTCATTACCATCATCGGCTCCTTTTTCAGTCGATTAATTACTATGAAAAACGGTTCTCCTGCGCTAACACGCCTCTTGTTTTCCAGGCTCAAAGTCCCATTCTGCCAAGACTCCAAGTCCCAAAACTCACCATTTTTACGGGGCAAGTGTTAATGTAACATTATTTTATTAAAATGTAAACATTCTCTACACACTATCATTATGAGTTTTTTTGAGTTTTTTTGTATCTTCCCAAAGAAGAGGTTCTAATTATAAAGGATGGCTACACCCCTCCTAAATTTAAGGGTTGTAGCCATTTTTTATAATTTTTATATATTGAGCATTCATTTTCACAGCTACGCCATTTGCCTACGAGCCAAGTTAGCAAACAAACATCGGCTTTGTCCTCGATCACCGCCAGCTCAGTCCCCAATATCGGACTTTAACGTTCCCGCCCTTAGAGCTTAATTTGCTTGCCATAGGTCTCTTTAATTAATAAAGTTGCCCCTAAGCCAAAAAGCAAAACAATTGCACACATTCCAAATGCATTTTGATACGCTTCCGCCGTATAGATTTTCACACCTAGCTCTACAGTTCCCTGCCAGAATTGATCCAGCACCCAGCCAAAAGCTGGTTGCAATAAAGCCGCTCCTAGAAAAGGCGCTGAATTTACTATGCCTGCGCTAATACCTGTCAAATGTGGTTGATTGACTTCTTTGGCACACACAACAGCTACAGATACACCGGATACTCCGATGCCAAAAGAGAAACAAAGTAGCGATAATAGCCATAAAGGTATTTGCGTTCCTCCTAGCGTCAAGCAGATCAAAGCTGCTAAAAACAAGATAGTCGTCACTACATACGGGCAACGCCGTCGCCCAAAACGATCTGAAAAATAGCCCACAAGAGGAGCTCCGACCATGTTCCCCAGAAACATGAGCAGCACTTGATTCGCTGCTTCCACACGAGACATATGCAAAACTTGCATAAAATACGGTACTGCCCATATCCCACTAATCGCCATGTATACGCCAAATACGGCAACTGATGCTAAAAAGGGTGTCCACGTATGCCGATTGCGCAATACGGTAACCAGCCCTACCATCAAGTTGTTTTTCGCTGGAGAAACAGGACTAACCATAGAGCCGCCAAATTCTTGTGTTGCAACTTCCGCCATTGAAGGAAGGCCCTCTTCCTTGGGGTGGTTGCGAATAACAACCCAGCACAAGCTTGCCATAAGTAATGAATATACGGCGACCAAAAAAAATGCAGACCGCCAGCCAGCCGATTCGACCAATACCGCCAAGGGTGTAGCCGACAATAACGAGCCTCCATTCCCCACAAGAGTCAGCAGGCCTAACATCGTCGCAAATTCCCTCATCCGAAACCACTCTGCTTGCAGCTTGACTACATTGACGTACACCACACTCACGCCTAGGCTTGCTAAAAAGCGACCTATATAAAGGCTGTTCAAACTTTCCGACCAGCCGATAATTGCTGCCCCAAACGCTGCGACTACGATAGATGTACTGATAACTAAACGTGGTCCGTAACGATCTGCTAGAATGCCAGATGGAATCTGCATCGCTGCATAGGTATAAAAATAAATGGAAGACAGTATGCCTAATTCAGAAGCTTGAGCAATAGAAAAATCGCGCATCAGGCTATCGGCAACAACCCCAGTCACCGTTCTATGAAAATACGCTGCTAAAAAGGTTACTGCTGCGCATAGCCAAATCCATTTTCGTTTTTTCTCTAACTGTTTTACCCGTTCTAACCAGTTATTATCTTTACTCACTATTTTCACCTTGCATTCTCCAATGATATTCTTGCCAACCTAGCTACTTCTACCTAAGTTTAGTAGAATGATATCGCTGGCTGCCTTTCACAATGGCGCTGTCCCAAAAGATGCGTTAAGAGGAACAACTTATGTTGATTATATCACCAGCGGAAAAGAAAAAGTGACGAAAGAAATGGATCGAATAGTAGTGATGAAACTAGAGATTGAGCACATTCTGGGAAAAAGCAGAAGTCCCCACTAAAAAAGATGCTATCCTCCGCATGATTCGCAAAGGATAGCATCTTTTAGTTAGTTATCTGGATACTGCTGTTACTTCAATTTCAACAAGAGCGTCTTTCGGAAGCCGCGCAACCTCTACACACACACGAGCTGGAAACTTTTCTGTAAAAAACTCTCCATACACTTCATTCATAGCAGCAAAGTCTTCCATGTCCTTTAGAAAAACTCCAGTACGAACAACATCGGAAAACGCTAGTTTGTCTGCCGCCAAAATTGCTTGCAAATTCTCCAGCGACTGTCTTGTCTGCTCCTTGACGCCGCCCTCGGGAAACGCTCCTGTTTCCGGGTTAATCGGCAATTGCCCTGAAATAAAAACAAATCCATTGGCTTTTACGGCTTGTGAATACGGGCCGATCGCGCCTGGCGCTTTTTTCGTATTGATAATTTCCTTCATAAAAAATTACACCTTCTCTTTTATAGTTGGTTGACTGCTTTTTCGATTCGTTCCAGCGCTTCTACCAATCTAGAGCGCGGGCAGGCAATATTCATCCGCATAAATCCAGCCCCGCCAGGCCCAAAGGTAGAACCTTCATTCATTGCAACCTTTGCTTTTTGCAGGAAGAATTGCTGCAATTCTTTTGGCTCCAAGTTTAACGCTTTGCAATTAAGCCACATTAGATACGTTGCCTGCGGATTTCCCATTTTAATTTTGGGTACTCTGGTCTCCAAAAATTCTTTCAGATACTTCCGATTGCCTTCCAGATACTCCAACAACTGATCCGCATAATAATCACAATCGTTATAGCTCACTTCGATGGGAAGCGTTCCAAAAATAGTACGTCCATACGCTTTAAGGCTTTCCAAGGGAGCATAAAACAAGTCATGATTGTTCCGGTTGGGAATGATGACTGCGCCCGTACGTACGCCTGCAATATTAAAGGTCTTACTTGGATTCACGCAAACAACGCAGTTATCCGCTGCTGCTTGAGACAGGCTGCCATACGGGATATGTTTATTCCCGCTATAGACGATATCAGAGTGAATTTCATCGGAAACAACAAATACATTGTACTTCAAGCAAAGCTCGGACATCTTCGTCAGCTCTTCTCTGGTAAAGCACTTGCCCGTCGGGTTGTGTGGGCTGCACAAAAGGAACATCGTAGTTTTCCTCTTTTTGAGCAGTTCTTCTAAATTTTCAAAATCCACATCATAGCTTCCATCTTCCCGCAGGATCAACGGATTGCCAAGAATATGCCTCCCATTATCCGGGATGATCGCATGAAAAGGATGATATGCAGGCATCTGAATAACAACATTATCACCCGGATTCGTGAAAGCATACATAGCATATACAATGGCCGGAATTACCGCAGGCGTATATTCTACCCATTCGGTTTGAACATCCCAGCCAAAGCGTTTCTTCTGCCAGTTTACGATAGATTTTTCAAAAGTATCCAGGTTAGTAGGATACCCGAAAATACCATGTTCGGCACGTTTTACCATCGCATCAATAACAGGCTGCGGGCATTTAAAATCTGTGTCAGCAATCCACATAGGAATTACATCATTGGCATAGGTATTCCATTTTTTACATTCGGTGCCTCTGCGTTCAATGAGTTCATCAAAATTATGCTGCATAAAATCATCTCCTTTTCGTCTACCGCTATATCAATTTTATACTTCGTTTTCTATAGCAATCCCTAGTTTCTTTCTCCAATACCGCGAATATACCGCGCCTAAGGGATTGTGCGCTAAAACCCGATCCTTGGCAACCAAGCACGTTACCGGCACGGTAGCAGCGCTATTAAACAAAGAGTCATGCCCCACACACAGGCCCACACTCACGCAAAATTCTACTTCGTTAGCGGCTAACTCCTTTGCTTGCATAACCGGGTTGCACATGGTCTCTCTAGCGCCTGCTTTAATTTGTTCTAAACCAAGGTTTTCTTTTGCAACTCCGCAGACTTTACAGCAAACCGAGTAGACTTCAAAGGATTTTGAAAAGAATTCTTCTATCACCTTGGCTTCCTTGTTTAAGCCGATGCAGAACGCCATGCCTATTTTTTTATACCCCATGATCTTGCAAAACTCTGCGGTCTCTTCTAAACGCGTCAAATTATTATAGAAGCGTCCTTCGGTACAGGCTGCCGCCTTCATGATTTCCAAGCGCTCGCCTGTATAGGCTTCTTTTACTTCCTCCACCGTACGTTTCGTACAATTCTGCCCTTCCAAATAGCATTTTTTGTGAGTACATTTTGCACATTTCACTTAAAATCGCTCCTTTACGCATGAATAAAAATAAATACTATATTTACAATGGCCGCTACAGCCATTGGTATAGCCGTCCGCTTGACGACCTGTACCGGAGATACGCCTGCAACACCGGCAATCGCTACAATCGCTGCGGTGATAGGAGATACTACGCGTCCAAAACTAGTCATAATCTGCATCGGCAAAACCAATGTAATTACATCAATATGCAAGGATGACGCAATCTTTGGAGCCAACGCTGCAAAAGAAAAGAATGCTGCATTGCCTGAACCCATTAAGAAAGCACACCCTGCAATGACAAGACAGAAGAAGATAATCAGCAGCTCGATTCCCAAGCCCAAGTTTTGAGCGCCGTTTGTCATAAAGTCGACCGCGCCAATTTTGGTCAAACCGGCTGCAAAAACTTCACCTGCTACGATTAAGCTTACTACCGTTGCAAAGCTTTGCCCCATGCCATCATATAAATTTTGCAAGCTTTTCAACACAGTACGATATTCTTTGGTCCGTATATACTCAAAAACCATACTGATAAAGGTACTCAAAAACATGGCCGTAACCACATCCATCTTCACTTTACTATGAAAAAGAGGGCTAAATCCGAGGATCAGCACCATTGGAATAATGGGCAATACCGCATAGATAAGAGGAGGACGATTTTCTTCTGCTCCAGACTCTTCCACAAACTCTTCTTGCCCGGAAAAGCCTTCCTTCTTATCCCACCACTTCTGTACAAAGAAATGCGTAACTCCCAAAATCAACGTCGTTGTAATAAAAATAGGCAACTGATAATCTACAAAGTAAACCGCAGGCTCCATTTTGCATACATTGGCAGCTAAAATCGCATTCCCTGAGCCAGGACCGACATCCATGTATTGCGCACAGCCAATGACCCCTAATGCCGATAGTTTGCTGACCCCTGCCCGGATAAGGATTGGATACAGCATCACCATCAGCAACAGCCCTAGACCAGCATGGCTTGGGATGAAGAGAACCAAAAACTGACTGATAAAGAAACTAAAGACCAAAAGAACATATGGCGATTTGATATATTTGATCGGCGTCGAGACCAATGCAAACAACGACTTGCTGGCGCCTATATATTCCATATATTTTGCAAAACCGGCAATCGACATAATCATAAGCCCTAAACCAGCTACCCGAGAACTCAGTAAAACGCTGATGGTATTAAACACGTCAAGAAAGGCAGACCCGGAAGATTGCTTGCCTTCTAACAACGGACCATGACCCAAAACACACGCGAAAACCAACAGCACCATTCCCGCAATCAACAAGACCGCTTGCGGATAAAACTTTTTCAAAATCATAAAGATAACCCATGCAACTACTAATAATGTAATTACAATTTCCATACCCTATCCCCCTACCTGCACTGCATTATTCTCAATTACGTAGCTTTACCACTCTGCTTCTTCTCACTGCCCACTAAGTGACTTGCTTCTTGAAGATGTTCCATCATCAACTCCCCTGCACGATCTGCATTCTGATTTCGAATTTCCGTTAACAGCTGTTTGTGAAATTCCAAGGCAACATGGCCATGACCCTGGATGCTCAAAGACTTTTTCCTGGAAAGCTTTAATATGCTAGAAAGGTTCTCATGCATTCTGTACAAAACGCGATTATGAGACGCTTTCGTAATAGCCAGATGAAAACGATAAGAAGAAATGGACGCATCGCGATTCAGCAGCAGATCCCGTTCCATATCTAATACCGCTTCCAGCATCTCCTCCAAATCTTCTTCCGTCCGTCTTACTGCTGCTAATTGCGCTGCTTTCACTTCTATAACGACCCGCGCTTCAAACAACTCCTGTAAAAGATCGTTTTCATCTTCTTGCACGGCAAAGGCAACATTGCCCAGCAAATCTTCGGCCTGCAGCTTCTGAATATACACGCCGTCGCCGCGAACACTTTTCAAAATCCCTAAAAACTCTAGCGTTTTCAATGCCTCGCGGACGGGAACCCGGCTCACTCCGTACATTTCCGCTAGCTCCCTTTCAGATGGCAGCTTTTCTCCGGGCTTCAGCTTGCCTTCCAGCACTAACGTACGAATATTTTCAACCACCTGATGGTATAGGCTATTTCCCTCATTGATTTTATTTAGGCTTTTGAACATGCTTGCCCCTCCTTTTGGTATACTGGTATACCAGCGCTTAAAATATAAAAAAACCCGAACATAAATTGCAATTTATCTCCAGGTCATCATCGACTGCACTATGAATTTGTAGAACTTTTCAAAAACTATGCTTTTATAATACGGTACATTAATTTGCATGTCAAGTACCTAAAAATGAAATTCTTTTTCTGATATTCCTTACCGTTTTTAATAAAAAGAACTCCAGCCAAATCTCCAAGGCCTGACTGGAATTCTTTTTCATACACTCGTTACTTATGCCGTCATTTCCCTGGTATCTTTGCCTCACAAGGTACTCCCGCTTGACATTTTGCACAGCCATATCGGGGACTATATTTTTCTTTTTCCATCCCGATATGAAGTCTGCACATTTGATTATCTTTTCCGTTTTTATCGATCGCTTGAGGCGGACATCTTCTAGCGCACGCCATACACTTTGAGCAATACTCGTAAATATCGCTATACTCCCGTTGTGTCGGCTCTAACGAAAAATCAACGATCACACTGCCGAATCGCCCCGCCGAGCCTCGTTTAGTAATGAGAGCTCGACTAAGGCTAAACGTGCCAAGCCCTGCGATAAAAGCGACATGCCGCTCCGACCAATTACTACGCAGGTCCACCACTTCATACCGTTGGTCTTGAATCGGAGCAATGGCCCTGCCTCCGTTTTTTTCAACCATATCCACAATAAATGAACGCAGAGCCTCGTTAAGTATTTCTCCTTCCCAACGTCCATAAAGCCATTCCGTCGCGGTAACTTCAGCAATTCGATTCGCACTGCGAATTCGCTCTGTATACGGAAGAAAGTAAGAAATGACCGATTTAGCTTCTGGCATCCATTCATCCGGAGACTTATGCTGTGGTCCGACGGAAACAGGATTTTTAAGAGCAACCCACAATGGATCGGCTGCGCTGGCAACACCAATCAACGGCGTCTCCCAGATTTTCATTCTGGAAAAAGACGTTGGCGTTGTTGAAATCGTTTCCAGTTTTCCGACGAAGTTTTTAGGATTTGTTAAAACAAACTCATCGATTTGATTCTGTATATCTCGTAAAATCATGGTTTCACTCTTTCTCTTTTCAATCTACCTACCTCGATTTTTTATCTATATTGTCGCTGATTACTAAGGAACCAATGGTATAATTCTTCATTCTTATACACTCCGGCAATGAGATGTCCCTCATTAGGCAAAATCGTAAAACGAGGTGTTCCTCCCTGCTTACGCAATGCGTCAACCATTGCTTCGTCCTTTTTCAATGGCGCTATCGTATCTTTTTCCCCATGAAACGCCCATATTGGCATAGAAATCATTTGCTTATTCCAATTAGTAGGGATTGCTGGAGTGGCAGCTGCCAGAGGGGCTATCGCTGCAAAATACTCCGGATGCTTGGAAGCCAAATACCATGTACCTCTGCCTCCAAGACTCGTTCCGGTTAAGTACACTCGATCCGGGTCGATACGATATTTTTTCAAAACATCATCAAGCAGCGCAGCCAAATTATCCAGCTTATCTGCCCAATCTTCATTGGCGGGACATTGAGGAGCCAAAACCACAAACGGGAAATCGTTTCTTTGTTCTGCAACCCAGGTTGGCCCATATTCTTTTACTAGCTCTAAATTATCTCCACGAAGCGAGCTGCCATGTAAAAATAAAATCAGTGGCCAGTTGGTTGTTGTTTGGGTGTATCGCGCGGGGAATATAAGCAGATACTGCATCTTCTGATTATTGCATGTAAAAACGCCTTTTCTTTCTACAAACCGCTCTGACGGTTCAATCATTTCAAAGGCACTGGTTGAATGTGTCGGCACGGTCTCTCCCTGGGTAATCCTTTGTTCGTCTCCCTGAAAAAGATTAAAGATAAAATAGCTTGCTATTAAACTGACTAGAAAAACAATGACACCTATACTTTTCTTCAAAGTAATATCGCCTTCCCTATAGCAACTGAATACAACTACTTACACTTGTCTGGACGTTGTTTTTCCCCTTAGAAAGTTCCATTCAACTTAGTAAGGCTCTCATCGAAAAATTGGAGCAATATCTTTTGCGCCACTGAAATTTTCCACGAGTTGCCGCCGGGACTTTGACTTTTAGCACGATCTTCCGCCTGGATTCTTATATCGAGATAGTTGTAGTACGTCGGAGCGGTTGCTTTTATGGAATCTTGAAGGCGTTTTCCTGCAAGCCCATCAACAAGCATCGCATTAAGCTCTGCATTTTTCGCATCTTTATTCGCACTCATGCTATTTAGAAACAGAATGGAGGATAACGCCATATTTATCGAATTTTTATAGGTAGTCACCGCAAAAAGAGCATCCTTAGCATAGTTGCTGTCATCGCCTGCCGGATACGTATCAAGAAGCACTTGCAGCGAAGCGGACTGACTGGTTAACGCACTGTTTAAGGCCTTGCCGTCCCAACCTTTTGTCAGTTGACGCTGAATATCCCTCGACTGGTTATACCATCTTAGGAAGTCGGATCTGCGCCCAGCTATGCCAACCCACTTGCTCAGATCGCCTGTACCATATTTTACAGCCGCCTTGCTTTCCGCCTGAAGCTGTTCCATTACACTCAGGCCGGGGTTGCTCTTAGCTCCGGTAATTTTCCATTCGTTTGAAGAAACATAGCTGAAATCGATAAATGTACGGCTATGATTGATGGTCTTACCCAACGTATTGGGAAGTTTCACTTCGCAGGAATATAAAATACTGGCGCTTATTGCATCCGAAGTGGATGTGAGAATCTCAACATCATGCAAAGTATAGTTTTGAGCTGCAAAAAGGCCGTTCCCTATATCTTGATCCGAAGCATTTTGTAAGGTCAAATTAATCTTTCTCACTTTACCGGCATCCCTATCATTGCAGGCTTCGAAGAAAGAAACCAAAGTAAGAATAGCCTGTCGTTCTGCTCCTATAACGCTACTTCCGTCTGTAGCGGGAATGCTCGCAGGCAGGTTGCTGCTAGCTGCGTTTACGCTACTGGCAAAACAACCAACGATTGATAAACTCACTACTATACTACATAACAATGAACGAACTATCTTGTGCATTGACTTGCTCCTCTCTTATTGCACAGGTACATATTCCAATGCAAATAAAAAAATCCTGCAACCTTCTCAAAACTTTGCAGGATTTTGTGTTCTTTCATAAGACAAAAACAGTTCTTTTGTTTATCTGTACCTCGAGGCTATTCCGATACGTTTCTCCGTATCACATATAACAATGTAAAGAGCATCTGTCTAAAACCGCGCTCATTGCACTTAATGACATCATTAGTTCCACAAACCAACTCTTCAATTATCAAACTTTGTTTTGTCTACTTCCAATTTTTCTAAAAGCATCATTATTAATTTGTCCTGGTGAACAAGATGAGCCATTATTACCTTTATTTCTTCCTCCGCCTTGCGATTAATCTGATAATCGATATCCGCAGCGATTCTATCTTTTTCAATACTTCGGTTTTGACTCATCATAACTACCGGTCCAGTATAAGCAGCCTGAAAACTAAGCACAAGGTTAAGAAGTATAAAAGGATATGGATCCCAAGCTTTAAAAAAGGTTTCATCAACAGAAAGATTATACGCTAAAAAAATATTGAAACCGATCCAAACGCCAATAGTGATGCTCTGGTAAATTATAAAAGGCCAACTCCCAACGACTCTAGCAATCCAGTCGGCTACACGCTGACCTATAGTTAACTTTTCACGAAATTCAAGATTAACGTTTTTAATCACATGCCCACTATGGTCATACTTTTCGATCGGCCCTTTTAGATCAGACATATTACTCTTGCCTCCCCTCACACACTTTGATTTTTTTCTTTAAGCTTATTTACAAATTCTTCGCCTGTAATGGTTTCTTTTTCCAGTAAATATCTAGCCAACTCATGCAATTTATCAACATTCTCATTTAAAATACTAGTTGCTTTATCATGTGCCTGCTTAATAATCTCCAGCACCTCTATATCAACCTTCGATGCCGTTTCACTTGAACAGGTCAGCAAAGAGTCACCGCCAAGATATTGGTTTTCAATGCTTTCCAAGGCCATCATATCGAAATTCTTGCTCATACCGAGCCGAGTTACCATGGCCCTGGCAATGCTTGTCGCCTGTTTGATATCGTTAGCAGCGCCGGAAGTAAAGGTCCCAAACGCAAGTTCCTCTGCGGCCCGCCCGCCGGTACAAGTGGTGATCTTATTGAATGCCTCTTCTTTGCTAATTAAAACATGTTCTCCTTCTTCTATCTGCATAGTATAGCCGAGAGTACCGGAAGTTCGCGGAATTATGGTAATTTTATGCACCTGCGCTGATTCAGACTGTTTTGCTGCAACCAATGCGTGTCCAATTTCATGGTAGGCAATAATCTCTTTTTCTTTGGGTGGAATGACTGCGCTTCGTCGCTGATATCCTGCAATAATAACTTCCACACTTTCTTCCAAATCATTCTGACTAACAAACTTCCGCCCATATTTTACCGCACGCAGAGCACTTTCATTGATAATATTGGCAAGTTCCGCACCGGAAGCGCCAGAAGTAGCTCTTGCAACTTCATTAAAATTAATATCCGGCTCCATCTTAACTTTTCGGGCATGAACCAGCAGAATCGCTTCCCGACCAGCAAGATCCGGTAACTCTACAGGAATGCGACGATCAAATCGACCGGGTCTTAGAAGCGCCTTATCCAAAATTTCCGGTCGATTGGTGGCCGCAAGAATTACAACGCCCTTTTTGCCGTCAAACCCATCCATCTCTGTAAGCAATTGATCAAGCGTCTGTTCACGCTCATCATTACTGTTAAAGCCCCGGTTGTCACGTCTTTTGCCGATAGTATCAATCTCGTCGATAAATATAATACAAGGGGCTTTTTCATTGGCCTGTTTAAACATGTCACGCACCTTAGCCGCCCCCATGCCAACAAACATTTCCACAAATTCCGAACCGGAAATAGAGAAAAAAGGAACGTTAGCCTCACCAGCAACAGCCTGTGCCAATAGCGTTTTCCCTGTACCAGGCGGTCCGACAAGCAAGGCGCCTTTAGGAAGGCTCGCGCCAATTTCAGCATATTTCCCCGGATTATGCAAAAAATCAATAATCTCTACAAGAGCTTCTTTCGCCTCGTCTTGCCCTGCTACATCGGCAAAACTCTTGCCGGTCTCTGATTGAGCATAAATTTTCGCATTGCTCTTACCAAAGGTCATGGCATTAATTCCACCGCCCATCCGTTTTTGCAATTGCCTTGCTACGAATTGACCAACTACAATAAAAATGATCAGCGGCAAAATCCACGTGAAAATCAAAGTAACTAAAGGAGATTTCTCCTTGGGAATATCCTGAGAAAAAACCACCCCTGCATTATAAAGCCGATTAACCAATTCTGGATCGGCTATGCGTCCAGTAACATAAGATACCTCTTTGCCAGCTCCGTCTTTAGCCACAAAATTAATTTGGTTATCCTGAATTTCCACTAACGTGACCACACCGCTTTTTATTTGCGTTAGAAAAGCGCCATAATCCACCAACGTGACCTGCGGCCTAAAAAACACAGGGAAAATCAAAAGATTCAGCACTAACATTATCAGCAAAGTAACTGCATAATAATAGAACACTGTCTTTTTCGGCGCTTTTTTCTCTTCCATAAAAACAGCTCCCTCTACATAGCTATTGTAGTTGCTTCCCCTTCACTCAAGGTCCTTGTTTTACCCTTATTTTTTATGTCTCCTTTTCTCTATATTGAAGCATAAACTCCTACGCATCTCCTCAAAAGAAATGATAACAACCGGGCAAAGAGCTATATAAATAAAATCAGACAGCGCCAACGGATGCGTCATAAAAACAGCCGCCAAAAAGGGCACATAAAGCAATGCAATGGTGATGATTAGCTCCGATACAATGCCGACTTGAATAAGAACGTTGCTTTTCAATGAAAACTCCCAAAATGGTAATTTTTCCGAACGACAAACAAATATATTACCTATTTGGCAAGCAATTATGGCGACCATCGCCATAGTCGTAGCTTGCCAGTAGATATCCCGCACAAAAGGCTCTGCGTTGTCGGCAAAAATTTGCGGCGCAATCTGCTGGATGTCAGCCACTGAATATCCGTAATTAGACCAAATCAGAAAAAATCCGCCCATTGACATCACTGCCTCCATCATGCCCAAAAAGCCATAAGATCGAAGCAATAAAGATTGATCAAGCAAATTCCCGGAATAGTCCGCTGGTTTTCGGTTTAAAACCCCTTTCTCCGGGTGTTCCGCTCCCAAAGCCAAGGCGGGCGCCATATCTGTACCAATATCAATCGCCAATATTTGCAAGATGTTCAAAGCAGGCGGGATTCGCAAAAAAACCATCGCCATAAAAGGAACTATTTCAGGAATGTTGGATGCTAAAATATAGGTCATAAATTTACGAATGTTATCATATATAGCCCGCCCTTGTTCAATCGCTTTGACAATCGTAGCAAAATTATCATCAAGCAATACTATATCCGCAACTTCGCGAGCCACATCGGTTCCGCCACGGCCCATGGCAATTCCGATATCGGCAGCTTTTAAGGCCGGGGCATCATTCACCCCGTCACCGGTAACTGCTACAATATGGCCGCTGGCTTTGTACGCCTCAACTATTTTCAATTTATGCGCCGGAGTCGCTCGTGCAAAAATAATAGGTTGTTCTTGTTCCAATACCTTTTGCAACGTCTCCGCGTCCATATTCTCAACTTCCACACCATTAATAACGGTAACTTGATCTTTTACCAGCCCAATCTGCCGTCCTACGGCCTCGCCAGTTAAGCCATAATCACCAGTAATCATGGTTATACAGATGCCAGCCTGTTGGCACAACTTAACCGCCTCGAACACTTCGGGACGAGGTGGGTCAATCATCGCGGCTAGGCCCACAAAGATTAAATCATATTCTTTCGCTTCTGAAGCGATACTTCCTTCGACATAAGCCAACGCCAGTACCCGATGTCCTTCGCTAGCTAACCGATCATTAGCAGCAATAATCCTTGCTCGATCTGCGTTGGAAATTTCAACAATATTATTTTTCGTTTGAAGATAGCGGCAGCAACGCAAGGTCTCAAGGGGTGCGCCTTTGACAAACTTCACACTTGTACCTTGTTTGAACAACAAGCTTCCCTCATTAACGCCAAAAGTGCTCATCATTTTTTGCACAGAATTGAACTGTTTTGTTACTTGCCCGGAAAAGCCAGCCCGTACAGCAGCCATATCCAGCCCAAACTTTGCTGCTGCTACTAATAGCGCGCCTTCTGTCGGATCCCCCATAATCCGCCAAAGCTTGTCATTACCAGGATCTGTTTTGATATTTGCTTCAGAACAAACAGCGCCTATTGTCAAGAATAACTCGATCCGCTTTTCCATCTCCCTATCGGTAATAACTACTTCGCCTTGTTTTTCATAACCGCTGCCAAAGACCTCCGTCTCCTGTTCCGGCAACCAAATTTTCTTAACCGTCACCTCATTCATCGTAATCGTTCCCGTTTTATCCGTGCAAATCACACTGGTGGCGCACAAGGCTTCCACTGCTGACAACTTGCGAACTAGTGCGTTTTGCATAGCCATTCTTCTAACGCCAACCGCCAAGGACAAACTTACCGCCGGCAATAACCCCTCTGGGACATTAGCAACAATAATTCCTATACAAAACACAAAGCACGCGCGCAAGTCCATGCCAAGCCACCAAAATGCCAAGACAAAAACAAACGCTCCCATCGAAAGCGCCAGAAAGGTTATAAGTCTGACAATCCGTTGCACCTGCAGCTCTAACGAACTCTTTTCACGAACCACTTCCGTTGTCAGTTTGGTAACCTTTCCCAATTCTGTGTTCTTGCCGGAAGCGTATACAACGGCGATTCCCCGCCCCGCTGTTGCCATCGTTCCCGCAAATAAAAGGTTCGCGTTACGACTAGCTGGCTGCCCCTCGTCAGCAATGGAAGCGGCACTACAGGCTATAGGCAATGACTCACCTGTCAGCAATGACAAATCAACCAGTAGATTTTCAGCCTCAATCAACCGCGCATCAGCTGAAATATGGTCACCCGCTTCAACAATCAGGACATCGCCAACAACAATGTCTTCAGAATCCACCTGTTCAAGAGCGCCGTTACGAAATACTTTTACCTTGCGAGGCAGCATGGCAGCCAAGGCCGCCAAGGCCTTATCCGCTCGATATTCTTGCCAAAAACTAAACAGCGCATTAATGAAGACAACAGACCATGTTGCCCAACCTAGCTCCGGCATATTTACCGCAAATGCTAAACTTCCAGCAACCCACAATAACAGAGCCATAAAATGAGTAAACTGTTGGTACAACAATCTCCACAGCGAAATCGTTACTGTTTTAGGCAGTTGATTCTTTCCGTACAGCAACTGTCTTTTTTCTACGTCTTCACTTACGAGGCCTTCAGGACGCGTCTCCAGCAAGGAGAACACCGCGTCAATCTCAAGGGCAGCAATTTTGCTAAACTCACTCTTTAAGCTCATCATCAAAGCCCCCTCTACTTTGTGAAACATAGCCCTCAAGACTATCCTAGCCGCCGCTTCTCGTCTGCAGATATGGCAAGAGGACAACGACAAAATCGCAGTCCTCTTTTAGGCGGGGCCTCTCTTATTGCTTTTTTATCTCCCGTTTTATTTCATCTATAGAACTATCTTGGGGGGCAGCTTTCTTTAACACCACTTCCACTTCTGACTCTGCAAGGTCTAGTGCTAATTCACGTATTCTTTGGGCTTTCTTCTGCAGCTCAGGCCTGTCAACTAGCGCATCATTTAATGCGGTCGCACAATCTATCATTTCTTCAAATTTAGACTTTATCCGAGCGGGCCGTATGTCTGTTTTCATGAAGTTCACCCCTTTACAACGAATTCGCCTTACTCAACACCCCGCAAAGTTAATACGTAGCATAGCGAACCCCATCCCCGCCTTCATTTTTCACCGCATACATTAGCCGATCAGCCTGCCCAAGCATTTCGTCCAAATTGAGCGGATGCTTACTAAAAGTCGCCACACCCATACTAAAAGTCACAGGCCACTGGTGCTCTTCCATCGCCTCGGATAAGTGCTCTTTAATTTTTTCTGCAGCATGCGCCGCCCCTTCTTGGGCCGTATTGGGCAATAGGACTACAAACTCATCGCCACCCCATCTAAAGCTATAATCAGCTTCTCGCAATTCCAACTTCAATACGCCACCAACGGTTTGTAGTAATTCGTCCCCTATCGAATGACCAAAAGTATCGTTTATTCGCTTAAACTTATCACAATCAAAGTATATGAGGCTAAATGCTCGATTATATCGCTTACTCTGCGCTAATTCCCAACCTGCTATTTCGTTAAAACCAGCTAAATTATACAGCCCTGTCAACGTGTCTGTAATAGCAATTTTCTGTTCTCGATCTGTCTTGTCGCGAAAACGTATCAGCAACGTCACCAAGATACTATAGGTAAAAAGAGTAAGCATACTGTTCCATACAGCAATTCCGATATTGCCTTCAAGCTTTAAATCGGATATCCCTTTGATCAAAGTCGCTATAGCCACAGAGAAAATCGCATTAGGCCAATCAGCAGCTACTGCTATCAAGATTGTGGGGAAAATATACAATCCGCTTATTCGCGTCACATAACCAGTCGAATAATCAATTAAACAAATTAATGCCATTAGAGAATAGCCGCCGCAAACTATTAATGGCCGCCATTTTTCTCTACGAAGAACTTTGTTTAGCATATAAATCATTTTCTCCGTCATATGCTCACCTATTCTTATTTAAAATGACTGCTTATGCCTCAAAACTCCTCATGCGCCATAAAAGACTTACTTCAACGCGGTCATTTCCCAAATAGTATCCCAACTAAAGACAGCTTGACCAGCAAAAGGCAAAGTAAGTCAATGCTTAATCATAATTAATTGCATCAATAAGCCCTTCTTTTCAACTACGCAACCGCCAAAGATGTTAGATGAAAGCGTTCTTTTATTTAGAATATTCTTGTTTTTATTATAGTCTATTGCCGCCTTCATTACTATGGGAGAAAAACATAAAATTAGATTCAAAGAAACGATATCTGAAACAATTATACATAAATCGCAGACGCCAACGGCAAGTTTGTATTTAATGATATTTATTATTTAATAAAATTATTATTTGACAAAAGTCTAATTCAGGAGTAAGGTTGTATTAACGGAAAATAATTATTATTTTTCATTATATAAACATAACCACTTCCGGATATAAAGACCAAGTGCGCCCGCAGACGCACTTCTCCGGCACTTGCCGAATATCCAATCGAAGGGGGTTTTTTTTTATGGAAAAACACAACTTTAAGACAAAACTTCAAGATTTGAATAAACACTCCTATAAAGAGCTATTTTTAAGAAATCCGCAAAATCCAATTTTATCAGCGAAGGATTGGCCCTATCCAGTAAATTCCGTATTTAACCCAGCTGCAATACACTTCCAAGGCAAGACTTTACTCCTTGCCAGAGTAGAAGATCGCCGAGGATTTTCTCACTTTACCAAGGCAGTCAGTGCAAATGGCGTAGATAACTGGCAAATAGACTCGTCCCCTACGCTAGAGGCTGATGTAGCCTTGCACCCTGAAGAACGCTGGGGCATAGAAGATCCCAGAATCACATGGCTTTCCGAACTTGACAAATGGGCGATAACTTTTACAGCTTTTTCCCGGGGCGGCCCCCTAGTCGCAATGGCGTTGACCCAGGATTTTATTAACTTTGAACGCCTTGGCCCGATCATGCCTCCTGAAGATAAGGATGCGGCTCTCTTTCCTCGCCGCATTCAAGGGAAATGGATGTTAATTCATAGGCCCATTACAGCCAACTATGTTCCTGGAGCGCACATATGGTTATCTGCTTCTCCTGATTTAAAGCAGTGGGGGGAACGACAGATATTAATGCATGCTCGTCGGGGTAGCTGGTGGGATGGAGAAAAAATTGGCCTAGCTGCACCGCCAATAGAAACAGCCTCCGGATGGATTCTTTTATATCACGGCGTGCGGCAAACTTGTTCCGGTTCTATTTATCGCCTAGGATTAGCGCTTCTCGACTTAGATGAGCCAAGTAAAGTTTTACATCGAAGTGACGAATGGGTCTTTGGCCCCTCCGAATCCTACGAAAGAAACGGAGATGTCGATGATGTCGTATTCCCAAGCGGCTGGGTATTAAACAATGAAACCGGCTTGTTGAAAATGTACTATGGGGCTGCTGACTCTTGCATTGCAATGGCTACAACTACGATCACTGATTTATTAGACTATCTTAAACAATGCCCAGAATCATTAGATGAAGCTCTTTATTAGAAAAGCTCCATCTCTACGTTAATGTACCGAAAGGAGATATCCTCCATGATAAACGAAACATGCACAAAAACCATCGGCTTTCTGAGCACTTACCCCCCGAGCGAATGCGGCTTAGCAACTTTTACTGAAGACTTAGTTCACGCCTTAAATGTTCATCCGGTTATGCATACAAAAGTAATTGCCGTCCTTGAACATCAAGACGAGTTAATCTCGGACACGACGGATTTTAGATTATCCAAACATGAACAGTCTAGCTACTTCCAGGCCGCTCAGTGGGCAAATGACACTTTGGATTTATTAGTTATTGAACATGAATATGGTATTTTCGGCGGTGAATGCGGTGAATACATCCTCGATTTAGTAAAAACGCTGACGATTCCTTTCGTCATCACAACGCATACCGTGCTCTTATCTCCTTCTTTAAAACAACAGCTTATTCTAAGCCAAGCAGGGAATTTGAGTACAAAAGTAATAACAATGGCAGAAAGCTCTATACCCATACTAGCCAGCACTTATGGAATTGACATAAAAAAAATCGTTTTCATTCCTCATGGTGTCCCCGGCATAAAAACTCAGTCAAGGAACCAACTGAAATCTATATATTCCCTCCAGCAAAAAACTGTCATTAGCAGTTTTGGGCTAATTAGCCCTGCAAAAGGACTCGAATACGGAATTAAGGCTATTTCAAAACTGGCTCCAGATCACCCTAACCTACTGTATTTAATTTTAGGAAAAACGCATCCTTCTGTTAAAGAGATTAATGGAGAATCATATCGGCAACAGTTGATAAATTTGTCTCAACGCCTTGGAGTTAAAAACAACGTACACTTTATTGATAAATATTTGACCAAAGAAGAAATCATGGCTTATCTGGGCTTATCCGATGCATATCTGACGCCATATTTATCAAAAGAACAAGCAGTCAGCGGAACGTTAGCCTATGCAATGGGATGCGGGAGAGTTATTATATCTACTCCTTATCGTTATGCTCAGGAAATGCTAGGCAATGGTCGTGGGTTGCTTGCAAAATTCAAAGACGCTGCCTCTATTGCTGCATGTATCCAAACCGTATTAGAAAATCCTATGCGAAAAAAAAGAATGGAAAATAAAACGCTAGCTATTGGAAAAACCATGTTATGGAGTAATGTAGCTCAAAAATATGTAGACTTATTTGGCAATATCTTGAAAACAGCCCACAGAGAAGCTTCGGTGGTTGCTGCAATAAAACAACCAGAAATGCAGGTGGAATAATGACTCCCTGGGGAAACTCATTCAATGATACTCACTTGCTTCTTCTAACTGATGACACGGGAATCTTCCAGCACACGCGGTATAGCATTCCCGATTTGTCAAAAGGATATACAACAGACGATAATGCCCGTGCTTTCATTTTAGCAATAATGCTATACGAAGAAAAACGAACAAAAGAATATTTAGCTCTTGTAATGCGTTATTTAGCATTTATTTTATATGCTCAAAATGATGATGGACATTTTCGAAATTTCATGACCTATAGCCGTGAATTTACAGAAGATCGAGGATCAGAGGATTGCTTTGGTCGCTGTTTTTGGGCTTTAAGTTACGGAATGGCTTCTTCTCGCCTGCCAAAAGGGATAAAGTCCGCTTGTGCAAGCGCTATCAAGCTTGCCCTCCCTCAAATACCACTGTTACAGTCTGTTCGTGGCCAAGCCTATGCCATAATTGGGCTTGGGCTTTTGGGGGCGGAGTATGATGACCTGATCAAAAAGCTTGCAGATTCCCTTGCAACTCAATATGAACACTGTGCTGCTAAAACAAGTTGGTACTGGTTTGAGGATATGTTAACCTACGACAATGCCTTACTACCGTGGGCATTGTTTGTAGCTTTTCATCAAACTAAACAAGTTCGATTCTTGCAAATAGCGCAACAGAGCTTACTGTTTCTCGATCAAGCAACTTTCCAAGAGGGAGTTTTTCATCCAATTGGTTGTACTGGCTGGTGGCCCAGAGGAAGCGTTGCAGCCTTGTATGATCAACAACCAGTGGAAGCATCCATGGCTACCTTAGCACATATAGCCGCTTTCAAAATCACCGGTGAAAAAAAGATGCTCGCCTTGGCTCAGCAAAGTTTTTCTTGGTATTTAGGAAAAAATTCATTAGGAAAAAGTCTGATTGATCCAGACACGGGAGGTTGTTTTGATGGCCTCACTCCCACAGGAGTTAATGAGAACCAAGGTTCAGAAAGCATTGTCGGTTATGGCATTGCCAAGTTAGCTTTATCAGCCGTTTGAACAGTCGTGCTTGCTTTAGTCTTGAAGGAGTGAATCAAATGAAAATCGTTATTTTAGCTGGCGGCGGCGGAACACGCCTATATCCATTATCGCGCAGTTCCTACCCAAAACAGTTTCTTAAAATTGACGGAGAGCAATCTTTGTTAGCAAAGACAATCAGCCGTTGCCTTGCTATTGCGCCGCCGTCAGATATAATAATCGTTACAAATTCTGCTTATCAGCATCATGTGCAAGCAGAAATAGCACATGCAAAGGCCGATGGCGTTCATATTTTACTAGAGTCCACAGGAAGAAATACAGCTCCCTCCGTAGCTTTATCTGTACGTTATTGTTTAGATAAGCTTGACTGTGCTAAAGACGAAGTAATTTTAGTTATGCCTTCGGATCATATTATTCAGTCGCAAAGTAATTTTTCTACGCAAGCAGCGCAAGCAATTCGTCTCGCAACCCAAGGAAAGATTATTGTTTTTGGCATTATACCAACAAAGCCGGAAACCGGTTACGGCTATATTCATGCAGGCCCGCCTTGGAATGACGCCTTTTTAGTAAAAGAGTTTAAAGAAAAACCAGACCAGAAAACGGCTGAAACCTATCTTGAGTCTGGCGACTATTACTGGAACTCCGGAATATTTGCTTTTACCATTGACTGCATAAAGACGGAGTTTGAGACATATCAGCCTGCTATTTTCCAAAACTTGCTTCTTCCCTATATTAAAATGCGGGAAAACTTCGATCAAATGCCTTCTATTTCTCTGGACTATGCCATAGCCGAACATTCTAAGAAACTGGCGCTTATTCCCTTTCAAGGATATTGGAATGATGTCGGGTCGTGGGATGCAGTATATGAATCAATGCCAAAAGATGAATCTGGCAATGCTCTCAAAGGCGACTGCCTGCCATTGCATTGCACAAACAGTTTGATGATAAGTCACAGCCGGCTGCTTGCATGCATTGGTCTTGAAAACATCTTAGTCGTTGAAACAAATGACGTCATCGTTGTTACACAACGAGGCGAATCACAAGATATGAAAGAGCTAGTTGTGGAATTAACCTCCCGCGGGCGTAAAGAAGCGACAGAAAACAGCACCGTATATCGTCCCTGGGGCAATTATACCGTTATAGGAGAAGGAGACGGCTATAAACTAAAGACCATTGAAGTTGCCGCCGGACAAAAACTAAGCTTGCAATTACACTATCATCGCAGTGAGCATTGGGTAGTAATCGGCGGAACCGCAAAAGTCACCGTGGGACAAACAACAAGAATGGTGCATAAAAACGAGAGCGCTTATATTCCCCCTTCAACTAAACATCGTTTAGAAAATCCAGGAAAGCTCCCCTTGAAAATTATCGAAATTCAAAATGGAGATTATTTAGAAGAAGATGATATTGTTCGTTTTGAAGACAATTATGGTCGTATCTAACTTCCAATTGCAAAGAATAAAAACCAAAAACGCTTGAATTTTAGAAAAAGCTGGCTCACCCCCTACTCCATGCAAGGGTTGTAGCCAGCTTTTTCCGTTCTTATACGATTCTTCAAACCTGCCAGTGCATTTGCGACGTTCCACAAATTTTACGTTGAGTGGAGGATAGCCGTTCTGCATCATGGGGCTATTTCATCTACGCCATTTGCCTGTGAGCCAGGTTAGCAAACAAACCATCTTGGGCCATTAGTTTCTCATAGGTTCCCGACTCTACCAGCTCTCCTTGGTCCAGTACATAAATACAATCCGCGTTGATTACCGTGCTAAGTCGATGTGCTACAACAATCCGTGTCGCGTTCAACCGTTCAAGGCTCTCAGCTACCATCGCCTGTGTGCGATTATCCAGAGCACTGGTGGCCTCATCAAATAGAATCAGGCGCGGCTGATGTACGATGGCTCTGGCAATTAGTATCCGTTGCCGTTGCCCGCCTGAAATATTAGAACCGCCCTCGCTAATTACCGTATGCATCCCCATAGGCATCGCCTCGATATCTTCAGCCAGTCCTACCATTTTCGCCGCCTGCCACGCATCATGGATGGTCAACGGCAACGACCCGATAATATTAGACAGAATATCGCCGGCCATCAGTTGGCTGTTTTGCAGCACTACCCCCATCTGGGCCCGCACAGAAGTCACGTTTACCTCTGCCAAATCCTGACCATCGTAGTAAATAGAACCTATCTCGGTTTTTTCAAAGCCCAGCAAGAGGCGCAGCAACGTAGATTTCCCACTGCCAGAAGCCCCCACAATGGCGATAAATTGTCCCGGACGTATATTCATAGATACATTGCGCAATACCAGCGGCAGATCCGCTTCATACCGAAAAGAAACATTACTGATTTCAACCCAGCCGCTTAGCAGACCAACCTCGGCTTTATCATCGACCACTTCCGGCTCAGTCTCCAATATCGGACGAATCCGTTCCAGCTGTGGAACAACGTCAAGCAAATTGGCACTCACCATGATCAGACCTGTCAGAGTAGCGTTAAAGCCAACCAGAGCCGCGTTGAAGCCCATAAATTCCGGAAAAGTTATGAAATTCGCCGGCGCTCCTGCCCCATTCCGATCAAGCCAATACATTGTCAAACCAAAAACCATCATGTTCAAAATCACCGGTTGCAACGTATTGACACATTCCAGCCAATTGGACTTCCAACGAAACTTTCTATTCCATTTCCACTGTTCACCAAATTTTCGAGACCACAAATAAAAAGCTTGAGCTTCTGCTCCTTGCATGCGAAACTTGCTCAACCCGTTAAAAATTTGCAGTACCTGTCCAGCCGTCTCTCCTGCCGCCTTCAACATATGCCGTTTAGCCGTCACCATACGCCATTGCAAAAATACGCTTATACCAAGATATACAAGCCATACGACCATTGCCACGGCGGTTAACTGCCAACTATAATACAGCATAACCAGCAGGCTACAAAAAGAAAACAACGTATTGAACAAGGCTGACACCGATGCATTGGATAACAGCATAAATAGTTGATTAACACTCTGCATACGTTGGGTTAAATCTCCGGCTTCATAGCGTCGAAAAAAGGAAACAGGCAAAGACAGTAAACGTAGCCATACTGCAGCCTCGGCAGCCAGTCTCGCCCTGTTTTTCAGCCTCAAAACAGCAACACCGCGGACAAAAGAAACGCCAACCGCAGCAAAAGCGGCTGCCAGCATGACCTGTACCACGGTAATCAGGCCCTGGCGCTCATAAACAGGAATTATATCTTCAAAAATAGTCTGTGTAACCAACGGTATCAAGACAGGAATGATACCTGCAATAAAGCTAACAAGTAAAATCGTCCCCACGTCGCTGGCCCAGCACTTTTTAATCATAAAACGCAGCAATGCCGACAAACTAATTGATTTCCCCGGCAACCCTGCGTACACCGTATACGCAATAGAGTCAATCTCACACGCTGTATCTTTGGTTACCAGAATCGTCTCCGCGCGGTCCGGGTCCAGCAAACGGTACTGATTCGCTGACACTGGCAATAATGCCACCATATGCCGCTCAGCCCCCCGGAAACCAATAAGCGGACCGTTATCTTGCTTCTGCCATCCCACTTCTAGGCAGACTTGCCGCATCTGCATGCCGGCCAATCGGACAACATGCCTCAGCATAAATAGATCCTGGCACGATGGATCCGCCCCCGCTGGCAATCGCACCTGTTCCGCTGCACCTAAATGGACAGCCACGGCCCTTACGACCGTCAGCAGACAAGATGGTGAGGCCATGGTCTCCACCGGAGGTATGTCCGGCATATCTGTACGCAGCAGTTGATGAGCGGCATCGTACAATAGCCGTTCCCTTAATTGCCTTCTCTCTACTAGCCGCTCGCCACCGCGTCGGACGGTCGCAGCAAACTGCAACTCGATCAGTGAACAAAAGAGTTGATGGCATCTACCAAGAGGCTGCCAAAAATACATCGGCTCCTTAAGAACGGACAAAGAAAATACCTCATCGGTAGCTACGCCCCTAAGACTTACTTCGTCGTCTGCCGTCAACCACCACCCGAAAATCAAAGGAAAGTCCACTTCGTGGGTTAATACTTGCTCTGGAAGAGGCCCATAACGCACAGTACCGCTTGTAGGCCGAACCCAAAGCATGTTCTTTAGCGGTCTGATCATTTGGCCTCGTTGCACAGTTACCGACTCGCCAGCCTCTAACGGGATAAGCGACCGAGGCAGAGAGGCGGTTACTGCCGCCGACAATAACGCTTCCAGCCATTCTTCCAGCATAAACCAGATCGCTTCTAGAAGATGCTCTCCACGCTGCATGGTCTTCGCCAGCATTCCGCTACGCGTCATCTTTTTAAAAAGCGCCCCGCGAGGTGCAATCACCATAAGCGTTATCGCCCCACCGCTCTCTACCGCCGGAAGACTAAACAGCGTTTGCCCTTGCACAGCTTCGAATAAAAAAGTTTGCTGACCTTGCCACATTCCCGCCGAAGCTACCGCGTATACATCTACGGTACCAGACACTATCTGCAGCACAGATTCCGCATCGTTGAGCCATAACTCTTTGCCTGGAGCTAAGTCCAGACTCTCTTCTTGTTGCGCCGACTCCCCCGCTCTCATGTCCGTTCCCCCTTCTGCACAGATACGATCGCGTCGTGAGCAAGCAACTCCCGATACGGCCCGTCCACAGCCATCATAGCCTCATGACTGCCTCGCTGTACCACTTGCCCGTCTTTCATCACGATAATTTCATCACAGTCTCTGATGGTACTTAGGCGGTGGGCAACAACAATACCGGCGCAGCCGCGGCGGCGAAGATTGTTAATAACAGTCTGTTCCGTCAAAGGGTCTAACGCGCTGGTCGCTTCATCCAAAACAAGCACAGACGGATTCATAGCCAATACCCTGGCAATTTCCATGCGTTGACACTGACCGCCGCTAAAATTTTTGCCTCCTTCTTGCACGAGCGTTTCGTACCCGCCCCTCAGAGCCGTGATCTCGGTGTGAATCGCAGCATCTTTGGCCGCTCTCACAATTTCAAATCGCGAAAGAGTAGAATCGAACAAGGATAGGTTTTCTGCGACCGTACCGGCAAACAAGACAATCTCCTGATCCACTACCGCAAGAGAGTTTACAAGTACTTCGCGGGGAATCCGGCTGCGAGGAACGCTGTCGAACAAGATTTCCCCCGACCACGGCTGGTACAGGCCGCATATCAATTTGGCTATGGTAGATTTGCCGCTTCCCGAACCGCCGACCAAGGCCACCCAGCGCCCCGGTTCAACGCTGAGATTGAAATCTTTAATCAGTGGTTCTTCCAAACGGCTATAACCGAACGTCACCTGCTGCAAGTCTACGCGCCCAGACAGTTTGGCTTTGCCAATATCTAGCGCTATCTCCGAATGCTCATATTCCTCGTCAATTCGATACTGCATCACATCGTCTAATCGCTGCATCTGCGTCTGCGTCGTCTGCAGCGACTGATTCAAGGCAAGCAGTTTATTTAGTGGTTCTTGGAATTTACCCATCAAATTTTGAAAGGCTACAAAAATACCGGCCGTCATAAGCCCATCCATGATCTGAAAACCGCCCACTGCCATAATAACAGCCGTATTGAAGCCTGCTAAAAGAGAAGGAGCCAGCATGAAAACTTGGGCTGACAGTTCGATTTTTTGCAGCGTTTCCAGCATCTTGCTCTGATAGCCCGCCCATTTATTAAAAAAATCGCCTTCATTACCGCTCGCCTTGATAGTTTCAATCGTCTGAATGCCAGCAATAGCCGTCCCATAAGCTTTGCCCGCATCCTGCTGTATTTTCATTTGCTGTTCTGTCATCCATCGATGCATTACATAAAAAATACTTACATTAACCAGGCTGAACGCAATACCGATAAGGGTTAATGGTACATTATACTGAAATAGCATGCCCAAATAGAAAACGGCTATCATCACATCCAAAACCGCGGTAGCAGCTTGACCGGTCAGCACCGCCGCTACCGTTTCATTAAATTGCACCCGTGAAGCAACTTCACCGCCGTAACGTTGTTGAAAAAACTCCATAGGCAGCCTGAGCAAATGCCAAAAAAAGCGGCTAGATTCTCCAATGGTTAGCATCCCTTGCCAACGGGTAAGACACCAAGAACGCAGACAAGTCAGCGCCCCCTGCAACCCCACTGCAAAGCCCATTGCCAGCAGCAAGTTAACGATCCAATCGGCGTGTTTGAGAGATACGATATCATCAAAAAAAACCTGAGTAAGTACCGGAATGGCCAAGCCGGGAATAATCAACCCGGCTCCAGTCAACACAGCAAACAACAGCGTAGACTCTTGACCGCGAAACCGCCTAACCAAAACCGAAAGAGAATTAGGCGGTGAACCTCCTTGTTTAAACTCCGGTCCGGGTTGTAACCTCAATGCAATCCCAGTAAAAGACTTGGCAAATACCTCCCAAGTCACCGTTCGATGTCCGGATCCAGGATCATTTAAGTACACTTTTCCGCCTTTAAAACCTTCTAATACGAGAAAATGGTTAAAATTCCAATGAATAATCAAAGGCAGCTCCCGTTCACGCAGTCCAGCTGCACTATCTCGAAAACCGGCCCCCTCCAATCCTAGCTTCCGAGCCGCTTTCATCATATTGCTGGCTTTACTACCGTCACGGGAAACACCGCACTCTATCCTTAGTTGTTCCAACGGAAGATACAGTCCATAATAAGCGAGAATGATCGCCAAAGACGCCGCCCCGCATTCCACTGCCTCCATTTGCAAAACCGTCGGAGTTTTGACATACCGTTTTTTTATCATTTCCAATCACTCCGATTTAGTTTTAAAAAAGCCTTCGTAATCGGAGCTTGTCGTTTTACGATGACATTGCCTGTACAAGCTGTTCCTGGTGTAATTTGCTCTTGCGCGCCCCGAACAGACGACCACAAATACCCCGTCTTTGTTTCATTGTCCTTGAGCAGCTCAACCTTAACCTCCATCGCCACCCCGCCTGTTTGCTTTAGTATCCAAGCAGTCAGCTCCTTGTTTCCAGTCCAGTTTGTTATACTGTCAGCCATAACCGGATAATTCGATACACTGCGCACCTGCCCGACCAAGGTACCATATTCCGACGCATCAACCGAACCCGGTGCAATTTGCACCATCATCCCTTGCTGTATCTTCTTCCCCTCCAAGACCGGAACGTACAACAGCACCAGCATTTCACCCTTGCGCTCCTCATCAATACGTACGTTCAGCAGCGGCGTACCCGGCATCAAAATGTCTCCCATCCCATTAGCAATCTGATCGGAAACAATTCCGTCCACAGGGCTGACCACTTGGCTGTTGCGCTGCAATTTTTCCTGGAGTTCATGCAGGTTGGCCTCTTTAGTTGCCCGATCGTCACTAGATATCGCCATAGCCAGGTCCCGATTGAGTTTGGCAAGCTGCGCCTCCATTTCTAATTGCTCTACAATCGCTACAACTTGCCCTCGGCTCACTCGCTCACCGACTTTTACCCGTAATTCCTTCAATCGTCCGCTAGTTGTGGAGTAAATGTTAGCGGAGCCGTTGGCATCCACAATAAGACCTGTACCACTAACCTTGGTAGTGATCACCCCAAAAATTGACCAAATTAACACAGAGGCCACTAAAAGCAATATGACAAGCAAAGTGACCCAAGCTACCGGCGTCGTTGGCGCAAACAATGTATCCAATTGTTCCGGCGAGCGCAGATTTTCTAACGCTTCCCTCCGAAATAGTTTTTTAGTTTTTTCCTTTTGCACGCTTCCAAATCCCCCCATAATTGACATCCGCCCTATCTAACGCACCAATCTTATCTAGGCGCTAAGACATGCTTTCTTGGCTACTATTGTTTCTACCGCCGTCACTTGGAACCTTGCGGCTTGCAATGAAGCGAATTCAATGCATAATCCGCCGTTTTCTGCAAAAAGCAGTAAGAATCCTGCACACGTTATGAAAAAGTTATTGGCAGACTTCTTACTGCAGTATATGATTCTGTCCTTCAGGCGGCTATTCCGCTAAACGTGTCACCGTCTTAGAAGCAGCCTGCAATTTCATGCTATGATTATAAGCAGCGGCACTTAGTATTTTACTCGCCTTGCAGGATTTTTCCGATCACAACAGAAAAGAAATAAAAGATTTACATCAAATCAATACACGCAACAAGATTACAAGGGAGGCCCTATAGCATGCGTTACGCTAGACTAACAAAGGATTGGCTGCTCCGAGGCTGGACCGATGAACCTTGGACGCTTATAAACTGGACGAACGGCGCTTGCCGCAAATTGTCGGCCGAATGGTTTGAAACGGCCAAAGCTTGCGACGGCCTGACTGACTTTGATAATATAGACGGAGTTCTTCAGCAGAACATTCGTCTAAGCAAACTGATCAACGCCGGACTGGCCGAAGAGTGCGAACAGGGAAACGGCATAAAGCCATACCAACGATTCGTTCAAGCAGATAATCCGTATATACGCTCTGTTCATTGGTCTATCACCGGCCGTTGCAACCTGAAATGCCGACATTGTTATATGCAATCTCCCGACGGGCGTTATGGAGAACTCCCTTTGCCGGACATGCTGGGAATCATCGAGCAATTAGCTGCAGCCAATGTCCATTTAGTAGAGTTAACTGGCGGCGAACCCTTTATGCGCAAAGATTTGCTGGATATTCTAGCAGCGCTGGCCGCAAAACAGATCAATGTGCTGCGGATTTACTCCAACGGCACCTTGATTACGGACGACATACTGCTAGAAATAAAAAAGTTGGGCCTCTTCCCCGCTATACAGATTAGTTTTGACGGCTGCGGCGCCCATGACGCTATGCGCGGGATCGTGAATACGGAAGCGGCTACCATCGAAGCCATCCGACGCTTGAACAAGCAAGGTTTCCCCGTCATTGTCGCCACCAGTATCGACCGAACCAATATCCACACGTTAGACGCTACCTACACACTCCTTAAAAAGCTTGGCATTCGCTTTTGGCGGGTGGCGGCGCCGCAAAAAATCGGCAACTGGCGCACAGCCACTACGAGCCTAAGCTCAGAAGAAAAGCTGTCAGCCTGCGCACCAATCGCCGCCCGCTGGTTAAAAGACGGCAGACCTTTTGCACTGCAGCTCCTTGGGTACCGAAGCGCCGAAGATGAAAAGGCCCCTGTTCACTACACTCCAGAAAGCTATGACTGTATGTCTTGCCGGATATGTTGCTCCCTGCTTCCCGACGGTACGGTTCTTCCTTGTGCGACCTATACAGATACGGTAATTTACGAAAAAATGCCAAATCTATTGCGCGAATCCCTCTCCGGAATATGGTCTGACTCCGCTTTGCGCAAGATCATCGATATTAAGAAAAGCGAGGTATTGGCACACAACAGCCATTGCATCGCCTGCACGGAATTCAATCGCTGCGGCGGCGGTTGCCGCGCAACGTCAGCAGTAGCAACCGGTGACTTATTGGCTGTAGACCCGCAATTGTGCGAACTGTATAAGAGCCAATTCCATCAACGTTTTAGCACGCTAGCAGGGCTACCGCCTGCAGCCGCTTCCCCTCATCCGAAATGAAACCCTGCTTCTTTAAAATACCCTTCAAAATACATAAGCCCGGCCGTTCTATGAACAGCCGGGCCAAAATATGATATATATGTTTCATTGGTTGCTTCTTGGTCTATAAACACATAATGATGTCATCTGGGCAGTCTAGATAAGGATCATACACAGCGCCTACTTCACAGTGAGGAAGTCCGCTTGGCTCCCCTGCGGCAACTTTATCCAACTCATCATCGGAGAGCTCTTGACGGCATTTTCCGAGATCCTCCATACTAAATTGGAATCCCTGACTGGCAATATACTGCTTCGCTTCTTCCATACTTTTAAACGCATTGATTTTTGTGGCAAATTCCTTGTCAGATTTCATACGCTTTATAAATAATTCAGCAGATTCCACACTCATCGTATCCAGCCCCCTTAAAGAAGTACTTAAAAAAAGTATATACGCAAACGAAACAAAATACAAATACTCTTTCAACACCAATAGCTGAAAGTTAGAAAGGTTGAGCACTCCCAGCAACTCTCGCCATATAATCCCATATAATTTACTATAAATTCCCAATAGAACTATGCTATAATTTTCTTATGCTACCTTCCAACCATACAAGGGGACGCTGGCAACTATAAAAGATGAATCGAATTTGTTTATCGAGAAGATGGGAGGAAAACCATGAGTATTGAATCAGCCAAAGCCTTTATCCATCAAATGAAAACAGATACCGAGTTTGCTAAAAAAATGACCGCGTGCAACAATACGGAAGAGTTCCACAAGCAAATACTAACACTGGGATTTGACTTTACCTTAAAAGAATTATGCACTTTGGATGGCGAGCTATCCGAAGATCAATTGTGCGATGTAGCAGGTGGTAATCTACAATCCTGCACACAGCCCGTACCTGTTATGGGAGTCTACGATTGCAAAGAAGGCGGCGAATATTTTTAAGTAAACAAAGCAAGAGCTACAATCCTTCAAAATCCAAGGATTGTAGCTCTTTTTTCTTTTCTCAATGACACACGCTTACTAGTATAACGGTTCTATAGATTCCGGATACGTTGCAACTTTTTCTTGGCCTTCTCGTGGTATTAAGCTTGCTTTTTCAATTAAATCTCTATTAGCTTGTGTACTATATTCCTCAAAGTCGCTACGTCCAGCTACGTCATTATCAATATCAACAAACAAGCTTGGCGAATTACCGTTGAAATCAAATTCGCTTAATGCTACTTTTCTTATTTTACTGTTATTTGCCGTCTTGTAATAGATCTGTAAGGCATTGATGTCATATACGATGCTCCACTGCGTCGGCCACCCAGTTTGTTCGCTCTGAGCTACACTGTCTAATACGCTAAATGCATAGTCAATACGGTTATCGTTAAGGCTATAGTTATGAACCATAGCTGCGGCAATAGCGAACCTCTCCAACGGCTCTTCACCATGGCTTGGAAGTTCTTCCTTGCCCCCGAAAGCGGAATACCTATTGGCGTTAGCCAGCGAATCGTCATACGTATTATTAGCTAAAACCGGGTAATTTAATTGATTGCCCTGGTAGGTTTTCATTTTCCCCTCAATGTACTCTATTACAGCAGTTTTTCCATAACGGTCACTAACTAAAAAATGAAGCGTACTTTTTTTACGTTGACTAGCGTAAGCAACGCGGACATTCGCATCACTCTGAATAACATCTTTCACCGTTTCTGCGGTATCTAATTGATACTGAATCCATTGCAAGGGAGTTAAACCAAACCTTTCGTCGGGCGAGGGATAATCCGACTTAGTACTTGGCAGAAGCATTTCTTCAACAACTAATCCTTCTTCATTCATGCCGCCATACGGCAGTTCTTTGCCTGCCTGATTAAACGTAACGCTGCCATACTGAGAGACCCAGATAAGAGGTTTTTCCGGCGCTGAAATCAATGCTGTTTTTTTAAGATTTTTTTTATTTACACTCACATGCCCGTAGCCGTTTTTAAAGTCGAAATTACGCCCAAAGACTATATTCCCCTTTTGATCATTAATGGTAAATGTAGTGCAAGCATTTGCGTTTTGTGCTTGATACGTTAGGATGAGTAAAAACAAAAACAGAGTCACCGCTACTTTTTTCATTAATTTACCTCCTTCGTTTTCTAAGAGAAATCCCTCTTACCTCAGGCTAAGAAATTTTTTTATGGATTAAGGTATTGTTTAAACCACGCAACAGCTGCTGTTGATGCTTCAGAAAAAGCAACTCCTTCAAAAGGATCAAAATGCCCTCCTTCAAACGCAACTAGCTTCTTGGGTTCTCCTGCACGCTCGAACGCCTTCATTTCATTTTCTGAAGAAGTCACTATATCTTTACTTGCAACGATCATCAGCAAGGGCGTAGGCGCTACTAAATGTATAAATGTCGCGGGAGCAAATTCCTTATAAATATCAAGCGACTCCATGGTAATCTGATTTTTCCAATTTGGAGCCTCCTTGGCTTCTTTAGTAAAATAGTCATATGCGTCTTTCTGAGTAAAACAGGCAGGCTGTCCGACAGGCGCAACGACAGGATAGTAATTCACAATTCCTTTTTTATACTCTTCTACTCGGTTCCGCGCATAAAATGCCGCCCTACGCGCTTGCGCCTCTGTGTTCAAGGATTGATAGCGGGCATTAATGGTTGGAATTTGAGCTACAACCGCTTTTACGCGCTTATCAAACGCTCCCAAATGCAATACATAGCCTCCGCTATCCGAAGTCCCCCAAATACCAATGCGCTCCGGGTCCACTTCTTTTTGCAACGATATCCAGGTAATAGCATTCCGATAGTCTTGCTGCTGTTCAAAATAAAAAACCTGGCCTCGCGGTTCTCCTTCACTAGCGCCTAAATAGCGATAATCAAACACGAGAACCGCAAAGCCAGCTTTTGCAAATTCTTCAGCAAATTTGCCAAGCCCCATCTCTTTAACAGCAGTAAAGCCGTGCGCCATAACAATAGCAGGATGCTTTTCTCTTGCACTTACATCTTTAGGAACATAATACCATCCTGCGCACTGTAAACCTTGACTCTTGAATTTAACATCATGTCTCTCAAATTCTGCAGCTTCACTTACACAAGAAATGGTCAAAAAGAGGAATAAAAAAATTGCACTTAGCCATCCTGCTTTTCGGATTGAAAATTGCTTCACAACGATTCACTCCTTTAAAGTCTCACTCTAAATTCACGCCTGCGCCTTATCCTTTTTCTTCCACTCTTGGACTATCCCTTTAGTTTTTTTAGATTATACTGTATTCATTTCTACCATTACTCCAAGTGCTTTGAACTTCGCACACGCCTGTTGCCGATTCCGATTTCTCTCACTTTTCCCATTCTCATTTACACTACCGTAAAACAAAACTAGTCATAACTATCGCTCCTACTCCGTCCGACAAACTGAACAAGCCATCTTTTCTCCTACTATCCATGTCCTCCCCATGCTGGATTTTAAATAAAAAAAGCTACAACCCCTTTAATTCAAGGGTTGTAGCTTTTTTCACAGTAAAATTTTCATCATTTTTTTTGAAATAGTGCTAGCACACTTATTATTCAGGAGTCACTGGGTACTGCATTATTTTTAGTTGAACCAATTGTTAATGCTGCAACAGAGCTTAAACCTAAGCATACAACAAACATCATAAATGCATAATAGTAGTCATTTCCAGTAACCGTCAAAATGTAACCAACTGCTAAGGGAGACAGGAAACCTGCCGCTTGCCCAGCTGTATTAACAAGGCCCATAGCCGACCCGGCCACTTCAGAAGGCAGCGTTGCAATGGGAATGGTAAAAATTGATGCCATCGCAATCCACAAAAAGAAGAAACCTATAATCTGATAAAGCACCGCCGTTTCTGCCGATACGGCCATTGCATTGAGATAAATAAATACAGCGCCGATACTCGCCCCAAAAACAACTAGCCAGTGGCGTTTATCTTTAAACCAGCGGTCGGAAAGATAGCCGCTTATCAAAATCCCAATCGTCCCGGATACATATGGAAGCGATGAGGCAATTCCCATCTTCATAATACTGAAACCCCTGGCTTGCATTAAATACGTCGGCAACCACGACATTAATCCCCATAATGCAATATTGAAGAAAAACAAAGTGAAAAAGCATTTCCAAACTAAAGGCATTCTTACTAATTGTCCAAAGCCTATCTTCTTTTCCGGCAACGCTTTTTCAACACGATCCCCTTCTATTTCAGCCAACTCTTCCGCCGAAATTCCTTGACTTGCACGAGGACTCTTACAATGCCACCATACGAGCGCTGCCACAATGAGACCCGGAATCAGAAGGCTATAAAAAACCATCCGCCAACCCCATTCAACAACAAGATAGGCCACAAAAATAGGAGCTAACGCTGGGCCTAAGCAATTTGTCGTAAGCATAATTGCGCTTGCTCTTCCTACTTCTCGATGTGGAAACCAAGAGGCGATTGTTTTAAATGCGCCAGGCGGAAAAATTCCTTCCCCAATTCCAAACAAAACGCGAAATACAATCATAGTCTTTAAAGAAGACGCCATTCCTGTTATCGCCGTAAAAATACTCCACCAAACTAAACCGCCAGCCACGACCAGCCGTGCGCCAAACTTATCCGCCAAAATACCTCCAGGTATTTGTGATAAAGCATAGCTAAAGAAGAACGCACTCATCACCGCTCCCATTTCTAAAGGAGATAATGCAAATTCTTTAGCTATAAACGGAATGGCTGTAGACATTACCATGCGATCCATGTAGCACAGCAAATACGCGACAAAAATTACGCTCAGCACATTATATCGTTTCTTCCAAACCATAAATTTCACCCCTTTAAAATTCTTTTCGCCGAATTACTTTTCCTGAAGCTGCATGGGTATATAAATTATCTTTAAGCGCCACTTCGCCAGCAACAATAACATAACGTATACCTGTATTGGGTGCATAAGAATCGACAATAAAGTCGGCATTATCCATAATCGTATTGGCATCAAATACGACTAAATCGGCATCAAACTCTTCTTTTATCAGCCCTTTATTTTTCAAATGCAATCTTTGCGCTGGCAAGGACGTCATCTTACGAATGGCCTCTTCTAGCTGCAATACCTTCTTTTCTCTTACATAACGGCCTAACACTCTCGGAAACGAGGCAGCTACCCGCGGATGCGTCTTTTCTCTATTTTTCATATAGATGCCATCAGTGCCAACCATGCCATAGGGATTCTTCATCACCGTCTCTACATCATCATCAGACATGCTAAAATATACCGCAATAACATCCAAATGATTGTCTACCAATAAATCTAACGCTGTATCAAATGGATCTTTTTTGAGCGCATTTGCGTACTCGCTAACGGTCTTGCCTACCGCATCGGGCGTTTTATCGGCTTTGATTATCAGCATCCCTGCAAACCCTACGTTCACTACAAAATTGTCCCACCTCTCCCGGCAGGCAAGAATATCTTCTTTTACGCGTCCTCGGAATTGAGGTTCTCTCAAGTTCAGTACTAACTGCTCTCGCTCCCTCACGAGATAGCTGGGCGGCAGAATCGTATTTAAGTATGTACAGTTTGCATTGTATGGGTACTGATCAAACCCTACATTAAGCCCGTCTTGATTCGCTTCTTCAATCATTTTGAGCGTGGTGTTTACTTTACCCCAATTCTTTTTACCGATTGCTTTATGATGCGAAATATTAACAAAAGCACCTGACCGTTTTGCGATTTCAATCGCTTCTTGTACTGATTCAATCACATAGTCGCCTTCGTCACGAATATGAATTGTAAATATCGCATTTTTCTCTTTGATCACCTTACATAACTCGACAAATTCATCTTGCTTAGCAATGCTCCCGGGCGGATAAAGCAATCCAGCAGATAATCCTAGCGCCCCCTGTTCAAGAGATTCTCTTAGGTATACTTTCATCTGCTCCAGTTCGGCCAGACTTGGCTCACGATTTTCCAAGCCCATAACCGCAATTCGCAATGCCGCATGACCAACAAGAAATCCCATATTCACTCCGATTTTTTTCTTATCAACCACATCCAGAAACTTACCGAAGGATGTAAACTCGTGCATGCACTCTGGAGGATTAATCAAAGCGTGCACACTTTGATTTTCTTTCCAATACCGCTCCGACACAGGCGCTAAGCTTTGCCCGCAATTCCCAGAAATATCAGTAGTTACCCCTTGCGACAATTTGTTTAGTACAGCTTCATCAAAAAATGGACATCCCTCATCATGTGCATGTGGATCGATGAACCCCGGAGAGACGCAGAGCCCATTTCCATCAATAACAAGCTTCGCTTTTATTGTAATAAATCCAACCTCTTGAATTTTCCCTTTTACGACTCCTACATCTGCAATAAATCCTGGGTTACCAGTACCATCAAGCACTTTCACTTGTTTGATTAGAATATCAAGCATGTTAATCCCCTCCTTATGAAACGCTTTTTCACATCAATCACTTAACTACAGCAATCGCTTCTATCTCGACGCGCACATCTTTGGGCAGCCGTGCCACTTCTACGCAAGAGCGCGCCGGATAGCTGCCGCTGAACGCATTAGCATATACTTCATTTACAACCTTGAAATCATTCATATCCTTTAAGAAAATAGTTGTTTTCACAATATGGTCAACATCAAGGCCTCGAGCTTGCAAGATCGTTTTTACATTGTCTAGCGATTGCTTTGTTTGCTCTTTCACATCGTCGCTCACAATTTCACCAGTACTTGGACTTAGCGGGGTCTGCCCGGATACAAATACAAACCCGTTTGCTTCAATCGCTTGCGAATAGGGGCCAATCGCACCCGGCGCTTCTTTCGTAAAAATTACCTTTTTCATGCTCAGACCTTCTTTCTAAATTTACTTCATTTCCACTTCACTAAGGAATGCTCGTTCTCAAACCGTCTTACTTGGCATAATTTCAAGGCCATGCTGATAAAATTTGTCCATTTCATCTTTAGGCACCATGCTTCCCCCTGTTGCCCATACTATATGAGTAGCGCGATCCATTTTCTTTACCAGCTCCCTTTCTTCCAAGTAGCGCTGGCCTTCTTTTGTTGCTACCAATTGCATCGGGCCCATAAACCCGGCCAATGCAGATGGTTCCAAGAACGTCCCTTCTGAATTGGCTAATAGCTTCAAGAGCAAATACAAGTTTTCATCCTGCACAGTGACCACGCCGGAAATATCTCTTTCCAACAGCCGTCCTACCAAACCGGAAGGTCTCCCCACAGCTAGTCCATCTGCAGCAGTACGATTATCAATACCCAAATCTTGCACAGAAATTTTTTCATGCAAACCAGTCATCAAGCCGAGCAGCATCGCAGGTGAATGCGTGGGTTCTACAAAAAAGCTATGAACATTTTTTTTATAAATTGATTTCATACCAAAGGTAACACCACCAGGGCCGCCGCCAACACCACAGGGCAAATACACAAAAAGAGGATGCTCTTCATCAACAACTACCCCTTCTCGCTCTAATTGCTTTTGCAGTCTTTTTGCCGCCACAGCATATCCTAAAAAAAGATGACGTGAATTTTCGTCGTCAATAAAATAACTCTTACGATCTTTTTCCGCGTCTCTTCGCCCAGCTTCAACTGCCTCCGAGTAGTCAGCAGCATGCTCAACGACGGATACTCCTTTACTCCGAAGCATATCTTTCTTCCATTTTTTTGCGTCCACAGACATATGAACGATCACGCGAAACCCTAATGCCGCGCCCATAATGCCGATGCTCAGTCCTAAATTTCCTGTCGAACCAACCACAATAGTGTATTGCGAGAACAACTGTTGAAATTTACTACTTTTAAGTACAGCGTAGTCGTCTGTCCACAATAAGCCTCCGTGCTCCATGGCAATAGACTCTGCTAAATAGAGGACTTCATACACACCGCCTCTAGCTTTTATCGAACCGGAAATAGGCAAGTGACTATCGAGCTTAACATAGACTTTCCCTGGAATACTCTCACCGCACAACAGGCTCATTTGCTCTTGCATCGCAGGGATATACGCAAGCGGTGATTCAATGATGCCTTCATCCTTCTTTGTTTCCGGAAATGCTTTTTCAATGAAAGCTGCAAATCGCACAAGTCGCTCTTCCGCATCCTGAATATCTTTTTCTGAAATTGAAGCAACTTGTTCTTGCTTTTCTTGCCCATAAAGCGGATTTAACCAAACGATTTCGCGCATATTCTGCAAATCAGCCAAGGCAGGGTGCTCTTTTTTCCAAGTTTCTATTTTTGTCTCTAAAACATGCCTGTTTTCCATATACCCCTCCACTAATTTATTTTCATTCTTTGGATATCATAATCACAGTATCTTTATTTACCATCGTTATTTGTTTAATAAATGTTCAATTCGTTAAATACAGTTTAACTGTTTAATTACGTTTAATATACACCAAGTCTTTTCCATTTGCAATAGAATTATTTTTACAAACAATCTCGTTTTTATCCATAAATTACTGCATATTGACACACAAGGAAAATCATCACAAGCAGTTGTTAAAAAACACAGATTCTGATAACATTAAATTACATTAAACAAAACTAGGTTTATCTTTCCACTCATTGAACTTTGCATTTTTCTAGAATACATCCAGTATTAAAATTTGTAAGGAGAATGTTTTTACGATGCCAATTAATGACGATAGTATTGAACTCGGCCAAAAAATTGCAACCGCTAGAAATAACAAAGGCCTTAGCCTCCGCCAACTAGCTTTATCAGTAAACGTTTCCCCTTCATTGTTAAGCCAAATTGAGAGAGGTCTTGCCAATCCCTCTCTGAACACACTGCGCATGATTGCAGTTTCTTTAGATATCCCTCTCTTCAGCTTGTTTGTCGAACCTACAAATGTTAACAAATTAATCACTCGTGCCAATAACCGAAAGAAAATCATCTTCCCTCACAGCAATTGGGAGTATACCCTGCTTTCGCCAGACTTAACCGGAGCCATTGAGATGGTTCTAATGTCTATCCCTCCTCACTCTCAATCCTCGGAGGTTTCGCTATCTCACGCGGGAGAAGAAGTGGCTTACGTGTTAGCAGGAACGGTTACGCTTTATCTAGATGAAACTACAGAAACACTAGAAAAGGGAGACAGTGTAAAAATCCCTCCCAGTATCCGTCATATGTGGAAAAATGAAACTGATTCTACGGTCGAAGTGATTTTTGCTGTCACTCCGGCGAATTTTTAATTATTACTTTCGCTTTTCTCACCTAAATTCAAAAAGAAGGGGCTGTGTTGAAACTAAGTTTCAACACAGCCCCTTCTTTAATTGAAGCAGCCCCTACACTTCCGTGGCTAAGCCAGCGTGCTGAGAAGGCCAACGCCTACCCGCTTTGGCTCTAGCCATTAAAAGCTGCTCATCCATAATAATGCTCAGCAAAAAACTTTATTGATTCGCCTAGAAGATTCATTTTCTAGCAACAGCGATTTTATCACTCGCTTTTGTCGCAGCAATTTTGTCCTTGTTAATCTCTTTCCAAAGATCGACATTCGAAATACCGACTTTATCCGGATCGAAAAAAGGAACCTGATCGGCATTGCGTTGTTCTTCATAGTCATTCAGTATCGCAACGACCTTTGGAAACAAAAACCACAACATTAACACATTCAGCCATACCATCAGCCCACAGGCCAGGTCAGCGGCCCCCCAAGCAACGCTCGAAGTGGTTGTGGAAAAGTAAATATAAACTAAGAGCACCATAATTTTCATAACCAGGTAAACATTTTTACGTTTGCTCTCGCTGGCCTTGCCTAAGAGATAGGCCATGCCGGTTTCCGCCTGATAATAATAGCTAAGGATTGTAGTAAAGGCAAATAATATGACCACTACCCCCATAACAAATTCGCCAAGACCAGGCATCAGCGTACCAACAGCCTCTTGGGGAAAAACAATGCCATTTTTACCGGATGCAGCCAAAGCCGCCATTTGGGGAGAACCCGAACCAATATAACCGGAAGCCGTATTAAAGCAGTCGGTCACCAGAATCATGAGGCCGGAACAGGTACAGATTATAATATCCATATAAATACCAAATGAATTCGCTAAACCCTGCCCGGCCGGATGCGCAGTTTCAGCCGCAGCTGCAGCCGGAGTTTCTTCACCCATGCCAGCGCCGGACGCGAACGTAGAGCGCCGAATCCCCATAGAAATGGCGCTGCCCATCATACCGCCAAATACAGATCCCTGATTAAATGCCGATGAAAAAATCCAGCTAAACATAGTAGGAATCCGATCATAATTTGCAATCAGCACAATGGCCGTCAGCAGTAAAAAGATTCCTACTTTGATAGGAACAAGAATCGCAGCAAATGAGCTAATCCGTTTGATACCTCCAAGGATAATGATACCTAATAATATCGCTCCAACTACGCCGGTCAGCAACGGAGGAATTCCCAGGCTGTGATTTAAGCCTTCGCCGATCATGTTGGCCTGAATGCCTGGCATGCCGAACAGCATTCCAACAACAGTAACCGTCGCAAACAGCTTGCTAAACCATCCCCAACCCAAACCGATTTCAGCACAATAGTAGGCGCCGCCACGGTACTCGCCGTCAACCCGCAATTTATACAGCTGGCCCAGGGAACATTCGGCAAAAGATATGGCCGCTAGCAAAATCGAGGTAACCCACATCCAGAAGATGGTTCCCGGTCCTCCCATATAAACAGCTACCGCCACACCGGCAATATTACCGACACCGACCCGAGCCGCCATGGTTGTCCAAAAGGAACTGAAGGTGGAGATGCCGCTTTCCGAACTTTGGTTACTTACCAGATTTCTCACCATATCCCGTAAATTACGGACTTGGGTAAAGCGGAGCCGGATGGAAAAATATACGCCGGATACAACAACAAAGACCAACATGGCTGGTGACCAGACATAGCCATTTAAGAGATTAATGATATTTCCTAGATTTTCCACGTTAACAACCCCCTCCTTCTCATTGAATAAGATGATTCCTAGCCTAATGATTCCTCGCGGTTATGAATTCAGCTTCCGATGCCATGCAGACAAACCTCCCTGCTGCTGACCTCATGGCTCCTGAAGCCCCAACGGAGCAACCGGAAAAATTCCGTTGTATAATATTTCAAGTAATTTAAATTCATTCTAGCATTCCCTGTTGCAGACCAATAGTTCAAATATTTTATATTACACTTCATATTTTTTGAATGGTGAACATTTTTTCGGTGAATTAACAAAAGTGTCGGTTTCTTGTACACTTTTTTAACATAAACCGCTTGCTAATTCAGTTTCCATGGACTAAAGTATGTTGTAGGATGTATACAATTCAACAGAGGAATTGCCTTGATTATCTCGAAATATCAAATTTTCCATACTGTCGCCGAAGTTGGCAGCCTCCGCAAAGCTTCTGAAAAACTAAATTTGACGCAATCAAGCGTTAGTTAGGCTATTTCTTCTCTCGAAAAAGAGTTGGGGATTTCATTATTTAAACGAGAACGCTCCGGCATGCAACTTACTCATAACGGCGAGCGTATTTTATCTCATATTAAAATGATTTTGCACCACGAAGAACATCTTCGCGAAGAAGCCCTTTCTATTAAAGGCATTGAGACCGGTTTAGTGCGCATTGGCACATTATCCAGTATCTCTATTAAATGGGTTCCCAGCATTCTAGCCTCTTTTCATTCTCAATATCCACAAAGTGAAACAAAAACCCATTTAGGCTGCTATGATGGAATGAACAAATGGATTTCGAGCAACCTTGCTTCAAATGGTTCGATAGTTAAAAAGAGGTTGAGATGAAACAAAGGTTCATCTCAACCTCTTACTTTTTCGTGTAAAGAAAATCTTGTACCGCCATTATTTTCAACTCTCTATCTTCCTAACAAAAATACTCTAACTCACAAAGTCCATTCTTTATAACCTTGTTTTAAACAAGAATTCGCAAATACAAATTCAATTGCTCTTCAATATACTGAGCAATCATTTTTACCATAGGCGCCGAATCCCCATTTTTATAATACGTCTCAAACCCTTCATAGTACTTGCGCCGGTCGGCAAATTTCACATTGATCGGAGGATAACCGTTCTGCATCAACATAAAGTTCAAAATCAAGCGCCCGGTTCGTCCATTCCCATCAATAAAAGGATGAATCCCCTCAAATTTCAAATGAAATAGAGCTGCAACTTCGATCGGATGAAGCTGCTCTTTTTTTACTTCGTCTAACAATTGTTCCATCTGAATTGGCACCAGGTACGGCTGCGGCGGTTCATGAGACGCCCCCATAATGCGTACAGGGATTCGACGATACCGCCCCCGATCTTCGGGGCGATCCATAAGAACGAGGGAGTGTATTTCTTGTATTACACGCTCAGAAAAGCTTGTTTTTTCCGCAACGATCCGTTTTACATATCCAAAGGCTTCCTTGTGCCCCACTACCTCTAAATGATCTTTTAACGGCTTCGTATCAATGGTGATGCCTTCCAAAACCATAGCCGTTTCCTGCAATGTTAGCGTATTGCCTTCAATCGCATTGGAATCATACGTAAATTCAATCATAAACTCTTCTTGTAAGCGCTTCAGCTCGCCTTGGGTCAGCGGCCGACGCAGATTTAGTTTATGCTTGAGTTCATCAATTTTCGCGAAGATAGCTCGATACAAGGGCGAGATATTCTTATTTTTTCTATATCGCTTATCCACTGGCTTGACGGCAGTTTCAGGAATTAAATAGGCTCTTCCGTTTTGAACAACACCGTCAATTTCCCCATTTTGGCATAAGAGACGTACACGCCGCTCCGATAGGTCCCAGTCTTCGGCCATCTCTTTCACTGTCTTATACTCCACGGAAGTCACCTCTCTTACTGAATCTCATTCTATTATATCATTCATCGGAATAATACAGTTGTTTTTTATGATTTTCTTCAGTATTATTCCGCAAGTTTTTAAGAAAACAGCCATAACGCCCGCTCCCTTTGCGATACGTTATGGCTATTCTTCCCTCGCCCCTGGCTTTCTTCACCAATGCTTCAATCCCAGTTCCCCTGCAAAAACTGCGTCCCATTCCCAAACAGCTTCATTTCCTATCCCGTTGCTCTCCCCTTGCTTTCAGCGCGATCCGTCCTCTTCGCGTCGAGTAAGAAAGGCCAGCAAGTCTGTTGTAGGCAAAGGCTTTTTAAAGAGATATCCTTGGCAATAATTGCACCCGGTTTGTTGGATCATTTCCGCCTGCTCAACGGTTTCAATCCCTTCAGCGACCGCTTTCAACCCGATTCCCCGCGCTAAATCAATAATTCCGTTTAGCATGGCCTGGGCTTTTTTATTTTCCAGAATATCCATTATCAAGGAACGATCAATTTTCAAAGTATCAATGGGTAACCCATGCAAATAAGACAAGGACGAATAGCCAGTCCCAAAATCATCCAATGCAATACTAATGCCAAAGTTCTTCAACTGTTGCAATATCGCTATCGTTTCTTCCCATCTCCCCATGAACGCCGTCTCTGTAATTTCTAGCTCAAGCCATTTAGCCTCAATTCGGGTTTCTTTGACAATCTCATAGACTTCCGTAAGAAAAGCAGACTCTTTTAACTGAATGGCGGATACATTAATCGCCATAACATACGGCTCGCTATTCCCATGATTGATTAGAGCCAGCGTTTTGCACGCTTCGTTCATAACCCATTTGCCGATTTCATTAATGCGTCCGGTTTCTTCCGCCATAGGAATAAACTCCGCTGGCGAAACCAACCCGAGTTTCACGTTGTTCCAGCGTACCAAGGCTTCCACGCCTCGAACCTTTTTCCCATCCGCAAAAAATATGGGTTGGTATTGCAAAAACAATTCGTCAAAAATCTCTTCATCCCTAAGCGACTCAATAATTTCATTTTTTCGTTTGATCTCTTCATTCATTTTCTCCGCATAAAAACAAAATCCATTTTTCCCGTGATTTTTGGCTTGATACATGGCCATATCCGCAAAACGAAGAAGCTCGTCCGCGTCGCCGCTATCTTTCGGGAATACAGAAATTCCAATACTCGCCTCTGTCGAAAAGACATAGCTGTTCACCTTCACAGGCTCAGACATTGTTTCGCTTAGCCTTTGAATCCAATCCATTCCTGGGGCGTCTTCCCAATTTTGAACAATAAAAACAAACTCATCGCCGCCAAGTCGGGCCAAAACCGCATTTTCACCCGCAATGGCCCTTAATTTTTCCGCGACTTTGATTAATAGTAAATCCCCTTGCCAATGCCCATAAGAATCGTTGACCAGTTTAAAATCATCCAAGTCTAAAAACACGACTCCAAAAGGCTTGTTCTCCCGCACCGCTTGCTGCATCCACTGCAAAAACAAGCTGCGATTTCCCAGCCCGGTCAGGCTGTCCTTATGCGCCAATTCATAGAGCCTACGGTCCCGCTCCCGTACATTGTGCACCATATGATTAAAATGATCCACCATCTCATTTAGCTCACTAAACCCTTCATGCTCCGCCTTAATTTCCAGGTTGCCTCCCGCAATGGCTACAAACCGTTGATTCAAACGGCTAAACGCTTGCAACGTTGAGCCTAGTTTGCGCCAAGAAAGAGCCAGACCGCCTACTAAAACGAGAGACGCCGAAATAATAAAGAACCATTGAATTCGGTGCAGCGTAGCAAAGGCAACATCTACCGCCTGGTAAACCACTACATGCCAGCCCGACTCATTAACCTCTTCGGCGCTAACAAGATACTCTACCCCGGAAATAGCTACTTGCTTTTCTTTATCATTCTTTTGGTCTTTGTGCAGAACGAAATAGTCGCCGGACCATTCTCGCTGCCAAACTTTCTCTCGATCCGTATGAGCAATCGTTACGCCTCTTTCATCCGTAATGGCGACAAACACATTCCTTCCATACATTTCGAAAAAGACATCCGTTATATTACTGACTCGCTGCAAATTAAGATACCCTGCTATGCTTCCTCCTGATACGGGCATAGCTACAATAACGGTCGGCTGCCCGGTTTCGGTTGAGATAAAGGAATTAGACCAATATACGGAGGTTCCATTACTTATCTTCTTATAAAACTCGTACCGAGAACGATCCATGTCCGCCATATCTTCATTGCGAGGAATGGTTCTCACAACATACCCTTTTTCATCAATAAATTCGATTCGATCAAAAAATTTTTCCTGTTGGATTAAATGATTTACTACCTCATCGGCGGCGCTTTGACTTCCCAAACTTTCATTCTGATACACAGCTCTAATTTGCTCCATCAATCGTAATGGCGCACGTAACAGCTCAGCAACTTCTCGCGAGGTCGCATGAGCCAGCATATCATTTTTATACTGCAAGTCTTGCTGCACATTTTGATACATGTAGTAAAAATTCATAGCGCCCAGCAAAAAGACAGACAAGGTTACGGCAAGAAGCTGGCTGATGATTAAATACGTTTTTAATCTCACAGTCGTCCCACCTTTTTAAATGTGCCATTTTGTACGCGATAAAGATAGTAGCTGTTCTTCACGTCGCCAAAGCTATCCATTTTTATAGATTCCTGCAACCCGGAAAATTCGCCCATACGCAAGATGGCGTCTTTCACTGGCTCCGTCGAAATAGTCCCCGCTTCCTGAATAGCCGCAGCGACAACCATTACGGCATCATAACTCAAAATGGAAGCAAAAGAGGGAATCTCCCCATATCGCTCTCGATAGGCTTTTTGAAACGCAATATACAGGGCCGCTTCGCTCTCTAGGTCAACCTGACTAATTAAATAAGCCCCTTCAACGTCAGCGCCGCCAGCTTGAATAAAATCATTGGTCATCGTCCACATAGGAGCGAACACGGGCAGCTTGAAATTTTGCTTTCGACTTTGCTGGCAGAACAGGCCCGCATCAATCGCTGATGCAATCAAGAGAACGCCTTCCGCTTCGCTTTCACGCAGCGCCGAAACAATGCGTTTAAAATCGTTACGATTCTTGAACGCTTCAGTAGCGACTACCTTTCCGCCGCTCCCCTGAAGCTGCGCTTCAAAACTTTCCTTGATGATCTTAGCAAAAGAAGCATTGTTTTCATCATATACAATGGCGATGGACCGCACCGCCGTTTCTTGTAAAACCGCTTTCGCCAAACTATAGCCTTGGACCTTGTTCGAAGCAATCACGCGGACAAAGTTGTCATCTATTTGTGTTAGCTCGTCCGTAGCAATCGTCGGGCTAATTAACAATAGGTTCTTTTCATTCGCATTTTTTACCGTATCCATGGCCACACTACTTACCATATGACCAATAATAATAGTTACCCCTTGTTCCGCCAAGCGCTGGTCCACCGTACACGCAATGTTAGCGTCATTTTTATCATCCGCTACGACTAGTTCAATCTTCCTGCCCCGAATGCCGCCATTTCGATTGATTTCTTCCACCGCCAACTGCGCACCGTTTCTGCCGCTTATCCCCAGTTCTGATTTTAAACCGGAAAGGCCAGCGGAAAAGCCCAGTTTAATAGGGGAAAAAAACAAATGATAAATCAAAAAGACTACCGCGATAAAAAGCAAACTGCTGATACCAAAAAAGAGCCAAGTTTTCAGATTGCGTTTACCATCCTTCATGTTCTTGGCTCCTTTCTATTCTGCTTTTCTAAATTCTTAATTAGGTAATTTCTAGCTGTTGCGGAACAATCCTTCTTTACACTTATTTCCAAAAATCATTTGTTTTCGAACCAGCAAACGGTGCTTACCAATACGTTTCAAAAGCGCGACAGGCCGTGTGAAGGTTTCATTTCACACAGCCTGTCGCTTATCTATAGTATGTTAGAGGGGCCTTGGTTAGCCGTAACACACGGCAATGGCTTCTATCTCCACGAGTGCGTTTTGCGGCAGCTTAGCCACTTCCACGCAGACTCTGGCTGGATGGTTCTTGGTAAAGTATTCAGCATACACTGCATTCATGGCAGTAAAGTTTTCCAGGTCCTGCATCAAGACCGTCGTCTTCACCACGTCCTCGAAGGAGATATTGGCTTCTTCTAAGATGGCTTTTAGGTTCTCCAAAGACTGGCGCGTTTGCGCCTCAATGCCGCCTGCTGGAAATTTGCCGCTCTTCGGGTCCATCGGCAGTTGGCCGGAGACAAAGAGAAATCCATTGGCCTTTATGGCTTGCGAGTACGGACCGATGGCCTTGGGCGCACCGTCCGTATAGATCACTTCTTTCATTTTTTGCACCTTCTTCTTTAGCCTACTTTATGGAGCATAATCTTTAGGATCTGGTCGTCGGTCTGAACCATGCCTTTACAGGCCAGTTCTCCGACGTTGGCAATGGAGGCGTCCACGTCTTCAGCCACAATGCCTTCACAGCCGGTAACGCGAGTTCCCTCCAGCGCCATGAGTACCGCCTTGCAGGCGGAGGATACGGCGGTGGATACTTTCATGGCGCAGCTGTTGGACGCGCCGTCACAGATCATGCCCACCATATCCCCTACCATGCTGGAAATCGCCATGCTTACCGTGCCAAAATCCTTGCGCAGCAGCCACGCCATGCCGGATGCCGCACCCATGGCCGCGGTAGAGACGGCGCACAAGGCGGACAGCTTGGGCAGCTTGCTGTGGATATAGATCGCCATCGTATGAGACAGCATGAGCGCGCGAATTAGTTTTTCTTCGTCCGCCTGGACATACTGCGCCACCACGCTCACCGGTACGGTGGCAGTAATGCCTTGGTTGCCGGAGCCGGAGTTGGTCATGGCGGGCAACGACGCGCCGCCCATACGAGCGTCCGAGGCGGCGGTGGTTCGTAGCAGAACGCGATTCATTAAGCTATCGGCCAGCAAGCCTTCCTCGCTTTGACGCTGCAAGGTCGCACCGATATGAAGGCCATAGCCTCCTTTTAGTCCTTCGTCGGCCAAGGCATCGTTCAGCCTAGCGGACTCCAAGATAAAGCGAAGCGAATCCAGCGGCGCCGTGGTGGCAAATTCATAGACATCGCTGGCGATAACGCCTTCTAGTGAGAAGGCACTTTCTGCAGTACTTTCCTCGCTGCGCTTTTCATAAAGCACTTCGTCCTCGCGCTCCACACGCACTACTTGGGTATGATCGTCGGCAATGCACACGCGCGCCCACTTGCTGCCGCTGAAGACTTTCACGTCTGCATAAAGCACATGGGGCACTTCGGCAATGGCAAGATGCACCTTGTGTTTCGCCACCATCTGTTTGGCTCGTTTTACATCAGCTTTGTTCTGGCGCTTTAACACTTCCAGCTTGCCCTCCGGGTCGCCGCTGACGGCTCCGGCAGCAGCGGCAATGGCGAGTCCCGCCATGCCCGTTCCCGGCACCATAACGCCCATGCCGTTTTTCATCATATTGGCGGATACCTGGACCTCAATGCGTTCCACCGGTTTGCCCAGCTCCCGGGCGGCGATAGCCGCCCCCAGGGCCACGGCTACCGGTTCCGTACAGCCGATGGCCGGACGTACTTCCTGCTGCACCGCTTTCAGTAGATCCGCCCACCTTGGTTTTTCTTCTACCTTCCCTTGTTCCGTCATCATCCATGCTCCTCTCCTTTTCTCTGCTTCTCAATCCCTAACTATACTTCACGAAAACGCCAGGAATGGCGATACGCACAGCAAGACGCCGGTAAAGATAATGATACGCAGCGCCCAGCCTTTATAGTGCTGCAAGAACGGTACCTGGTAGACTAAGTACGCCGGAATCAAACAGCCAACTAAGCCAAAGATGGGGCTGCAGATGGAGGTAAAGCTCAGCACCGGCGCATTGAGCACAATCGCGCCCCAAGAAACCAAGATGGTGAAGGCGATAATGCCGTTTTTCACCATGGTTTTATTGATGCGGTTTTCCGGCATCACCCGCGCCAGAAGGTTCATGGCAATACCCTGGCAAGCTTCGCGAAAGCCGAGGTAGACGCCGAAGTAGGCGGTCATGACGGCAAAGATGTTGAGAATCAAGCTGAAGATTTTTACGGTCTGCTGTCCTTGGCCCTGCGCCGCCATGGCGAGCGCGGAGATATTGGCTTCGGACGCATAGACGGCTTGCTCATGCCCCATAGATAAGGTAAAGGACACGGCGTAAAAGAAGACGGTCACAAACAAAATACCAAAGGCAATGTTCATGGCGCGCATGGCTTTATAGCGCGCTACTTCAATGGACTTTTCATGGGAACGATAGGAAATAACCATAGGACTTAGGCTTTGAATAAATAAAATAGACGTTAAGGTAAACGGCAGCATGACGATGGTATCCGTGGTCAAGCTGCCCAAAGCCGGCACGGCTCCGACATTGTTTAGATCCCAGTGACTAATCATGGAAATCCCTAAAATCGCTACAACCAATAGCTTGGTCAGCACCATGCCGGTGGAGATTTTAAATAGCACTTTCTCCCCGCGAGACGCCATGGCAACCAAACAACAGATCAGCACCAAACCATAGAACGGATTTTTCGACAACAGCGAATCGGTGACGCCAAAGGACTGCAAGAATGACGCGCTGTCATTGGTAATGGCCGTAGAATACACAAACACCCAAATCACCAGCATGATAAAGTACAAGGCCCCGAGGAAAATCCCCCAGTTCTTTCCTAAGTACCCGGAAATAACACTGGGATAGTCTTTGCACTCCGGCGAAGCCGCCAGGGTGTTGATAAATAAACGCTGGAATAAATACATCGCCGGGTAGCCGATGACCGAGGACAGTAAAAAGACCCATAACCCCATCAGCCCTACCTGCACCGGCAAAAATACGATACCGGCCCCGATGGCCATGCCGATGCTCATAATGATCCAGCCCCAGTCGGTGCCGTCAAAGCGAATGGCCTCTCGCCATTCGACCTCCGTCATCCCGGCCCGCTGCGCCGGAGTTCTTTTTCCCAATGGCAAATTTTGCTCCACCGTTTCTTCCAGATTGGGTATCCCCATTGATTACGCCTCCCCTGTCTGCTTGAAGTGGAATAGAAACCTCGCCGCTCGGCCTCTTTTTACCAAGCAGCACGCCAACACTGGCGTTTTCAAATCCCCCCCTTTGCCCCAATGAGCTTCTGGCAGCAGCACAACAGACTGGTTTGCGTTTTCGGGTAGATACAGTATAATAAAAATTGGTACGGTGTCATTAGGGCGCACTAAACTAGAGCAGCAACTTGCTTGGCCGCGATTGCTGCTTTCCGGGTGTACCTTGGGTTTTGCTTTTGACTAAACGGTTGGATATCAGCTCCTTTTTAGATAGTCTACATTATTTTTTGTCACCTTTTAGGTGACTCAACTTCTTTATTATAAGTCACCTAAAAGGTGACAGTCAAGAGGTACTATTTATGTTTTCACAAGAACTGTTTTGCCAACGCTTACGACAATTAAGACAGTCTCACAACCTAACTGCCGAACAGTTAGGTAAAGAATTTAACGTCTCTAAGCAAACAGTCAGCCGTTGGGAGCTTGGCGACCGTCTGCCACCTCTTGATGTCGCTACAGCGTTAGCCGATTATTTCAAAGTATCTCTTGATTATTTAGCAGGTCGAGCAACTACGCAAAAAATGAATGATAAATAGTGGCATTCATTTTTTGCACACATTACTTTTAGACACTAAGGTTTATTCATAATCATAAGCAAGAAAACTCCTGTTCAATTAGATTAATTGAACAGGAGTTTTCTTGCTTATAAGTTTACAAAAAATTCTTGATGGCTCAGCGTTCTCTGCACAACTATAAAAGGACCCGAAACGCAGCTCGTTATTCTTCAATCTGAATATCGTCGAATATCGCTGGCAAAATAGCTCGCATCCTTTTAAACAAAGGAATGCTAACCTCTCTCATTTGAGGATGAGCTTTAGGGGCAGTTCGGAGCTTAAAAAAATGACGCCATTCTCTCAAATTCATGGTCACGATAATTTCTGTCTTGAGACTATTCGGCAAAACACTACGCGCCTGCTCAGGTTTCGCCCCACTTTCAATTAAGGCAATATACGTATCTTCGGCTGCCTTCATTTGATTCACCCACATCGAATACGGTGCCGAGCCTTCTTCCCAATAGCACGGTCTTATGAAAGTAAGCTCTTTACCAAACTTATCTTGTGAATAATTACAGTATCTAGTACTTTCTTGGCTGTAGCTTGCAATCCTATGACGTACAATCTCATGTGTAACACCACGATCACAAATAATTCTAGCGGTGACTTTTTCATGTTCAATAACAGATTCGTGTCCACTCTTAATTATTTTTCTTATAAATGGCTCAGCAGACTCGGCACTGACGCCGCTCTCACTCTTGTAGCACACACGTCCATAATTTTCTATACTTTGAATAATTTCTTGAGGGTTAATTATTCCAAGCAACTCAAATGACGGAGAAATAACTCGCATTTCCAGCCCTCCTAATTGATATTTTTCTATCCACAATTACTTAGCACATTCCCTTATCTTACTCAAGTCGATAATCGTAATATTATCGCTTGGTTCAGAATATTTTTGTGTATTATACATTTCAGGAACAGCATAACACACTTGTATTTTAGGATTTCTCAGTGCAACGATTGCTGTTGCAACAGTAGAAATTTTAGTATTAAGAGGTACTATAATATTGTTCTCATTAGGTTTTTCAGCAATAACATCGCATAGCACCTTAACTGTTTTTTCTACATTCTGACACGAGAATGTAAATGACTCACTAATAAGTCCTTGAAAACTATTCTTCCATTCATCAAACCTACCTTTAAAATACCTCATCGCGTCTTCGTGACTAGCATCAGTTGGCTCATTGCAGTCTCCAAGAGACAGTAAATCAGGTTCAATAATTTCAATTAGGCGTGTAGCTCTTTCTGTTTCATAACCAGCTAATACAATTAAATGATTTTTCGCTGATGGCTTAAGGCGTCCTGGGTAACCTATAACATTTCTAACATCACAACATCCTTTGCTCAACCATATCTTATCGGGTGAATCACCACCAGAATACATCAACGCACCATTATATAAGCATAAAATGGATTTAAATTCATCTTTGTTATCATAAAGAAAGCGCAGAAGTATTAACAAAGCTTCATGGGTAAATGTAGAAATATCAACGACAATGGCCTCTGTACATCTATCGATTAACGTTTTTACAATTTCCGCCATACCATCAGCAATACTGAGTGGTTCAGTTATGTTTACTTCTTTTACCTTGCAATTTGGCATATGCTCACATATAGTATTTACATTTTCTTGATTATCAACACCTGAATTCCCGCCAATATTTCTTAATATAATAGTTTCAGCAATCCTACTAGTATCTAAAGTCAATGGAATAGAGACACTTCTCTTTTCAAAACTTGCAAAGCAAATAAACGAATAACTCATTGGAAGAACTTCATTAATTTGCATTTTCTTCAGTTTATTTATGCCTTCCATTGATCAAGCCTCCCAAAAATCAGCGAATGTCAATTGCATAATCCCGTTGTCCTTATCGCTTTTACCTACAACTATTTCTCTCAACTGCTTCCCATTGTAAATAGCTCGTTTTAAATCTTCATTGGTCATAAATAAATATCCTTGAAAGCCAGTCGGATCAAGTGTAAATATTGGTGCGAAGCACCGATTAAGTACATACAATGTAGTTCGCCCATTTCCATCCTTATTACCAATAAGTGATTCATGCAAAAAGCCAAGTCTTACTCCTAAATTAAAGATACTTTTCAACTCGGAATCGGGTTGATTGGAGAGAGCTATTGAAAATACTTTTCTTTCTGATCTATCAGAGATAAGTATTTCATGAAAAGTCTTGCCCATCGCGTTGATCAAGTTTCCAAGTTTATCCGTACTGTAGTTTGGAGAATCAGTTGTTGCAATGGGTAAATCATCATCATTTATCTGTTCACTCTTTCTTAGTTCATTGAAGAGGTAAAAATCAGCCTTAGCTCTCATCACTTCATCCTGAATAGAAGGACTGACAAATTTAATACTCCCTGCTTTACTATTGGTTGCCTTATCATACATTTTAGCAACAGCATCTAGTAAATAGCGAATAATACCAGATGAAAGATGAATTACATTGTCTAAACCTGCGTACTTGTATGTCATGCGTGATTTTCGAGTCCCACCAAGATCGCGAATAAAATTCGGAGTTGCATAACGCCTAACATCATCTCCCTCCCTGTAACCTCTACCCGACTCAGAATAAGCACGACGAATTTTCTCTTCCTCTTCTTTAATTTTTTGCTCTTGATTTTTATCTGATGGAAAGAATTCTTCCGGCTCTATTTCAATGCCAGATAGTTTAAGCCTTTTACGCAATATGTCAGTAGCTTTTTTGTGAAAATCTGCTGTTTTTGTTGTATACAGATACGAAATATTTATATCTTGGTAATCATGTGGCGATTCAACCAGTATACCTGCACTCGTCAGAAAAGTTTTGTATAACCCAATTTGTGATGACACTTTCAGACTAATAGTAGGTTGCGTTCTACAGGCAAGCCAAGAATTTAAAATTTCGGTCTGAATTTTACTCAAATTGTCAGCATCATCTATAAAAATAAACAGCGGCTTATCTTGAGGAAATCCAGGTAATGCACTGAGTTTTTTAAACACTGGAACAATAAATCGAGTGAACGACAATAACGGCAAGGAATACGAATAATCGACACTCTTAGTATCAAATAAACTTATTAAATACGGGATAAACTCACACGCCATAAGAAACATATGTTCATGCAAGGAGTTGAAGAATTTTTTTGCAGAGGTAAAATCCACATCAATTTCACCTCTGTATCCGGCAGCACGCAAATATACCAAATAGCAATTTTGATAAAATTCTTCATATGCGTTTCGCTCGCGCTCATAAATTTCTTCATCAAAAGGGATAATCGAAAGATTATGAAGCATATGCATAACAACATGAACGGACATAAAATGTTCATTGAGCATGTATGGAGCATGCTTATCATCAAGTTTGCGCAATTCTTGTAAGTTTAAGCTTGTTTTCTTTATTGGTACACATAATGCTACAAAAGGAAGCTCGCTGAAACGCTTTCCCTCCCTAATCATAAGGACATCCGGTAAAGAACAACGAATAAGCATACTTTTCCCGCACCCACGCGCACCTGTTATGAGGACATTTCCTTCACGTGTGATTTCAGGGTAATCTGAATACATTTCCACAAAAAATTGATCAGCTTGCTCGGCGGTTAAGTCTTCAGGGCTTATGATTTCAAATGGATTTCTTCTCACGAGCTGACGCCTCCAGCCATTGCATTTTTCAACTCCGTCCCATTAGAAAAATCTTCTTTTTGATTGCCTTCAAGAAAATTTTCAAACTGTGTACAGCCTGGCTCAGGATAACCAAGTAATCTTAGGCGAAACGACTGTTCTCGAGCACATTTTCGAGTACTGTCCTTTTCCATAATACAAATCTTCACATTAATGGTTGTTATCCCAATATAATCCCCTGCATATTTTCGACAATACTCCAATTCTCGCATACATTTTGCAAGCCTTGTTTTTATTTCATCATAAAGAAAAACTTCATCATCTTTCTTGCCAAGTCGTTTTTGAGTGTACTCATACGGTATGCGATAACGAAATGAAATAGTTTCTCCATCAATGAAGATTGGTTCAAGCGATTCAGAATATGCATGAAAGACTTCATTTTCTTTTGGTACCATGACATTACTACAACGACTTATATCATCAGCTAATTCATCAGCAAATCGCAATATCGCGGCAAGCAACGCAGGTCTTATCGACATACCATTACAATGTCCATTCATCTCTAATTTTCGAAGAGTATCTTTGTCTTTTGTGATTTTTTCGGAATATCCCCCATGCGCTGTAGCGATATCAATAACATATCTTTGTTCGACGTAATCAAGAGGAAGATTTTTGTCCAATTCGTCGATCACTCTTCCAATTTTTTGCTCATGATCTTCGCGACCATAAATATTACCAACATCATGAAAATGAATAGCTAAAAGCAATAGAAAAATTTCATAACCTTTTAGCTCATCAATTTTTGAACCAAGAACATCAGCGGCTTTTTTCATAACCATTTGGACATGTTCAACTCCATGGTCTGTCAATAAACCGTCTCCTGCAATAGCCGCACCTAATGTCACATTAGGATGGTGCTTCTCATTTAGGAATTTTTCTATATAATCGTATTTTTCAATTAGGCCTTGCTGTATATCAGGAAATTCCTGCTCCCCTTCCCCGCTCCAGCGCTGTTCCAAAGCATATTTAAGTTTATCTTTGGGAGAAAAAACACTCATTGTCACACCTCAAACCTCATTTACGATAGTTTGGAATACATGCTTTGCCAATAAAGGTGGAACTGCATTTCCAACTTGTTGCTGTTGATAACCTATACTGCCTTTAAATACGTAGCTATCGGGGAAAGATTGCAATCGAGCTGCTTCGCGCACAGATAGTCCCCGATTATATCTTGGATGAATCAACATATTTTTCCGATAGTTTCCTATTACAACAGAGACGTCATCCTCGCGCAACCTATGATAAACTCCTGTATGGCAACGTGATACATCAGCATAATTTCCCATAAGTTCCGGTGGAATCGAAGTCCAATTTTCCCCTTGTTTAATATATTCATATCTTTTCAAAATATAATCAGCATTTCGAGATACTAAATGTCCGGAACACTCGGTTAACCCCTGCCGCATAAGCTCGGCATAGCTATTATCACTTTCTTGTGCATATGGTAGAATATCAATATTAGAGCCATTGCAAAGTTGAGGCAAATCTGAAAGCGCATCACGCACCGTAGTCACTGGTGCAATTCTTGCAGGCTCAAGATTAACCTTTTTCCCAACCCTCGATCCTACAATAAACAGCCGACTCCTCTTCTGCGGCACTCCAAAATCAGACGCTTTTAGAATCGCATATGAGCATGTGTAACCAGTAGCATTAAAATCAGCGAGCACTTCATTAAAAAAAGCCCCAGACTCCAGTTCAAGCATTCCTGTAACATTTTCAAACACAACCCACTGCGGAGTTAAAAGTTTTAATATTCTGACAAATTCTTTATACAACCAATTAGTTTCATTTGAACGATTATTGGTACGCCGATTAGATGTTGAAAAGCCTTGGCAAGGAGCTCCTCCAAAAAGAACTATCTCATTGCCAGAATTATTTATAGATATTTCAGCAATTTCACGTATATCTCTATTAATTACATTTGTATTTGGATGATTTGCTTTATATGTTTCTACTGCATATTTATCTACTTCAACTGAGTGCGTCACTGTTATGCCGGCAGACTCAGCACCAAGAGACATTCCCCCTGCACCAGAAAAAAGATCAATACCAATTATTGTTTTTGAAGTCAAACGGGCCACCCCACCGCAAAAAATAACTTAATAAAATTCATTCAATTTTACTATCTTTCTTAATGATTTTCGTACCGCATCGAGAATAATATCGATCATAGTCTCAAATTGCACATACGATAACCACTATAACTTGAACATATTTTAAATTTTACTATATTTTTTTCATTCCGTATATATAACCATTTGGGAAGCAACGGGGACATTTTTTGTCTTCTTTTTCTATAATCCTAAGAAATGCGGGACGGTTCTCTTTCTTCTAACAACGGAAGAACCAACTATAATACTTTACATTCACGTCCTAAGATGATTGATGTTACTCATTGCACTCCCTTTTCACTTCTTGTAAGCTTTCCCACCCCCCCAAAAGAACATCTCTAATGTCACATATTAAAATTCATATTCCACAATGTCCGCAAAAAATTCAGGTGATTTTTTTTTCATCCTTAACAATTCCTTATAAAATAAATCCTCATCACTATCTGGAAACAAATTCCTTGCTTCTGGTATTCCAGTCATATCAAAATTTTTATCTAATGCAATTTTAATGGATATGTTTGCAGCTGCAGCATTTATCTCAGTGAAATGGAAAAATGGCAATGCACAAGTTTGCCTAAGTGGCCTGATAGGAGGAATATGTGAAAAAATATCTATTTTATCAATTAACCAATTAGTCTTATAAACTGCCGGACTAGAAAATCTGAAACAATATACTACAGATTCTTTAAAATCATCTTTAGGTACAAAAGTAGCTTTCCCATTACTTTTTTTGACAAATTGATTGGTTGCAAAGAAAAATGCTACCCCCAAATCGAACGTAACATCTAACCCGAGAGTTTGCAATCCATAGTGTTGCTCAAGAGCTGTTAGCGTTTGCTTATAATAAGGTGACACAATTATATCTTTCCACCGCTTATAATATTCATTACTCTCCTCATCATTGAAATCTTCTAAATCAGAGTTTGTATGAATCCCATATTTTTCAAAGTTTTCTTTATGCATTTTTGACACATTTATACCTTTAAATATTAAATCATTGGCGAAGATTGAATCAAATAAAGAGTGACCTGGATCGATAGTTCTTAATACATCACTATTTCCCCGCCAAAGTCCAGGTAGTATTAACTTGAACCGTATTGCTTTTTGCGGACAAGAAGAATGGCTAGTAAAATAAAGCCAGGAGGTGTCCAATGAAAAGCAAACAGTTTGATGCAGAGTTTAAAAAAGACATTGTAAAGCTATACCTGAATGGAAGCCGGAGTTGTGAAAGTTTAGCTAACGAGATAGGTATTCATCAAAATACAGTTTACAAGTGGATTCGCCTGTACAATGAAGATCCAGAGCATGCCTTTCCGGGATCAGGAAACCTAAAACCAGATGAAGACGAGCTGAGAAAAGCCAATCGCCGCATTCACGAATTGGAAAACGAGATTGCTATTTTAAAGCAGGCAGCGGTGTACTTCGCAAAGAACAGCCGGTAAAATATCAGTTCATCCATGATAACCGCTTCAAGTATGCTGTTCTGGAGATATGCCGCGTCGTGGAAGTTTCAAGAAGCGGTTATTATGCTTGGGTAAAAGCTGGGTGCCCTCAAGCGCATGCCAAAGATGCCGTGCTAGTGGCGGCGATTCGCCAAATCGAACGCGAAAATGATGGAAACTACGGTGTTCAAAAAGTGTATGAAGAGCTCCGGGAAGAAAGAAACATTTCTATTGGACGCAGCAAAGTTCAGCGGCTTATGCATGAAAACGGGATTAGAGCACAGATAAAAAGCAAATATAAACCGCAAACAACCAAATCGGATCCTACTGCAAAAGCCTTCCCTAATTTACTGAATCAAAACTTTGACGTTACGGAAGTTAACAAGGTATGGTTAGCCGATATTACGTATATCAAAGTGGGTGGTAAATGGTCGTATGTGGCAGCCGTATTGGACTTGGCTCGACGAAAAATAGTGGGTTGGTCTATTGGCACGCGTCCTACGGCTAGCTTAGCCTGCCAGGCGCTTAAAATAGCGCTGGCGAAGGAAAAACCAACCCGAGGATTGATCCACCACTCAGATCAGGGAAGCCAATATACGTCCAAAGAATATAAGGAACTGCTCACAGAACACCAAATTATTGGTAGTATGAGCCGCAAGGGTAATCCCTACGATAATGCGCCTATGGAATCCTTTTTCCGCTTACTCAAAGTAGAGCACGTTAAGAAACGATCTTTTTCGTCAATGAACCAAGCAGCTACAAGTATTGGGAGTTGGATGGATTACTATAATATACGCAGACGGCATAGCGCATTAGGAGGCATGTCTCCGTTAATGTATGAGGTTCGGAGGAATCAGCCGTTTAACGTGTCCGCGTAATCCAATACGGTTCAACTCTTCTTTCCCATTCTGTTCCCCAATTCTATCCATGATAGGGTTGGGGAACAATCTACTCGCATAATATCTTTGACTCTGCCCTCTAAAACTCATCATCCCCTTTTTAAATGAGTCATTTGAGCTGATGTAATCACATGCTTCCTTTAAAGATTTAACTATTATAACGTTATCCTTCCCCCCCCATCCTTTGGTGTCAAATTCTCCTTTTGCCATTGATAAAAACACTTCTTTTGGATAACAACTATACGGTAGATAATTACCATAAAAACCATCAATAACAACCTCATGCTTATTTCCAGAGCAATCTAAAAAATAGCCGGATTCTAATATATCCTCTATAATATCTCGATTAACGCCATTACAAGTTAAAAACTCACCCAATTGCTCAATCTCACGAGCAAAACAATCTCGAAAAGTTTTATCATTAAGCATTGTTAATTCCACTCCTAAGCTTAACTGGATTAGATTCTATTTCGTTTCTTTTAGATTTAGAAAAGCATTATAAATACAAGACAACCACCCATTCCTTTTTGTCATACCCTCACCAGCTCCATCTTTCTCTCTTTTTTATCGTTTTGCTCAAACTATAATTATTTTATTTCACATAAAAAAGGAAGTTCCTGCAACCACTTAAACTTTTTGCAGAAACTTCCTTTTCTATATTCATTTTTATACTTGGTTCAAACGCGCCCTCACTCGCCCGCTCCGTTCCGGTCGTGTTCCATAATGGGCTGGTAGATATCCAGCTCGCAGTAGTTGTCTTTTGACAGGGACGTATCGATGTACTCAAAGCGAAAGGTGTCGGCAAACTGGAAGCCGGACTGGAAGATCCATTTGGAGTACATGTGGACGAGCAAGCGGCCCACTTGGCGGCCATTGATGTCGTTGGGATGAAAGAAGCCGACAAAGCGAAAGGCTACGTATTTATGAGCCGGGATGGTAATGCCGTTCATGCCTTCGGGGATGTGCGACAGATCCGGCACCTCCAGCGAGGGGGTATAGTAGATATAGCCTTCGTCGTTGGAGCCCCAGTCGGTATAACCGAAGTAGACGGCGGGATTGACGGCGTTGATGATTTTTTGTTTGTGGTGGTAATAGAAGTCGTTGCCGTAGGCGTTGGCGGTGCGGTCTCCTGATTTGCTGACGATCTTATGCTGCTGGCCAATCAGGTACATCTTGGGCTTATACACAAAGAAGGGCTTGTAGATAATCGAGTTGTTGACGGACAAGATATCATGCACATTCAGCTTTTCCGTAATAATGAAGGATAGATTTTCTACGCGCACTTTGAGGGGCGTATGGCCAAACTTCTTCCGAAAGGCCCGTATATAGGATTGCTCATAATCGAAGCCGTATTCCAGGGCAATATCAATGATGCGCATGTTGGTATGAATCAGTTCATTGATACTGGCGGAGAGCTTCCGTGAATGAACGTAGTCCATCAAGGATTCGCCGGTTAAGGATTTAAACATCCGGTGCAAATGGTATTTGGAGATGCCTGCCTGTCCGGCGATATCATCCATGGTAATCTTCGTATAGATATTGTCTTCGATGTAATTCACGCAGGCCGCTACGATCTCTTTCATATCTACCATAATCGATGACCAACCCCAAACTTTAAAACGCTTTTAGTACCACTTTATTTCATTCGGCTCTGGATATCTTCAATAGATGGTAACTGTTCTTTTAATTCCTCTGGAAGATCACTAGTAACTCTATATTCGCTTACACCGATTGGCTTGCTCATATCCTTGAGAGAATATTCGGCGACCAAATCATTTTTGCTCTTACATAGTAAGAGGCCCACAGAAGGATTATCCATTTCTTTTTTAAGCATCCCATCCACTGCCGATAGATAAAAATTTAATTGACCTGCATATTCCGGTTTAAAAGCGCCTGTCTTCAATTCAATGACAACATAACAACGCAGATTCAGATTGTAAAAAAGCAGGTCTATGTAAAAGTCGTCTCCACCAACATTAAGATGGTATTGATTGCCCAAAAATGCAAAACCTTTTCCCAGTTCCAAAAGCAGCCGAGTAACATTTTTGACCAGCGCTTCTTCAATATCTCTTTCAATCATATCTTCCTTAAATGTTATAAAGTCAAATATATAGGGATCTTTCATTGTCTGCTGTGCCAGCTCACCCTGAGGAGCTGGCAGGCGATAATCAAAATTCGAAACCTTATCAGCAAGCACCTGCCGTTCATAAAGTTTACTCTCGATTTGATGTACTAGAACATTACGCGACCAAGCATTTTCAATGGCTTTTTTCGCATACCATATATGAATGTCCCGATCTTTGATTTTGTCTAAAAGAGTAATATTTTGATACCATGGTAATTGTGCAAGGACCTCTTGCACAATTACACGATCTGGAAACACAGCTGCAAGCTTGGACATATATTTTAAATTACGAACAGAATAGCCTTTCGCCGCTGGAAATTCCAGCTTTATGTCCCGTGATAAATTGTCAACAAATTTATTTCCCCATGATTTATATTCATTGATAACCTGACCGATGTGATAATACAACAATACAAGCGTACTATTAACACTTAATACGGCTTTATACTGCGCTGCTTTAATATCTTGCTTTATAGCCTCAATCGTCTTTATATACTCATTATCATCTATAAGCAATGACATGTTCTTCCTCCTATTAAAACGCTTTTAGTACCAGTGTTGCATTATGCCCGCCAAAGCCAAAGGAATTGGACAACGCATAGGACAGCGCCGCCGGTTTTCCTTCGTTAGGAACGTAGTCTAAATCACATTTCGGATCGCTGGTCTTGTAGTTGATGGTGGGTGGCAAGAAGCCGTCCTTCAAGGCCGAGGCGGTGATGATGGCCTCCATGGCTCCGGCGGCTCCCAGCAAATGACCGGTCATGGATTTGGTGGAGCTTACCGCCAGCTCATAGGCATGCTGTTGAAATACGGTTTTGATCGCGCTGGTTTCAAATTTATCCCCCAAGGGCGTGGAGGTGCCATGCGCGTTAATATAGCCAATGGCCTCCGGCTGTATCTGCGCATCCGCCAGCGCCAGTTTCATGCAATGGGCGGCGCCCGCGCCCCCTTCCGGCGGAGCGGTAATATGGAAGGCGTCATTCGTGCAGCCATAGCCTACGATTTCGGCGATAATCGCCGCGCCCCGCTGCAAAGCATGCTCTAGTTCTTCGATAAAGAGAATACCGGCTCCTTCTCCAAGCACGAATCCGTCCCTCTCCAAGTCAAACGGTCTGGACGCGGTGGCGGCATCGGGATTGGTCGTCATGGCTTTCATGGCGCAAAAGCCTGCCAGCGCCAAGCGGGTAATGGAGGCTTCCGTTCCACCGGCAATCATCATGTCTGCATCATTTCGTTGGATGATTTTATACGCGTCGCCAATGGCGTTGGTCGAAGACGCACAGGCGGAAACCGTACATTCGGTGAAGCCCTTAATTCCATATTTGATGGCAATGAGCCCCGCCGCCATATTGGGCAGCATCATCGGCACCAAAAAGGGACTAATCCGGCTGGGCCCTTTTTCTAACAGCACGCTGTGCTGCTCTTCGATGGACTCAATGCCGCCAATGCCGGTTCCAACCATCGCCCCGATACGCTCTTTGTTGACCGCAGCCAGATCGATCTGGGCATCCTCCAGCGCCATCTGCGTGGCCGCCAGGGCAAACTGCGCAAAGCGATCCATGCGTTTTAGTTCTTTCTTTTCTAAGAACTGGCCGGGATCAAAATCCCGCACCTCTGCCCCTACTTGCGTAGGCAGGTCGGACACATCTACCCTCTCAATTCTACTAATCCCGCTTTTCCCCTGCTTAATGGACTGCCAAAGCCGGTCTGCACCGCACCCGAAGGAAGACACCGCTCCCATTCCTGTAATGACTACCCGTCTATTCATTGTAAAACCTCCGTTGTTCGCTTTATCGTTTTCTCTTTGCTATCGGATCTGCTTCTAGCTACTGGTACTAGGACACGTTACCACTCTACCACATCCATTTTTTAAAAATGAACAACTCTTGCTTTCGCTGCGGTAAAAGAAAAGGGTATGAAAAAGCCTCAACCCGAAGGTTGAGGCTGCAAGGGCGAGTTTATCGTTTCAGCTACCGTTTTATAGCACGTACAAGCTTAAATCGTCGGGTACGCTTGGGAAACTGTCTGCAGTCAGGCTTATAGAGAAAATCGCTGCTACATTGTGATGTATTTCGGCCCTTATCGTGATTAGTGTGTAGTTTTTTCTAGCACGACTTCTTTTATATGCTGAATCGTAAGTGCGGTTGCTCCCTGATTTTTCTCCATAATATGCAACGCATTTTGGCCAAGTTCTTCTGCTCTATCCTTATTGTTCAGCAGATCTATAATCGTCGCCGCCAACTCTTCTGGTTCATGCACCGTTACGCACGCATCGTATTGAGTAAACAATGCATGTATGTCTTTAAAATTAAACATATGAGGCCCCACAATAATCGGCTTGCCGTATATTGCCGGTTCCAGTATATTATGGCCGCCTTTGGGAACGAGGCTTCCTCCTACAAAAACAATATCTCCCATACGATACACGGAGCTTAGCTCTCCTATGGTATCCATAATTAGTACCTGAACATTCGGATCCATGGCTTCGTCACTTGTGCGGGTTGTTGCCTTCAAGCCATATTCGACGACCAAGTCAGTAACTTCTTTCGTTCTTCTGATATCTCTGGGGGCAAGGACCAGCCGCGCCTGCGGAAACCGCTTTTGCACTGCAACAAACGCAGCAAGTATATATTTTTCTTCACCTGGATGCGTACTCCCCGCAATAATAACAGGCTCGCCGAAATTCATCGGCCAAACATCGCACTCGTTGGTTCTTGAAAGAGCATCATTCTGGTCAAATTTCGTATTACCTGTTAGAAAAACGCGTGATGCGTCTGCGCCAAGCCCAATAAGTCGCTCGGCATCCGCAGCAGATTGCATGCAAAACCGATTAATCGCCGTTAGCACATGCGGAAACAGAGAGAAAACCTTCCGATATAATCCCCAATTTTTCTCACTAATCCGTCCGTTAATCAACACCACAGGAATATCGGCTTGGGACGCATTCCACAAGAAGTTCGGCCACATTTCTGATTCTACCAGAATAAACATTTGCGGTTTAATTTTTTTGATTAAAGCAGGCAGCCTAAATGGCAAATCCGGAAAAATGAAAATGACATTGTTTTCTTCAGGAAACAGCTGTTTTGCCATTAGATATCCATTAACACTGACAACGGACATCAAGACAGGCATTTGCGGGAATTGATTTTTCAATTCTTTTATAACTGGAACCGCCGCACGTAGTTCTCCTGCCGAGGCGGCATGTACCCAAAAACTGTTTTTATCCGCATATGCTTTTAGAATGGATTCTGGAATAAAGCCTAAGCTTTGACAAAACCTTGTCCCAAAATTCTTCTCTTTTACTAGCCTGACTAAAAATGCAGGTATAAGAAAAACCACTAGTACTACAAACAAGAAAACGCGATATACAACCATCATACGAAATTAAGCACTCCCTAATTCCAACATCTATCTTCCGGCTATATAATACCACGTTTCTCACGTTCCGCGTTTCTGTACCGTCCACTCTTCTCTTTTAGCTGCTTCATGCTTCTGGCACAGCAGCTTTTTTCATGGTCTTACCGCCTTACGGTTTCTACTGATAATCCCTACTTTTCTAAAATCCTAGATACCTACCTTGCTCTCTAGCCGCTGCATTTTTTCGTATCAGCCAAGGCAGCTCGCTTTCTTCTTCCACCAAACGGCGCTAACTTGGAAAGAAATCCGATACGAAAAAACAGGTTAGCTGCGCCAACGCACACGCAAAAACATACTGCACAGCTACTGGCAGTTGATAGTCACGCACGGCCAAGATAATCATCATTAAAACAGGCTGATGAATGAAGTAAATCGCATAGGAATTCTTCGCTAATTTATTCAATAAGTTTGATATATATAGAAACAGCTTCAACGCAAAGGTTGAGGGTGTTTGGAGCAAGTTTTCAGTTTCATCTACCGTTTTACAGCACTTACAAGTTTAAATCGTTGGGCATTTAGAAGAAAATCGTTTTGTTTAAAATAGCGATTAGCCAACTCTGCAGACGAAGCTTCTTCAATTACTGAAAAATTGTATTTACGCAAGTAGTCTTGTATAGTTTCTTCCATAAGAAAATCTGGAGTTTCTCCCACCTTCGCAAGGTCGCGTTGTAATCGTTTTATGCCTTCCTCATCAACATCCATGATTTGTTTAGCAATTGCAGCATCTGCATAGTCAAATACAAGCCTGCTTCCTTGCGCACAATGATCGCTGATCATTTGCATGGTGCTTTCTATGGCTTCTTTTTCAAGATAATACGTTAGCCCTTCTAGGAGGAATAGACAGGTTTTGTTCTTCTGAAAGTTGGCTTGCGCTAATTTTCCCGCCATTGATTCTCGATTAAAATCGATAGCAATATAATTGACATTGCTCGGAACAGCCACTTCCATTTTTTGAAGTTTATCCAGTTTAGCTTGTTGTGTTGCTAAAGAGTCCAACTCAAATATTTTTACATTTTCCAGTTGCTGTTTAAAGCGGATAGCCCTGGAATCAAACCCTGCGCCCAAAAGCACAACTTGTTCTATATTCTCCAAGGAAGCATTGAATACAGCATCAATAAATTTTGTTCTAGCGATTACATACTCATAGATACCCGGCACTTTAAATATTGTTTTTTTCAAGATATTACGCAAGAACTTATACTTTACTGCTACTTTCATACCAGCGGGAATCATTTGCGGCGCAATAAAATCATCGCTCTTATAATAAGAGCTGTCTTCGTAATAGGATGTAGCACGCATAATACAAGTACCTATTGCCGTAGTAGAAACTTTTGGTTTTTCTCTGTTGTTCATAATTTCTCCACCTTTTTGAAACGACCGTTCGTTAGGTAAAATATTATATCGTATTAAGAAAAAAGTCAAGGAATGCTCTTTATTCACTAGAACATTCCTTGCTTATCAACTCTTTATTTAAAATTGCGCCTCGCTAGCGCTTATTTCATTAGGCTTTAATTCCTTGCCAAAAATTCTGCCAAACTTTATCTATCCGTTCTTCTTTCTCTTCTTTTTTCATGCCCTCCATAAATACTGTCATCAACGAATATAACCCTTGACGCAAACTGTAAAACGAAATTAAAAGGTCTTCCGGGTTGTCTTTTTTTATCGTTCCTTGCGTCATGCCTTCTAATATGATCTCAATATATTTTTTCCCTAATTCTTGCTCATACCCTAGGGCTCGCGCCATAATTTTCTCCTTAAAACTTGTTGGTGGAAAAAACATAACACGAATCCAAAAATCTCTGGCCGCCATGTCTTCTTGTACACCAGATGCATGATAGAACAATAGATATCGCTTAAATAGGAACAGTAACCGAGCGTCCGCCAGCATCGTTTCGGAACTTGCAAAAAGCTCCTGCATATAATTCAAATACTTGCTTTCAAGCTCTTCATATAGTTCCCAAAACAATAGCTCTTTACTTTTAATAAAAGCATATAGCGACGATTTTTTTATTCCTACTCCCTTTGCAATTTGTTCCATGCTTGTTGCTTCATAACCATCTTTCGCAAAAAGAACAAGAGCTACTTGTTTTATCCTATCTTTAGTGCCTCCACGTGCCATTTTTCCTCCAGCGTATCCTCAGATACAATTTATTTTTATTATCATGTTTATCACCAGAAAGCATTATACAGCAGTAACATGACACAAACATGTTGCTGCTGTATTTATCATACCATACTTAAATGAATATTCATGATAGCTTATATGTCACCCATGCCCCTTAGTTATTGGTGCTTTGCAGTTCGCTTATTCTTTTCTTGATACATGAGCTTGTCACTATACCGAACGAGTTCATGCACATCCTTATACGAGCTGTTGAAGATAGCCATGCCATAGCTAAATTTAACTTGATAAGGAATGCAGCTATTTTCATTGTATGCTTTCATGCTTCCTTTGAGGGTTTTTATATACGTCTCTACGACTTCCCTTCGGTTTTCATTAACCAAGATGATAAACTCATCGCCGCCTAAGCGAATAGAAACTCCCTTTCCAGCGAATACTTCTTTTATGTGCTCAGCGAATAGTTTCAGCACTTTATCGCCTTCCTGATGTCCAAAGGCATCATTGATCGTTTTAAAGTTATCCAGATCAATATTCACCACGGTTAGAACAAGATTTTCTTTGCGACTTAGGATTTCAAGCTGTTCATCATAGGCTGCACGGTTACCCAAGCGTGTTAGCGGATCAATCTTTATTTGACTCTGTACAATAAGAATATAGTTAACAACAACGGCAATCGCGATGCTATTCCAAAGCGTCAAATACACAAAGAAATATAATTGAAAGACAGACAACACCCCGGGGCTGAGTATAAGCAAGCTAAGCATGAATAGCTCTTCCCGATGGAGCTTCTCGCGAGCTTTATATAATAGCAGTAGGTTTGCAGCATAATAAAAATAACTTGCCAGTGGCGAGACAAACCACAGAGGTCCCCTCAGATATGCATTTTCATTGGTTATCGTAAATATCCAGTTAAAATGAAAGCTGCCTATTGATAGAATCGTATTTACGAAAAGAGGCACGCCCAGCCACAAAACAATCTTTCTATTTATATTTTTGCAGCTGCCTGTTTTGGCACGAATGAATAGCAGTGCAAAAATTGGTACCAGCGGCGTCAATGTAAATCCAATCATATCAACCAATTTGTGTACGGTTATAAAGCCGATAAAGGCAGGCGAATTCAACACTACGCTGAAAATTTCCAACACCAGCATAACCATTGTTAGTACTAGCAGCGCCAAAAACACCCGGTGGTCCGCATTACCTCTTCTCTGGAGCTTAGAAAAAGCATGAACTGCAACAAGCGATAGTAATAGGACCATGAAAAGATTCATCTGAATAACAAGCATGGTATCAATCGTTCATCCTTCTCCCTTCAGCAGTGGTCCAACGAACCGCCACACACGATTTATCTCCGCTAACGCTTCTGCGCAAACGCCCTTTCAGTTCCTTTTAGAGACGATTATATCATATTACTAGGCCGATCATACTGCCCTCATCGTTTATTCATTTCCATAACAAAGTACTTTTACCTGCCCATTCCAAAAATTTCACATAGTGTTTTTAGGCGCGACTGTGCTATCAACCGGTGCATGGCAGCGGATAGTTATAAAAAAGGAATCTAGGATTTCTCCTAGATTCCTTTTTCTTCTACGTCCGTGCTATCCCCTATATGGAATTAGGAAGCTTTTTTCAGGGCCGCCAAATACTTCTCCACTCGGTTGGCGGCGTTTTGCTGGATGTTGTTGTAGTAAAACGGGTAGTCAAAGCTATGAAATACACCCTTGCCAAACACTTTATTCCCTGGGGACAATTTTTCTACGTCGGCTGTACTACAAATCAAGACGCCTCTTTTTTTGTCGATGCGAGCGTCAGCATAGTTTTTCACGTTGTAAGCGGCAATTTCTCCGGTTGGCTTCAGCACGATGGACCCTAAGTTCTGTTCCGCGGTTGCTAGGGTTTCCTCCCGGGTCCACGTAATCGGATTGATCACCAGCGCGCCAGGCAAGACAACCGGATTGTTCCCTTTAACCACCGGCGCTTCGGTGTTGTAAGAAACGATTACGCCCGTATCATCCGGGCCCTTCGCAAATTTCAGATGCGGATTCTGGGCCAAATAACGATCGGTAACGGAATAACCGATGACATAGGCCGCCACCATTCTAGCATATACGTCGGGATGTTTCTTCATGTAATCCGATAACAAAAACACCAGCAAATTAGACCCTTGCGAATGTCCGGCTAAAATAAACGGACGCCCTTTATTGTAGTGCTTAATGTAATAGTCAAACGCCGCAAATGCATCGGCTTTAGGTATGTCTCCGATAAACTTTTCTTGCTCTTCCATTGGCAATGACAGACAATACGCCGCGTCCGCCTGACGATAGAACGGCGCATACACATTAGCGGTGGGTTCAAAAGCAGTCGCTTGTCTGGCAAAGGCCATCTTTGAACCTCTCACCATGGAGGGGTTGTCAAGCTCACAAACGTTCGGTTCGGTAGGCGTTTGTTTTTGCCAAGCCGTGGGATACAGATAAAAGACATCCACTTGCTTGTCCCTCGTCTCCGGTAACGCCAGCCAGTGCGCTGGATTCGAGTAATCGGTTGCCTGAGCCCCGCTGGCCGAAACGGCCATGGTGAAACTAAAACAAAGAGCCATAACCAACACCAGAATTTTTCTCACGTTCATGTCATACCTCCTCAGCGTTTTGTTTTTTGTCACGTAGCTAACTGGAGATATCCATCCGGCCCACCCTGAAACCAAGCACATTTTTTTGATAGAAGCGTATCATAATGAGCGTTTTCGAGATACTACGTATTGATCCCTCCATTCCCTGAAACTTATTTTTCTTCCGCAAACGCAAGAAGCACCTTCTTCTTGCTTCTATTCCTAGTGGTCATAAGCAGCATGATTTTAGGGGCTTGTACAACGATAGACTGCACTAAGGGAACGATAAAAACAAGTAACGATGAATAATTATAGCTCAAAAAGATGAGAATTAGCGGCTGTAGAATAATTCCAATTAACCCAAAAAGGATGCTACTACATAAATAATGCCATTGGGGTTTAGCGAGAAGCTTGGCTGCGCGAATGATTATTACTGTATTCACAATTATGGCCAGTAACGAAGCAATAATGATATATTGCAAGGGCAAAATAGAGCTCCACCACAATGAAGCAACTACTGACGCGCCCAAGCCTATAACTACTACTATCGCATTTGTTCTCGTTAGTCCCCCAAAGCGATAATAACTTAACATCGGTATAAAATAAGACGTTTTTTCTTTCTCGCCCATTCTTTTTGCTAGTCTATAATTAAGGAAGCTGTCAATCAGCCATATAAGAAGAAAGCAAATGAAAGAATTTATTGAGGACAAATTTATCGTTAACATTTTATGCCTCCAAGGTGTTTTTTATCACTGCACTCTTTTTTCATCTCGTTTTATAAATCGCTCAATATTTATAAAATGTCCAACTACCATTGATAACACAAAGGAGATCATCTTTATTACAAATGACTTTAAAAAGCAAGGAATACCTAATAATGGCTTCTCATAACTTTTCTCGAATTGTCTTTTTTGTTCTTCTTCTAAGTACTGAGCATACGCTTTCTTAGCTACTATTTCAGCTTCCTCTTCTTCTAGGCCCCTTACATAAAGATTAACTAATACTTTATCAAAACTTCTGCCGCTTCTAAATTGCCGCAAAGTAGATTCATGTATTAGTTCTAATCTTTCTGTAGAAATCGTATTATATCCCATCAGTCCACCTCTTATTCATTGAAGTAGCGGCTGCTCATTTTCACGCCCCAAAATAACGTTAACACCAGAAAACTTTATCTCCGCTTTTTTACTGTTCAAACCACTAGATACTACTTTTCAGACTCACCCCAGTTACTTAACGGATCTGAACCATATTTATTTTTTCCCACTGCTCCTGCAATAGTCCCAAGCAGAAATATACAAATTATACTAAGAGGCCCTGTGCCAAGAACAAATAGGGAACCATACCAAGGCATTTCAATATCATGCAATCGTTTTATAGTGCTAGCTAGAAAAAACAATAAAATAATAACAAAGATAATTAATCGAAAATAAAATGACACTTGCAAAAGATAATGAAAGATAGGCAAAACCAACCCTATTAGTAGTATTGAAAGTAAAAACCGTATAATAAAGCTCTTTCTGCCGATACGGCCACTCCAAGAAAAATTTTTGTAAAGAAAACTCTTTAGACAATCCAAATAGCCCTCTCCTTTTCTGTCATTATTTAAGCATTTTCATACTGGATAAGACTTCATCATTCACTAATATTAGTCTCTATTCAGCTCTTCCGGCAGTTCAATATGTAACGATACAGCCGATATCAATACTTCAATTAGCTCACTATCCATAAATTGATAGTCATCAGGAATGTTGAGACAAATGATTTTTTTGCCTTCAAGACTATCCCTAAAACGTTCTTGCAACCTTCTTACATGTTTCTTTTCCATTGTGAAAATCAGATCAGCCCAGCCAATATGACCGTTCGTTACTTTTACACGGGCTTTATCTTCTGTCCCTGCTGATCTCACATCATAGCCATTAACGCCGTGAAATATCTTTTCAGCGGTTAGGCTTCTCCATTTATTTCTGCTGCATATGAATAATAGTTTAATTGTTTTATCCTCCTGTTTTCATAAAAACAATTTATCACCATATATACCATCGGACTATTTATACTTATACATTAGAACTTGCATATAAAATTAAATGGACCCAAGCCTTGCTCGTTGCAAAGCTTGAGTCCATTTTTACGTTCAGCAACAATACGGTTCCTCAGAACTTACGTTCTCCTAATTTGAGAAGCTAATACCGTGGTGCTATAATGACGAAGGAGCCAACGGTATTACAGTACCGCGGGCTCCTCAAAACAGAATAGGGAGGTGACACCATGGAAGTTCACGTTTTCTTTGCGGATGGCGTGGCTCTCAAGGTGGTGGCTATCATTGCTTTCATCCTGATTAGCCGTCGCTAATCCCTATCCCTGTCAGACCGTTGTCCTCCGATCAGGACAGCGGTCTTTGTCTACTTTGATTGTACTACATGTGAAACAATCGTTCAAGATATTCATATGGATCGACCTCTTACAATCAAGGAAGGCTTACTCTTTCATCGACTACTTTTCAAAGTCAATTTCCACCTCGAACATCCGGTTCCAAGGATGGGTAGCCCGTAAGCCTTGAATGTTATATTCCGGGAAGTGTTGGGCTGCAAACGCTTTTAAACCGGCTGTCGTGGCGGCTTCGATTTTGGGCCGCAAGGAACCCAGATCCACCGAACTAGCTCCGCCAGGCTGCACAACATCCCGTTTCACCGCTTGCCGAACATTAGCCTGGTACGCCCAGTCATCCAGCAAGCGAACGGAGATCAGCCGCTCCCGAGCTTGGAATGAAGTGGAAGCGGACAATATTCCCTGGGAAATAGCATAACCGGTACTATTGCCCGCCGTATTCCAGCCAGCGTAAGCCGCCAGTTTCGGCAGCAGTTTGCGCTTGGTCACCTCCGCCATCAGCGCATTATCCGCCCCGTTGCTAAACGCGGCATCATCCAACGCCAGACGTTTTCCCTTATCCAGATAACCAGCCACCTCATCAACAAAGACCTTGTTCTCTGGTCGTAACGTATCCGTATTTTCAGGAACAGAGGCTTCCAAGGTCACGCCGTTGAACGGCATGCCTACCGCTACAATCAGATCGGCCCGCTCCGGCGACGAAGTTTTGTAGCCGCCAGCTACCCGAATATTGGCATCCACTAACTCGCCCATCGTATTTCCCTGATAAGCGGGCACTGTCAGAGGACCGGTTCCTGGACTATAGAAGGCGTAAACACGAGGAATTTGAAAGGTAATGTCATTGGCTGCCTTGGTTAAAAGCAACATGCCTGCCTCATCAGCGGAGGCAAAGATAGCAAAGCGCGCTTTAGACAGCTTGCTCGTTAACGGCGCCATATCCCTCGCTTCTTTGTGCGACTGGCAGTAAGGCCAAGAATCATCGCGCCCGATCATAAAATAGCGAAAAAGTTCCTGTCCTGCCATTTCCAGCATCTTGGTATTGGCCCGGTAGTTTTTCCCCCGCCGCTCCATCCAGTCTTTCAAGTCGGCCTGTGGAATGGCAGCCGTCAGTTGCTGAACTTCTTGCTGCTCTGCTTTAGTAAGACCGTTTACTTCCTGCATATCCCACAAAGCCGTCAAACGATAAATCTGATACCCGTATTTTTCATAATACGACGCATCGGTTCCGCCAGCGCTTTGTTTTGGCGTCCGCATAATGGTAGAAAAGCTATAGATCGGGACATTGGGATTTTCCGCCTTGAACTCGGCAAATTTGGCTACCCGACGGGTAATTACATCCTCAGGAATTTCATGAGTCCTCGACGGAACCAACCCGCCGTAAATTAGGGAATCCGCCGACAATACCACGGCATCCGCTTCCCGACCATGGGCGAAAACCCATTCCCATAATTTATCCGCATCCCCGGGACGGCCCCGCGTAGATAAAATATCTACCGGAGGCGTCAATACTTCATGACCTGCCGCCTGCAATGTCTCCACCGTGTATTGCAAACAGACCGGCCGATCATCGATGGGTACAAACAAGAACGTAGCGGCTGCCGCCGGAGTCGTGTAAAAAAATCCTGACAACAACACCAGCGCCAAACTCCATAGCCGCAGTGCTTTCCATATGTTTCTCATGAATCAGTACCTCCTCTTCTTTTCTCAACACCTCTTGCTTATTCTTGGTTAAAATTGAGAAGGCTTCGTCTATGGCGAAGCCTTCTTATTTATTCTGCAGCAGCACCAATAAATATGGCTGAAACGACATCATTTTTTAAATCAAAGATAATGCCTCCATACACCGTACCGCAGACTATTTTTTCTCCAGGATGGCTATCCCCGGGATTAATCACATCTTTATACGCAGCTTGAACCTCCGCCGCACTGCTGCCAATTTTAATGCCCCGCTGGGTTTCATAAACACAGGCATTTTTTATTACGATTCTCTCAACCTCCTGTGTGCCGTCTTTTTTTACCATCCCAATTTCAATTCCCTTGGCGGGGTAATACCAGAATTGATGCTCCATATGATCAGCGCCCCAAATCTTTGCATCCGATTTTTCTTCCGGTGCGCCCAGTTGCGATACTACCTCATCCGCAGACATACCAAGTCCCAATGGCCCGATCGTTTCCTTCATAAGCACAAAGCCCATTTTCAAATACGTATTCTTACTATCCGTATCTGTCATTATTAGCTGCTTGGCCTCCGGTTCTGCCGCGGCCTGGGAAACAGGAGCGATAAGCAGCATTACTAACAGTCCAACGATCAGCCCACCAAGACGATTATTTTTCATAGTAATCTCTCCTTATAAACGTAGAAATAACACAAGTGCTGCTTTTGTTATTCCTTAAAAAGAAGAGAACTCCTGCCAAATTATTGAAAATTCGACAGGAGCTTTAGTTTTCTATGTAGTCACGTCAAAAGCGCAACCTTCATTTGCTACTGCTAGCAGCTGCTTGATTGAAAAAGTTGTCTAAGCCATTAACAATTCCTTGGGCTAATTGTTGTTGAAATTGCGACGTAGTGAGCAATTTCTCTTCATTTGGATTTGAAATAAATCCTAACTCAATAAGAAATGCCGGCATGGTCGTATGGTTAAGAACATAGAATTCAGCCGGACAAACTCCTCTGTCATTTTGCCCACCGCCCCGAATAACACTGTCTTGTATACTCTGAGCCAGCACTTTATCGTAAATTGTTTTGGGATAATAATAAGTACCGATCCCGCTAACCTTTGAATCACTAAACGAATTGGCATGGATATCAACAAATACATCGGCTTTATTTTTATTGCCAACAGCCGCTCGCGCTCCTAATTCTTCTACCGCGCTATCATTAGGAGCAAAAACGTCACGGTCATCGGTGCGGGTTAAAATTACTTTCGCTCCCGCTTGCTCCAGCATGCTCTTTGCTTTCAAAGCAACTGCCAGCGTGACCGTTTTCTCTTGAATGTTATCAGGTCCTATCGCCCCCGTATCAGAACCGCCATGTCCAGGATCAATCACGACCACTTTGCCTTTTAGACCGGGAGTAAACTTGATAACTGCTTGCGAAGCATGCTTATTAATATCGACAACCACTCGAAATGGCTTGTTTGTTGCACTATCCTTCGGCAACGTAAATATTTTATAGTCACTATCATTAATCGTGGACGGCAGCCCAATATCAATCAAACTCGTTTGCCCAGTTCCGTGATTAATAGTGACCCGATCAGCAATATCTCCATCTAACTTAAACGAATCCGCTTCTTTTTCCGGCACCACGCCACTAATATTCACTTTCAAATGGGACGCCGTCATGCTTTCTAGGCTTCCAGCAGCCTGAACCGGACCGGTAACGTCGAAAACAAGCCGCAAACTGCTTTCCCCTGTAGTCGCATCCGTATGATTAGCCCAGCGCACTTGCGTCAGCTTCTGATCCGTAGTCGAGCTACTAGGGGAGGCCATCTCCGCTTGGCACGGCATCAACAGTAGTAAGAATAGGGCAACGATAAAACAACTGCGATACTGCATCATAATCTCTCCTATGTACTATATTTCAGATACTATGGCGGTTTCACTTTGTCCCTATACTCTTTTTACAGGTTTCTATTTTGCAAACTTCTTCTTGCTAATTATACCTTCTCAATATGTCAAATTTGTTACAATTTCTCGCAAAGTCGGTTACTAAGTTTAAGTTAACAATGAACACTGTATAATTTCTTGCGCAATCCATCCTAGCTACCCGTCGGCGGGGCTTATATTAATCTAAAAAAGAAAATGGCTACGCCCCTTCTAACTTGAAGGAGTGTAGCCATGGTTCTTCTATGGAAACATCAGACCTATACTTCTGCTAAAAAAAAAAACGTTCCCAACTATCTACTCTCGCCACTATATGAATACGCCTTATTCGCCTTTAAACTTTGCCGGACGTTTTTCTAAAAATGCAGTAATTGCTTCTTCATAATCATGACTATCATACACCTTCCGCCTCATCCCCTGCACTCGTTCAAAAGCGGATGGAGTAATAGAATATGCTTTTGACAAAACACGGAACTGTTCTTTAATTACTTGAATCGATAAAATAGACCGGGTACTAATTTTCGTAGCCATATTTAATGTAAAGGGAAGAAGTTCCTCTTCTTCCACTAAATGATTGATAATGCCTACGTTTAAAGCCCGTTCTGCAGACATTAATTCCGCAGTAAAAAACATCTCTTTAGCGATATTGATCGGTAAACGATTCATAAAATGCAAAATACCTGTAGAATTATATGGAACGCCAAGCTTAGCAGGCGTCATGGCGAACTTAGCTGTCTTATCGGCAATCACCATATCGCAAGTCATAATTAAGTCGCAAGCGCCGCCCCAAACACTGCCGTGAACCATCGCAATAACTGGACCAGGGTATTCTTCCACCGTTCGCAGAAGCACTTCAAGTGAATCGTAATAACTTAAAGGATCTCTCAGTTTTAATGGTAATTCTTTAACATCATGACCAGCCGACCATACCTTAGAATCATCTGGCGCACGCAAAATGACGATATGTATCTGCTCTTTTTGAAAGTTATCAAGCGCCTCAACAATATCCTCCACGAGTTTAGAACTTAAGGCGTTTAGTTTTTGGGTATTATTCAGCGTAATAACGCCCACTTTTTCTAAGACTTCTACCTTAACTAACGACATAATTACTCCCCCTAATAATCAAAGCCACGGTACATGTATTCAGTATAATGAATATCCACACCTTGGCTTTGATTATAGCCCTATGTAGTTTAAAAATCAATTCTTCCATACTTTCTTTATTACCTAAAACGCAAAGAACTTCTGTCAATTTTCAAATAATTTGCTAGGGGTTCTACTTTTTTGCCACGCCAGGGCATGCCTTATTTTTTAATTTCAACATATCATAGTTACTGTATTATCTAACTTAAGGCTGACACTTAGAAAACGTTCAGTATTTTGCTTGCAAACCAATAAGTGTAGTACCTCCAAGGTTACCTGACAGATACGCCACATTAAACTCTATATTCTTATCAATCTTAACTCCGGCGCCATAGGTCATTGCACCATGGTAATTGCCAATTCGAGCGCGAACTTCATTGCTGATCTTGTGCTCAACGCCGATAGAGTACTCTGTTTTAGAATCCTCGCTCGGGTTAACATCATATGCATCAAAGGCGATTATCGTTTTTTTATCTGGACGGTACGCAACACCCGGACGATAATTGCGTTCCATTTCACCATTGCCAAAAAGAGTTTTCGGTTTATTAGCGTCTTGAATTAACATCCCATAGGACCACTTGCCTGCAGTACCTAAAAAGCCTAAGTCTATACCGGTGTTACTACCGCTATAGCTTTTCGACTGGTCGACTCCGTTAATTGTGCCATTGGAAGCACGTTCCGTGACTTGCCGTACATTGATCCCCACAGCAAAGTTATCAGAGACCTTGGTACCATAAGAGAGCGTAAACCAATCACTTTTGTAGTTTGTAAATCCATTCGAAGAATCTCCAAAATACGAAGTATCCCGGTTATTAGTATAATGAAAACCAATTCCAGAAATGCCTTTTTTGAGAGGCGTAACGAATTCAACAACGTCGATATAGTTAATGTCATCTCGGTTATTGGTTGCGCGCTGTATACCGATCTCAGTTTCCTTGATATTAGACAACCCCGCAGGATTCCAGTAAACTGTGTTTACGTCATCCGCAACAGCGATAAACGCTCCGCCCATCCCCATGGCGCGAACGCCATAACAAGCAAATGCAGGCGTACTTGAACCGAACACAAGCGAAATCGTAGTCAAAATCCCAATAACCTTTTTCATCATACTCTCCTCCAATATAGTTCTTGTTTATATTGAATAATTCTTCAACTCACCACAACATCATATGCTAAACCCAATTGTTTTACCTTCATTCCCCAAAAGAGCGAAAATTCCTGCTAAGCCGCTTAATTTAGACGGGAATTCTACTTTCGTCCTTACATTACGTTTGCCGCCTTTAGCAAGACAATATTCTAACCCCACGTTTGCGTACACCACTGACCAAAAGAGGTTCTTGTAAAAAAGAAGCGAATGAATAAAAATAAAATCACGGGAGGTTTTATCTTGAAAACTGTAGTACATACTATAACCATAGCATTCGTATTTTTACTTTTCTTCAACACATTTACTTATGCACAATCTTCAAATGAACTTTATCAATTTTCTACCATCAATGCTCTCTTGCAAGGAGTTTATGATGGGGAACTAACAATTAAGGATTTAAAGAATCAGGGCTCTTTTGGCATCGGGACTTTAAATGGGCTAGACGGAGAATTAATTGGCCTAGACGGCGACTATTATCAAGTAAAAGCCAATGGAGACGTATTGAAGCTAACGGATGATGCTAAAATTCCATTCGCAACCTCCTTAAACTTTAAATCCGACAGGGTTGCCAAGTTTCATGATTTGGATTACGAAAACTTACAAAAATCTTTAGATCAAATGAAAAGCGACACCAACTATTTCTACGCCATACGCATTGATGGAGTTTTTACAAAGGTTCTAACAAGAGCGATACCAAAACAAAGCAAACCCTATAAACCATTAGCTGAAGCGGCAAAAGACCAGCATGTATTTGAGCTTAACAACATTAAAGGCACCGTCATTGGATTTTGGTTCCCGCAATATATTAATGGGATTAATGTTCCTGGCTATCACCTGCATTTTATTTCCGAAGACCGTAAATTTGGCGGACACATTTTGACAGCCTCCTTGCAATCCGGCAACGTGCAGATGGCTCACATCCATGCATTTCGCATGGAATTACCCCAAGGTACGAGTGATTTCGGAACCGCTGCTCTAAATAAAGACTATAGTAAAGAACTAAAAGCAATTGAACAGTAGTCGGATATAACAGACCGATTATTTTAGAATACAAAACTCCTGCAAAAATTCACTCTAGAATTCTTGCAGGAGTTTTTGGCGTTACCAGTGATCTTTATTTTCTTCCATGGGAGCACGAAAATCGCCCCCCCGCTCCAAAAGGAACGTCCCCGTTGTCCTATATTCTAGCATAATAGAGGGGTTGCCTATTTATTGACTTTTTAGTGGTTTCGGACGATCCCTCCGCTTTTTACCACGCCAATCAGAAATCAAATAAACTGCCGATCGCGCCGTCAACAACCCTCTGTGCAGCAGCTTCAAGTGCAGCATCCGTCGCTTTTTGCAACGGGTCGGTTTGATTTACGGCGGTGTTATTGTTTATCCCGCTTTCCAGCGCTTCAAAACTGCCGCACTTAGTGTAACCGGCCGGTATTGTAAATAAAGAATCGTCCTGTGGACCGATTTGATGATTTTGATAAACTGTAACAAAGGAATACCCTTTCACATCACTTTGGTACTTGAGCGTACACTGGGATACCGGATCAACCCACTCCGTTTGAACATACGTGTAGTTTGAATCCGGATATACCGAAGTAATACGCACTTTTTGTACTGTTACTCCATTTAGTTGCTCCATACCGACCAGCTCTTTTTTTCGAGTGAACTTTTGCGACTCAGACTCATAGTATTTGTTGTTTTTCAAATACCAAGTACGTTCGGTGATCACACCATTCTTTTTTTCATACTTGCAGATTGTCGTACTCCCTTGGACAACACCACTCACATTCTGCGTCCGACACCAGCCATTTTTCGTCCAGCTTCTGTATCTTCCGGTTTCTTTGCCATTTTCATAAGAAATGCCTTCATCATAGTACTCCATCGGGCCGCCCCAGATAGGATTAACCGATTTTAAAGCAGTTTCTAGCTGGTCAGGTTTGACAAGTACCTTGATCTGCATCCAATAAGCCAACCGGTTATCATTCACGGTTTTCTTTTTATCCAACACCGTAACGAAAAACACAGTTTCCGGAAGATTGCCGATATCCTCTACTGATAAATTGGTTACACCTGCCTGGGCCAACGCATTTTGTTCAGCCAACAACAACGCCTGGGTTTCTGCCTTGGCCAAGGTATCGGAAGAGCCGAGCGGATACACCGCTTCAGCAACTATCTCCTGGAATTCTCCCTCAGCATAAGCGTTCGGCTGCAGCGATACCATGCCTGCCAGCATGAGCAAGCAGCAAATAACGCGCAATAATGATTTCATCATCATCAATACTCCTTTTCCATAAATAAAATCCGCAATCAATAATCCATCAATGTCGATCAGAAATTGAGCAAGCCGCCGATAGCGCCGTCAAGAACCCGCTGCGCAGCTGCTTCAAGCGCAGCGTCTGTCGCTTTTTGCAGCGGATCGGTTTGAGTCGATTGCGAAGTGCCGACATTGCCGACAGTAAATAGCTCAGCAAAAGTAGCGCATTTTGTATAACCAACCGGAATTACAAATAATGCGGCATTTTGCGGACCAAGTTTTATATTCCGGCATTCTGCAACAGCAGTTTTGTTTGCGGTAGAAACACTGGTTTCCCGTTTAATTACCCAGTTTGTCGCCGGATCATTCCATTGCACTTCTTTTAAAACCTTGCCGTCCGCATAGGTTTGCGTACGCAAGCGTTTCTGCGCCGTTATGTCAAAAATCGTTTCGTTACCAAGCGACTTGACCTCGACATTAATTGGCAGATCATCAATAGGTGTATCCTTTTTCTTTAACGTTTCTTCATAATATTTATTATTGCAAAGAGCCTGAACAACCTGGTCATCTGATCGTTTAATGATAGTAAGCGGCATACCGTAGTAAAGCCGATCTTCACGATACAAATTTTTGCTACTCCAGACTCTTGTGCGGATTTTTTCGTCTCCGCCCTTAAGGTAAACGGTACCCTCAAAGAAATACTCGTCATAACCTCGCATTTCTTTTAAGGCTGCTTCCAGCTTTTCTGGTTGAACAGCGACTTGGATCTGCATCCAACATTCGATCACGGTTCCATTGAGCTTGCTTTTTTTGTCCAAAACAGTGACCTTAAGAATATCATTAGGCAAACTCGCAACGTTCTCCATGGTAACCGAAGAGGAAGTGACCTTTTCCACGGCGTTTTTTTTCGCACGCAGCCAGGCTTGCGCTTCCGCCTGGCTTAGAGTATCATTGTCATTCATTTGATAAGTTGCTTCTGCAGTGACTTCTTGTACCTCACCGCCGGATTCGGCAAGGCAGGGAAAACAAAACGCAAGCAGAATGGAGCAAAAAAGCAGGCTCCTGACTAGCAAATTTCTGGGGAAATTCATGATATACCTCCTCAAGCATACTTAGATTGGGCTTTTAGCTGAGTAGAAAGTAGCATACGACAAAATCCACTTTATAGATTGTTGTTTATTCGCCCCATAAATTCCAAGTCCTACCAGAAGCTAAGTCCATAAAAAGTATACTTTTTCGTACCATCTTGATAAAACGTTACCGCCCGATAAAGATTATCCTCTCTCAGAATACTCCGGGTAGTAGGCTCAGGCTAAACGCCTTGATACGCGCAAAAATGACCGAATGTAAAAAACCTGTTGCAAAAAAAGCGTCCTGAACTCTCAAATACTGAGAATTCAAGACGCTTTTCGCCGTTACCAACGATACGGCTCTCCGTATCATCGTAACAGCAAAACTTTTTTCCATAGAATCAAAAGCAACCGTCCCCCTTGCTTCTGGAACTTCCAAGAAAAAAAGCATAGTCACTCTCATCTTCAAAAATGTGCTGATGATTGATTTCATGAACTACGATATGATAAAATCCACTACCGCTTAACTGTATCGCGCCGACCCATTCAGCATCACCTTTGACCTAATTATAACAATTTTTTATAAAACGTGACAAAAAAGGAACGTCCCCAATGTCTCTTGCTTCCAATTAGTCAGGCAAGTCGATCTTTACTTCAAACATCCGATTCCAAGGAAACGATACTTGGAACCGCTCCAACGGATATGCGGGGAAATAGGAATGCGCAAACCCCCTCAGCCGTCGCTCCGTCTCCGTCACCAAGCGAGGCGTCAGCTTGCCCAAATCAGCCCACTGGCCGCCAAGTGGAAAAAGAACTTCCACCCCCACCGCATCTCGGACATTGGCTTGATACGCCCAATCATCCAAAAATCTCACCGCCAAAAGCCTATTTTTACTTGCAGGAACCATTCTATCTGCCAGCATGCCCTGAGCGATTGCATAACCAATGGTATTACTGGCCGTGTTCCAGCCCGAGTAGGCGTCTACTCTAAATAACAAGCCCTTCTTGCTCAATTCGGACATAAACGCGTTGTCAGCACCATTGGCAAAAGCAATATCTGCCACTGTCAACCGATGCCCGGCCTTCAATTCGCGTGCCACATCTTCTGCCAACACTGCCGTGACTTCCCTAGAACGGCTATGATTAAATGCGCTGTCCGCCTCCCGCGTGACACCATTCTCTGGTGTATTTACCGCCAATACCAACTCAGCTCGCTGCGAATTGAGCGGTATGCCACCAGCAGAAAGAATATGGGCATTGATGGTCTGCCCCACAGCCACATCCTCATAAGAAGGTACTGTGTTCGGACCAACTCCGGGAGCAAATAAAGTCCGTACAATGGGCACTCGGAAAGTGTTATTGTTGATGGCTCGCGTCATCATCAGCATGCCAAATTCATCAGCTCCTGGAAAGCAGGCATACTTGCTAGTCGGCAATCCGACTGTCTCTGCGGCCAAATGACGAAACTCCATATGGGACTGAGAGAACGGCGCACAATCATCCTTCCCAAGTAAAAAATAAGCGACAATATCTTGTTTGGCATAACCGATCAGACGCTGATTGGCAAGCAAGTTCTTCTCCCGTCGGCTATACCAATCGTTCAATATGGCTGGAGGCACCTTACCCAGCAAGCCGCGCAACTCCTGGTCTTCCCTGCGCGTCAACCCCTGGCTGTCCATCTGATCCCGCAAAGCTGTAATACGAAAAATAGCAGGACCATATCGTTCATAATAAGAAGGTTCCTCTCCGCCTTCTGTCGTTTTAGGTGTTCGCATAATGGTACCGTACACATACAGCATCATTCCTGGATTAATGGACTTCAGCTTAGCAAAATTAGCAAGCCGCTCTTCGACAATATCCATCGAAAGGTTATGCGTGCGAGAAGCCACCAAACTACCATATAACAGCGAGTCCGTCGATGCGACAACCGCATCCGCAGTACGTGAATGAGCAAATAGCCACGCCCACAAGCCCTCTGGATCGCCCATCTCACCGCGAGTGCCTAAAAGTGCTTTTGGAGGCACAACAATGTCTACGCCAGCTGCCTGAGTCGTATCAACGACATACTCCAAGTTAACCGGTCGATCATCCATCGGTATATACACAATAGTCTGAGCGCTAACCGGAGTCACGAGTAACCAAAAACTGATGCATAACATGAGCGGAAAATATTTGTACAGGTTCATAGACATCCCCCTTGTCGCATACGTTTATTTTGCTAAAAAATTACTGGCTATATGTATGTCTCCTGCTCTCTGGAAATTGGACAATGGGGATGGTCTTTATTTTTTGTATTTCCGTATTTATTCTTATACATTGCTGGGTGACCAGGGGCGGCCTCACTGCCCTGTAAAAAACTAAAAAGACCAGCACCTCAATCCCATTCTAGCTTACGGTTTTACGTAAGAATAACCTTCGGATTGTTTCTTTATAATCCTTGTTATCCCTGCAGGAACAACAGTTATATAACTCGGCAATGTATCTTCGTTAATAGCATTTGCTCTTAAAGCATTTCTACACGCAATAATTTTAACATTATGATTTGATAGCTCTTTCATCTTTTCGATTACACTTGCCACCTCGGACTCTGTAGAGCCAAATATTTTTACCGCTGCTGCATTTGCAATAATTTCCAAAGTAACATTTTCTAAGCCTACGTCTGCAATAAGATTTTCTGTATTAGCTAAAGTTAACTGCCATTTAATTGGTTCATCAACATGTAAAACTGCCTTTAACAATTCTCCTACACCTCCTAGGCACTCTTTTCCCTTCTTTAAGCCGCCTAATTAAGGAAACAGAGTCATCCCTATGCTTCTGTTGCGGGACTAGGTTGACTGTGCAGCTTTCCTAATACCCTTCCCATTTTCTATCATCGTCGCTTTGGAAACCGTCCACACAATATACACTCGTGCTCCCGCATTTTGGACAACATTCTAAATATCCACCATCGCCTATCGGTTTTAGTATTGCTCCCTCTGTATTAAACACTCTTCCACATTTTGTGCATTTTACAACTGCCATTTTTCTCTCCTTTTAGCTATTCTCCCTATTGGGTCAAGCGACGAAACAGATAATAATCGAAGGACAGTAGTGACGTTCCTTTTTTGCCAACATTCACTGCCGTCCCCCCTACCGCTTCGCTGACACGTTTTTTCAAGCCTTACTCTTAAATAGCTTTTTACATAAAAACACCAAATTCCTGCAAATAGCAAATACTATTTCCAGAAATTTGGTGTTTTCGTATTTTTTCCTATGCATTTCCCCGAGGCCGTTCAGAATTACCCAGATACTAGGCAGCTGCGAGGAAGCGCGCGCAGGCAGTACAGTTGTGTACGGCAAGCGCGCTCCCGGAGCAGCAACAAAGGTCGAGCAACTATGCCATCCATGGCGCGCTCGACACTAGCGCGTCCTGCGCGTCGCAGGGGTGATTATGGGCGGCCTCAAATCAATGATGATAGTTTTCTCCACGACTAATCTTAAACGCCCGATAAACCTGCTCCACCAGCAGCAACCGCACCATTTGGTGGGTAAAGGTCATGCGGGAGAAGGATAGCTTGAGGTTAGCCCGCTGGCGCAGCTGCGGAGCTAGGCCGAAAGCGCCGCCGATGAGAAATACGATGTCGCTTTTGCCGTCCAAGGCACAGCGATCTATATGGGCGGATAGTTCTTCAGAAGACAGGTTCTGTCCAAACACATCGAGGACGATGCAATAGCTGTTGTCTCGAACATGCTTTAAGAGGCGCTCGCCTTCTTTGACCAAAGCCTGGGCTCGCTCGGCGTCCGATGGACGGTCGGGCAGCTTTTCTTCGTCCACTTCAACAATGGAGAGCTTGCAGAAGGGTCCCAGGCGTTTGGTAAATTCGGCAATGCCCATGGTGAGATATTTTTCTTTGATTTTGCCGACAGCGGCTATGGTTATGCGCATTACTGGGCCGCCGGAGTTTCTTCAAAAAGAATGTTCACGGTGATATTGCGTCCGCCTCGCTGCAGGACCACATCGGCTCGGCTTCCAGGAGCCAAGCTGTCAATGGTTCCGCGCAATTCGGCTACGGTATTGGTAGCAACGCCGTTAATGGATAGCACCAAATCTCCAATACGCATTCCTGCTTTGGCAGCCGGTCCTTGCGCATCCACTTTAGCGACATACACGCCTTGGTCGGTAGTAAGCTCATAGCCGTACCGAGCTGCTGTATTCTTATCTAAAATACCTACACCCAGATAAGAACGTACAACGCGTCCCTTATCGATAATGGATTGCAAAATCGGCCGAGCTGTATTGATGGGGATGGAAAAACCGATGCCTTCGACGCCTTCTCGGGCGATCTTCGCGCTATTGATGCCAATCACTACGCCGTCGGCATTGACCAACGCACCGCCGGAATTGCCGGGGTTGATAGCGGCATCGGTTTGAATGAGTTTAAAACGACGCTCGCCGATTTCCAACGAACGATTCACAGCGCTGATCACGCCAGCGGTGACGCTGCCTTTAAATTCAAGGCCCAGAGGATTGCCGATAGCAATAGCCGGTTCGCCGACTAATAGCGAATCGCTGTCTCCCAGCGCCGCTACGGGCAGGTTATCCGCCTCGATCTTTACAACGGCCAAATCCGTGATGGGATCGACGCCCAACACCCGTCCGTCCACGGTTCTTCCGTCAGCAAGAGAGACTACGATTTCCTTGGCTTCTTCTACTACATGATAGTTCGTAGCGATATAGCCGCGCTTATCAAAAATCACTCCCGAGCCGGTGCCGCGCTCGACGACTACCTTGCGGTTGAAAAAGTCGCGGGCATACGCTTTGTTGGTAATCCCGACTACCGCTGGCCCTACCGCTTGCGCCGCACGGACAATGGCAGTATTACGCGCTTCCGAGACATTGGTAGCATTGGCCCCTGGAATAACAATGCTTTCTTGCAACGCCGTCGAGGGCGGCTTTTCGGCAAATTTCTGGCCGTAGGCCATCACTAAGCCGCCGCCTATTAAAGCGCCAATGACGCCAATGACGAAAAAAGGCGCCCATTGGCGGTAGGTTTCTTTCCAACTCATATTTTTACCTCCTTATAAGCTGGTCATTTGGTCGGGATAGGTCAGCAACAGGCGAATGTGGTTTTCTTCTTCCCCCACGCTTTGGCTGCGCAAAATGGTTTCTACTGTTTCTAAAGCCAGTTGGGGACGATTATTTTCCTGGCTGAGATGAGCCAGGAAGACTTCCATCTGCTTTTTTTTCGGCAGTTTCGCCAAAAGCCAAGCCGCCGCGTCGTTAGACAAATGGCCTCGGTTGCTTAAAATGCGCTGTTTTAAGTACCATGGGTAGCTGCCGCCTTCCAACATGTTTAGGTCATGGTTGGCTTCCAGCACCAATATATCCGAATATGCCAGCGCCCGCACTACCGTTTCTGTTGCAAAGCCCAAGTCAGTCGCTACGCTGCATTTTACATCATGGTGAAAAAAATTAAAGCCCACCGGATCTGCCGCGTCATGAGAAATTGGAAAGGTGTGAATATCCACGCCGCCGATATGTAAGCGTTCCGGCAGCTCCCGGCAACAAGACGCCTCCATTTTATCCTTGCCCTTCATCGCCTGCCAAGCCCCTGGCCGGGCGTACACAGGCACACCGTGACGCCGCGTCAAGGTCCCCAGCCCCTGCACATGGTCGCGATGCTCATGGGTCAGCACCACGGCGTCCAGCTCGGAGACCGCTACGCCGATGGATTCCAGTCCTTTTTGAATGCGCCGAGCACTAATACCGGCATCCACAAGCACCTTGGCTCCGCCCAACGCGACGTACGTAGCATTGCCTGTACTGCCGCTGGCCAACACATGCACCTGCGCACTCATAAAGCCACCCCGGCAGCCACAATCTTCTCGCGCACAGCCGTACCTACGTCAGGCCGCAACGCTTGCACCAGAAGTTCTGCAATTTCCGCGAGACGCGGTTGTGATTTGGCCTCAAAACGGAGCGTAAAGAGAGGCTCCGTCACCGAGGCGCGAATCATCCCCCAGCCGTCGGCAAATTCCAGACGTACGCCGTCAATGCGGTTGGGCCGATAGGCTTCCAGCTTGGCTGCCGCTTCATCTAAAAGTACATCCTTATCTGCTCCGGTATAGGGCACGCGAATATCCGGCGTCAAGGGGTAGCGCGGTATTCCGCTCACCAAGGACGATAAGGCGCCATGGCTAGCCACAAACTCGCAGACTTTGAGTCCTGCAAACATGCCGTCGTCATAGCCCAGCTCGGACAGAAAGAAATGCCCGCTAATTTCACCGGCAAAAAGCGCCTTTTCCTCTAAGAAGGCTTGCTTACTAAAGGTATGCCCCGCTCGGGCCATAATCGCTCTGCCGCCCGCTTGCGCCACGGCCTCCGGCACCACCATGGAGCATTTGGCGTCATAAATAATCGCGCCAACCCCTTTTTGCTCAAGATAATGCCGCGCCAAAAGAACCATGATCAAATCATTGTCAATGGCGGCTCCTGTTTCATCAACAAAGCCTACGCGGTCGCCGTCGCCGTCAAAGGCTACGCCCAAGGCCGCTTGATGCTGTCGCACCGCTTGCCCTAAAGCGGTAAGATTTTCGGCTAACGCCGGATTCGGCGCACGTCCGGGGAAATTCCCGTCCGCCTCGCAATACAGCTCCACTACCTCATAGCCCAAAGAACTATACAACGCCGGAGCAAAAGGCGCGGTCGCCCCACAGCCTGCGTCGACAACTACTTTTAATTTGCCAGGAGCGGCTTGGGAGGCAGTAGCCTTCAGATAGGCGTCGGCTACGTCCCAGCTTTCCAGCGACCCTTCTGCACGCACGCACGCTTTCTCCCCAACCAACGAGGCAATCTGAGCCACCTCTTCTTCTCGCACCGGCAGGGGTCCCAAGACCAGCTTAAAGCCGTTATACGGGGCTGGATTGTGACTGGCGGTAATCATAACGCCGCCTTCGGCTTCGCTTTGACGCAACGCATAATAAAATACCGGCGTCGCCACCGTACCAATATCCAGCACCCGACAGCCGGAAGCAGCCAGTTCCCGACACAAAATCGGCTTCAAGCGCGGCGTAGACAAGCGAATATCCCCGCCGACCACCACGGTTTTTCCGGTCAACATCACGCCCAGCGCTCTGGCAATATCCGTTACTGTCGCATCGTCTAAATCCCTATCGGCAATGCCGCGAATGTCGCAGGCATGATAAATGTTGTGCTTCATGAAGACTCCTTTTGTATTGCTTGCATAATAGCCACACCAGCGCTAGCGCCAATGCGGTCGGCGCCAGCATCAATCAACGCCCGCACCTGCTCCAGCGTGCGAATACCGCCGGAAGCTTTGATCTGCGCCGCATCACCCACGGTTCGCCGCAACAATTGTATGTCTTCCACCGTAGCACCGCCGCTGCCAAAACCGGTGGACGTTTTCACGAAATGAGCACCGCCTCTAAGAGCGGCCAACGCCGCCTGACATTTTTCGTCATCATCCAAGCAGCACGTTTCTAGGATGGCTTTGACAATCTTACCTTCCGCCGCCTCCACCACGCTGTGCACATCGTTAGCCACGGCATCCCATTGACCGCTTTTCGCCGCCCCTAAGGCGATGACCATATCGATTTCATCAGCCTTGCATCGCACCGCTTGGCGCGTTTCTTCCTCTTTCACCCAGGTCAGATTCGCACCTAAAGGAAATCCCACAACAGTAGCCACTTTAACGCCGCTGCCAGCCAGCAGATGCGCCGCCAAATCTACATAGACCGGATTAACGCACACGGCTGCAAACCCATACATGGCCGCTTCTTCGCACAAATCCCTAATATCGTCGGGAGTTGCCGTCGCCTTAAGCAGAGTATGATCAATATAAGAAGCCAATTTCCGCATGGTGATTCCTCCTTTACCTTATACACGATGATATTCTTTTATTTTACCAGAGGCGAGTAAAACAGAAAAGCCGTCCTTCGCAAGAAGGACGGCTCGCAAAGCGGAGCATAAAGAAATAGTGCGATGACGCCATGCGTGAATACGATTAATTTTGCGCTTGTGCTTGCTGCTTCTTCTGGCAGGCCGGGCACACTCCGTAGAAATAGAACTGCTGACCGGACAAAACATAATCGGTTTTATTACTTACCTGGGACACAAAAGCGGTAGCATCAATGTCATGCATATCATCCACGCGTCCGCAATCCATGCAACGCACATGTGGATGATTTTTCACGGTCGCATCATAGCGGAAGCTGTCTTCGCCTACGTTGAGCACCTGCACCATACCGATTTCCCGAAGAATTTCGATAGTCTTGTACACAGTAGCCAAACTCATCGTCGGATAGTGCGGCTGCAGTTCGTTAAAGATCGCTTCTGCACAAGGATGTGCTTTCGTGTTAATCAAAACCTGATAGATCGCCAAACGCTGTGGCGTTACTTTGAACCCTTTTTCCCGCAAGAGAGCTGCTACGGAAAAATCCATTTTCATCGCACCTACTTTATAAATATTTTAGCTTGTTAGTAATTATTATCTCTTAATTATATGGCAATTTTACCATTATCTCTAGCGGGCTGTCAAGACATCCCATAAGGGTAATATTACCATTTCAAATTGTATCCGTCCAGCCGTCTCCACATATTTTTACGTAAGCCGGCTTCCTACTAACAACCAACGAAGTCTATGATATAATAAAAAGACTGCTTATGACAAGGTTGGTGAAATAAAAGTATGAAAATGGAACAAATTCCTGTGATCCTTGCGAGGGAACTTGGTATTGCTCCGCATCAGACTAGCGCAACTATCGCTCTTTTGGATGACGGCAATACAGTCCCCTTTATCTCTCGGTATCGCAAAGAAGCCACCGGAGAGCTGGACGAAGAAAAGATCAGACTGATCGAAGAACGCTTAGTTTATTTGCGTAACTTGGTCAAGCGTCAACAAGATATTGTAGCTTCCATTGAGGAACAGGGCAAACTCACGCCGGAGCTGCAAAGCGCCATCGAAACAACCACCAAGTTGCAGGAACTGGAAGATCTCTATCTTCCTTTCCGTCCTAAAAAGCGCACCCGCGCTCAGATCGCCAGAGAAAAAGGCTTGGAGCCCTTAGCAGAACGCCTACGCAATTTGCCCGTCGGCTGCAGTGTCGAAGAAGAAGCTGCCGCTATGCTGGCGGAACTATCGGAAATCGAAACGATCGAAGATGCCTTGGCTGGCGCTTCGGATATCATCGCCGAACAGACCTCTGAAGATGCGGCCATCCGCGCCTGGCTGCGCAAGGAGCTTTGGCAAAAAGGCGAAATCACAGCGGAATTTGCCGTTGAAGAAGAAGCTGCTAAAGAAGTTCTGGCCTATAAAGACTACCGCGAACCAGTCAAGCGCATGCCGTCGCACCGCATCTTAGCCATTAATCGCGGCGAGAAAAAAGAGCTGCTAAAAGTCCACCTAGTTGCGCCGCATGAAGAGTTCATCGCCGCCTTAGGCCGCCGCCTTATTTCGGAACCCAACGGCGCCTCTGAATGGTTAGAGACCGCCATTGCCGACGGCTATAAACGCCTACTTTTCCCTGCCTTGGAACGGGAAATTCGCAATTTACTTACTGAACACGCAGAAAAGCAAGCCATCCGGGTATTCAGTCTCAACCTGCGCCAGCTGCTGCTGCAAGCGCCCTTAGCCGAGCACACCGTAATCGGCCTAGACCCTGGCTATCGCACAGGCTGCAAGGTGGCTGTCATCGACCCTACCGGCGCTGTTCTGGAGACCACCACCATTTATATTACTCACTCGGCGGCGCAAAAACAGCAGAGCGCGCAAAAAGTACTGGACCTCTGCCGCCGCCATAAGATAACCTTGGCAGCCATCGGTAACGGCACAGCGTCCTTTGAAACAGAAGAGTTTGTCGCCGGCCTTATTGCCGAGCACAACCTGTCTCTTCGCTATCTGATCGCCAATGAAGCCGGCGCCTCAGTCTACTCCGCTTCCAAGCTGGCCCGAGAGGAAATGCCGGATCTGGATGTCTCTATCCGTGGCGCCGTTTCCATCGCGCGTCGCATTCAAGATCCTCTGGCCGAGCTGGTCAAGATTGAACCGAAAGCCATCGGCGTCGGCCAGTATCAGCATGATGTCGACCAAAAAGAACTGGTGCACACGTTGGACGCCGTTGTTGAGTCAGCGGTTAACCATGTCGGCGTAGAGCTAAACACCGCCTCCGGTGCTTTGCTGCGTCATGTAGCCGGTATTAATGCAACCGTCGCTAAAAACATTGTATCCCACCGCGAAACCAACGGCCCTTTCCGGCAACGCAAGGAGCTGCTAAAGGTCGCTCGTCTAGGTCCGGCTGCCTATACGCAATGCGCGGGCTTCCTCCGCTTAGCCGCTTCATCCCATCCTCTCGACAATACTCCGGTCCATCCGGAATCTTACACCTTAGCGGAAAACCTACTCGCCAAGCTGGGCTTCACTTTGAAAGATTTAAGCAATAAAGACCGCCTGGCCGCGCTACAGGCGCAAGCGCCTCAGGCCGATGTCGCCAAGCTAGCCAAGGAGCTCGAAGCTGGAGAACCCACGGTCCGTGATATTCTGGCGGCTCTAGCCAAGCCAGGCCGCGATCCTCGGGAAGACGTGCCTCTGCCGCTCACGCGTCAGCAAGTAGTCAAGCTGTCCGAGCTAAAGCCAGGCAGCATTGTCCAAGGAACGGTGCATAATGTTACTGACTTCGGCGTCTTCGTCGATATTGGCATCAAAGTCAAGGGTCTGGTCCATCGCTCGGAATTGAGTCGCAAACCGTTCCGACATCCTCTGGACGTGGTATCGGTCGGCGATATTCTGGAAGTGCTGATTTTGTCCGTCGACGAGGAGCGCAAGCGTATCGCCCTCAGCCTCAAGCAAGTACCTGCGAAGGAGTAATAGGTACGAACAAGAGTCGCGGGAGTCGCGAGATGGCCCGCAAGAGAAGTAAAAGGACCGGTTTTGAACAAATATAATCGCAAACGATAACATACAAAAAAAGAGAGACAGTAAAGCCATAAGCTTTCGCTGTCTCTCTTTTCGTTTCTACAATATAGTTCTTGTAAAAAGGAGTCGCCTGTTTAATGAACGCTCCGTAAAAGCAGGGGATTTTTTCACCAGGCGAGGAAGAAAACGCAGGCATAGCGGCGCTCTGCCGAGGCTTTCTGACGATGCCTGGCAGAAAAAGAGCCGCTTTGACGCGAGATGTTCATAAACGAGCGGCTCCGTTAATGTTAATGTAGTCTGAAGATGATGCGATGGAAAACGTCCACCACCAAATCCATGTATTCGGCAGCATCCTTGAAGCCTCGATAGACTTCGCGTTTTTTCATAGCGTCAATGGGATCGCCGACTTTGAAGAGCTGCGACATGGCATCGCGATACCGCGATTCCACCGCCAAGGAAGCTAGACGCATTTCCTCCACGCAAGCCTCGGCTTCGCGCGGGTTGCTGGACAAAAGGCCCGTGCCGCGCGAAAGTTCATACGTGCCGCGGCTAAGATTCCAGGCCAGCTCACAAATAATCAAGTCCGGTTTCACCTCAAACGCTTGCATAGACTGAATCGTTCCTTTGGATAATTCCAAAATGCGGTCCATGCGCACGGAGAAGGTGTAGATATCTTGACGGTCAAAAGGCGTAGTAAAAGCTTCCACCAGCTCTTCTTCCAATTTCATACGCACCAAGTCCGCTTCGCGGCTGGAATGCATAAACCGTTCAAAATGCTGCATTTGCGGGTCACTCAACCAGGCTACCATCGCGGAAATCCCCTGCGAGGTCACCCGGGCCTGCTCACTGAGGCGCCCGTAAAAATCATATTTCGGCGGCACTAGGCGATCCCATAGCTTCTTGCTTCCCATCTTGCTCCTCCTTATCTTGTCAGCCACTGCAACAGCCGGAATACTCCAGCCGCACAAAAAGCCGACGCCGGAATCGTCACACACCAGGCAATCAGCATATGCTTGCCCACATCCCAGTTCACCATACGATAGTTGTCTGCCGCTCCTGCACCGATTACCGTTCCGGAGACAATATGCGTCGTCGAAACCGGCGCGCCTACGAACGTAGCTAACGCCACCGAAGCGCCTGCGGAAAACTGCGAATTGAAGCTATGCAAGGGACGCAACGTAAAGATTCCTGTGCCTAGGGTTTTCATAATGGACCAGCCGCCAAAAAGCGTGCCGAAGAACATAATCAAACCGCAGGCAATCTTCACCCAAACCGGTACGCCTTCCACACTGCTCTGCACGCCAGACGCCAGAAGGGCTAAACTGATAATACCTACCATTTTTTGTGCATCATTCGCACCGTGTCCGTAAGCCAAAATGCCACTCAACAACCATTGTGAGCGTTTTAAAGGTTTGTTCACCCAAAAGGTAGCCCTACGAAAAGCCAAAGACAAGACCTTTTGCACGATAAACGCCACCAGAAAACCCAATACCGGCGAAATAACAAGACTGGCCACGATTTTGGCCACGCCCACCAACTCCGCATTTCCCATATACAGCTCGGTCCAGCCCCAAACAACAGCGGAAGCGCCATACGCCGCCCAAGCGCCGCCAACCAGGCCGCCAACCAAGGAATGCGTCGAGCTTGAAGGGATGCCTAATTTCCAAGTAAACAGATTCCAAATCATAGCCGCCGTCAACCCTGCTAAAAGGACCAGCAGCAATTGATGGCTCACAGGCACGTCAAGAAGACCGATAATAGTTTGCGCCACCGCAGCGCCGCTAAAAATGGCCCCCACAAGCCCCACGCTGGCCGCCCAAAGCACTGCCTGCAACGGAGTCGCCGCGCCGCAGGCAATCATCGTAGCTACCACCGCGCTGGCGTCATTCATCCCATTGGTCAATAGAAAAACAAAGGCCACCAGGACAACCAAAGCCAACACGAGTTCCCACACTACGCATCATCTCCCCAGCGTTTGTATCATTTGCGCCGTTTGTGGCTGCCAAAATGAGCGATCACTATCCGGGCAGAGGAAAATCACTGCCGTAAAATGCCCTTTGCTGACAAAACCATAGACCTCGCTGTACATGGGCAAGGGCAGTTGCTCCGTCGCAATCAGCCGACACTTGAGCAATACAGCCTTGCGCCCTTTAAGATTAGCACTGCGTACCGGCTCCAAATCCAACACCCGCATGCCGTTTTCTTCCAGCGTACTTTTTACCTGCTCTTTGATTTGCCCAGCAAAAAAGCCCAACACTGGATCCAATGGCATTACAGCCAGCATATCCGCCACTTGGCCCAACTTATTCTCTTCTCGGCAGATCAACAAACGCGAATAGTGCCAAACATCGCCGGACTGCACCGTTAGGTCATATTGCGCCCGAATGGCCGGATATTGCTGGGCCGCCTCTAATTCCTTGGCATTCTCTGCCTGCACTCCCGCCGCCACTTGCATGACGCCAATGGGGTCCACAGCTACTTCCGTAACAGCGCATTCACCGCCAACTGCCGACCAGCTCCATAAAACAGCAGCCAGCAGCAAGCCTTTTCCAAATTGTTTCATCATTTTTCACCTCGTTTGCACAATTACGTTTATTATACCCTACCATCGTTAAGGATGAAATGAGTCGATTGTCAGGATAAATGGTTTTTTCCACTGAGAAAATATTTTTGTCTCACAGGGAAACGCCTCCACCACGTCGAAGTTTATAACTATACAAAAGTTCAACGCGAGGGAGGGTTTTCTATGGAACCGACAGGAAAAACCGTTATTCATGAAGATGTTTTCGCTGAAGTAGCGCGCAATGCCATGACGCAGGTCAATGAGGTATTCACAGACACTTCCAAAAAAGGGCCGGTCGCAGGCTTGGCCCAGATTGTCTCGGAACGCTTCGCTCCGCAAATCACGGTAAAGAAAAACGAACCTGAAGATGCGGAAGGCTCGGCTGGCAAAGTCTCCTTCGAATTAAAAGTGGAGCTTCTCTATGGTGTGAATATTCCCGAAGTGACCCAACGCCTGCGGGAAACCATGGTCAAGGAAGTAGAGTCCCTTACAGGGTACACTGTAGAAAAAATCGACATCAACGTTGAACGACTGATACGACCAGAAAAACCGGAAGCTCTCAAAGCTTGACCAAGTAAAAGCCTCTTCGCCGCTTGCGGCGGAGAGGCTTTTTTACTGCACAATACTGCTCACCAAGGCGGCTACACCAAACAAAGCCAGCACGATGCCGGAAATCCGATTAATGACTTCCAGTACATGGCGGTTAAATTTGCCGCGCAAATAATTAATAAGACCGCTCAAAAGAAACCACCACAACACCGCCCCCAGAAAGACACCGCCCACCAGCAACACTGCTGTTTGGTAGCTTGGTGTAAAGCGATCCATGCCCACACTGGCAAAAACGGCGGCAAACAAAAACAAGGTCAGCGGATTGGCCAGTGTCAAGAGCAGCGTCGAGACATAGGTGCTCCAAAAGCCGCTGCTCGCTCCGGGAAGGCGCATACAGCTCACCGCCGAACGCCAAGTAGCGATGCCCATGCCCAAGAGAGCCACCCCGCCCAGCACACGCAGCAACGTATGATATTCCAGCAACACGTTAGCCACCAGGGTCATGCCCAGCCCCGCCAGCATAGCGTACAGAGAATCGGCGGTTGCCGCTCCCACACCTGCCACCAAGCCGCTCAAGCGTCCAAAAACCAAGGTTCGCCGAATGCACAATACGGCGATAGGGCCCACAGGCGCCGACATGGAAAAACCAACAAGCATGGATTTTAGAAACAATGCCAACTCCATGTTTCTGGCATCCCCCTCCCGCAAGTTTCAAAGCTATTTCTTCTTTTTTTGCATCGTGCCTCTAAAAATCATTCCGCGTTTTGCTGCAGTTCTTGCAAAATCGTTTCACCCTTGCTTACAGCAGCTTCCATCCGCTGTTGCAAAGTAAGTCTTTCGCCGCCTTCGGCAAGCAACGACAAATTCAAAGCAACAATCGCAGCGCCGCCGCGCAACGCTGCTGCCAATTGCCAAATAGCTACTTCCAAATCGCACTGCATATGCGCCGCCAATTGCGGCTTCAGCTTGTTTGCCGTCTCCAGCGCCTGTACCGCTATGTCTAGAAGCTGCAGCAAAGGCTGCACCGCTCCCAAGATTTCCTCTGGCGACAATAGCGCTCCACTAGAAAAAAGCTGCAAAAGACGACGCAGCACAGCTTCATCCGCCCCCGCCACTGTCAACGCTTTCTTTCGCCACACTTCCAGTTGTTCTGTCTCTGCCGCAACGGCGCGCGCCAGCATGATCAAAATCCCTAACGCCAACGCAGCTCCCACAGCGGCGGCGCTGCCGCCTCCCGGTGGAGGCCCTGACCACGCCAAGTCCCGGCTCCAATCTCGGTTTTGTATGTCACTCATTTTATTCCACACTGACCAGCAATGGATATAAAGGCTGGCCTCCATCATATAGTTCTACCGTCAGCTCCGGAAATGCTTCGCGCACTTGCATCGCTAATTTCTCCGCCTCGCTGACAGTCACTTCACTGCCATAATACAAGGTCGCCACTTCGGCCGTCTCTGATACCAGCCGCCGCAGCAACGCCAAAAGCACCTCTGCGATACATTCCCCTTGAGCCGCCACTTTTCCTGCTTTGATGCCTAGAAAATGACCAGACTTAATCGCCTGACCGTCCACCACGCTGTCCCGCACGGCCTTGGTCACGCTACCAGAAACGACCTCTTGCCGTCGCTCTTCCATCCAGCCTACATTCTCCTCTAACGAAGCCTCTGCCTTGAAGGCCAATAACGCCGCCAATCCCTGCTGTACATCCACTGTCGGCACCACTTCCACACGGTCACCCAACAATTTTTTCACCTGCTTGGCCGCCAGCACAATATTCTTGTTGTTCGGCAGAATAATGTAGCGCTCTGCATCACCGCTGTGGATGGCGGCAATAAACTCTTCCACCGGCGGATTCATCGTCTGTCCGCCACTGACAATGGCCGATGCTCCTAATTGGCGCAGCATGGCGCTTAATCCCTCTCCAGGCGACACAGCCAGCACAGACAGCGGCACTTGCGGCCGCGCCGCCGTATGCAAGCGTTCCTGATGCTGGTCCGCCATATTGTCAATTTTAATATCATGCAGCGAGCCCCAGGTCAACGCCATTTCCAACACCTGTCCCGGATGCGCCGTATGAATGTGCACCTTGAAAAGCTCGTCCCCTTCCGCTAAGATCAGCGATTCTCCTAGGTTTTGCAGAGCCTGCCGCGCTTCACCGCCGCTGACCCGGCTTTTCTTTACTAAAAACTCCGTACAATACGGATGCGCTAAATTTGCCGTCTCTCCGTTTAAGGACGGCTTCGCCGTCAAGCGAAATGAAGAAATTCCCGCCGGCGCCGTCACTTCACCGTGCAAGCCTTCGGCGCAGCCCTGCAGAAAAACAAGCAAGCCCTTGCCCCCGGCGTCGACAACGCCAGCATCCCTCAATGCTTTTAAGAGCAACGGCGTTTTAGCCAGTTCCTCTTCCCCCACCTGCAGCGCCGCCTTCAACACTTCGCCAAAAGACCGCTCTTCTCTCACTGCACGTCTTGCGCCGCGAGCCACGCCTTTGGCCACCGTCAAAATAGTACCTTCCACTGGTTGCGCTACCGCCCGATACGCATACAAAACCCCGTACTGAAAGGCCTTGCCAATCTCGCAGGATGACGCTTCTTCTTTTCCCGCCAAACCACGGGCTATGCCGCGGAACAATTGCGCCAAGATAACCCCAGAGTTGCCTCTGGCGCCCATGATCGCGCTGTCCGCCGTCCGTTTGGCCAACGTACCAATACCGCCGTCCGCCGCTTCTTGAAGTCCTCTGGATGCCGCGCCCAGCGTCAATAGCATATTCGTTCCCGTGTCGCCGTCCGGCACCGGAAATACATTCAGATTGTTAATTTCTTCGTAGTTGTGCAAAAAGGCGTCATAGGCGCCCAAAATCATGCGCCGGAAATCAGCCCCGCTAATGCGTTCCGCCATGCACCGGCACCTCCTCCAAGTTCTCTTGGTAAATAAAGCCGATCAGCCCCGGCCCCGTATGCGCGCCAATTACCGGACTAATTAAAAATACTTCCACCTGTGATTCCGGTTGATCCTCTTTCACCTGCGCCGCCATCTGAGCCGCCAATTCCGGATTGTCCACATGGCCCACGCCGACATAAGTCGGCCGTTGCAAAATCCGAATGTCCTGCATCGCCCGCTCCAAGGCCCGTTTTTGTGTACGCACTTTATCTAGAACCTGTACTTTGCCGTCTTGGAGATACAAAACGGGACGAAGTTGCAAAATGCCGCCGAACAACCTAGCCGCACCACCAATTCGACCGCCTTTATGTAAATATTCCAAAGTCCCGGGAATAAACACCGTATGTGTACGCCGCACCATGGCGTCCAAGAGACGTACCACTTCGGCCAAGCTTTTTCCTGCCTCCGCCGCCTGCAGCGCAGTTTTGGCCATCTGCACCAAGCCAATAGCCGTTGTGCCGGAATCAATGACTCGAATGAGTCTAGGGTCCACCTGCGCTGCGGCCATGCGCGCTGTACTAGCCGTACCGCTCAACCCGCCGGACAAGAGAATGCAGACCACTTCCTGCCCTCTGGCGGTCAATTCTTGAAACAATTGGATAAACTGCCCTTGCGCCGGCTGAGAGGTCTTAGGCATTTCTTTCGCCTCACTGGCTCTTTGGAACAATTCAGCACCGCTTATTTCTGTATCCAACCACTCTTGCTCTCCGATTCGCACGGACAATGGCACAACATGCAAATTCTCATGCTGCCCCAACCATTCCTTATCGACCATCGCCGTACTGTCAATTACCACCTGCAACTGTGTATTATTCATATCCGCAACGTCCTTTCTGACCACACAATTATGTGGTCCGGCGCTTCCGGCTACCGTGCATTCTTTTCTGAAAACAACTGGAAAAGCCGCGCAACCTCGCGTATACTGATACCAAGACAGTCTTGCCGCGGCACTGCCTTATTTTAGCGTAGCCGCACAAGGTCTTCTTTTCTCATTGTAACAAAATCACACCGGAAAAACATCTCCCAATTCATGGGAGCACTGGCCTGTCGCCTCTCAGCGCAGCAGCCTATAACAAAAAGCGGAGGATGGTTTCATGGAAAATAATGAACGGTCCAGGCTTTTCGCTCTGGACATCGGCACACGCAGTGTCGTGGGTCTAGTAGGTGAACGCGAAGGCCTCCACACTCGCATTTTGGGGTATGAGCGCCAAGAACATCACACTCGTTCTATGATGGATGGTCAAATCCACGATGTCCAGGAAGTAAGCCGCATCTTGGCTTCCGTCAAGGAACGCCTGGAAGAAAGCTATGGCACCTTAACTCAAGTTTCCATTGCTGCCGCTGGCCGCGCTTTGTGCACCATCCGCTCTGAAGCCGAAATTGAGACCAATCTTAAGGGCCCTCTCAGCGCAGACGATGTGCGGACGCTGGAACTCGCCGCCATCCAAACGGCGCAGCAGCAATTATCCACCTCGAAAACCGTTAAAGATCCTACCGACTACTATTGCGTCGGTTACAGTGTCATACATTATAGCTTGGACGAAACCAAGCTGTCTTCTTTGGTCGGACAAACCGGCAAAAGCGCCCAAGTAGAACTTATCGCTACCTTCCTGCCTCGTCAGGTCATTGATTCGCTGCAGACAGCAGTACAGCAAGCCGGCATGGAAATTGCCACCCTTACACTGGAGCCTATCGCAGCCATCAATGTTTTGATTCCACCTACGATGCGCCATCTTAATCTCACTTTGGTTGACGTCGGCGCCGGCACCTCAGACGTAGCCATCACCCGCGACGGCGCGGTTATTGGCTACGGCATGGTGCCTTCGGCAGGAGACGAGATCACCGAAGCTATTTCCCAGCAGTATTTGCTCGACTTTAATGTCGCCGAAGAAGTCAAACGCTCCTTAAACGAACAAAAAGAAGTCCGTTTTCAAGATATTCTGGGTTTTGAGCAGGTACTGCCATCCGCCCAGATCACCGAGACCATTTTGCCGCAAGTCACTCAACTAGCCAGTGAAATCGCCACTCAGATTCTAGAGTTGAACACCGAACCACCGCAAGCGGTGCTGCTTGTAGGCGGTGGATCTCTGACTCCGCAACTGCCACAAGCGCTGGCTCAGGCGCTGAACATGCCGCCAGCTCGCGTAGCCATTCGCCGCCCGGATATGGTGCAGGAAATCATGGACATTCCCGAAGCACTCCACGCACCTGACGCGATTACACCACTGGGAATTCTTAAGCTGGCTTCCGGCAATTTGCTACATTTCGTACATGTAACATTGAACGACCGTCCTCTGCGCCTCTTCAACCTCGGACAACTGACCGTGGCCGACGCTTTGCTTGTAGCCGGCTTCGACATCCGCACCCTCAAAGGTCGTCCCGGTCTGGGCATCACCGTCACCGTCAACGGCCAAAAACATTTTCTTCCCGGCAGCGCCGGAGAACCGGGTACCTTGGCTCTAAACGGCCAACCTGCAACGGTTTCCGATTTACTGCATGATGAAGATGTCTTAACCGCCCTTGCCGGTACTATCGGCTCCACGCCGCAGGTCACCCTGGCGGATCTGGCCGACTTGCCTGGCGAAATGTCATGCACGATCAACGGACGCAGCCATATATTTCAGCCAATTGTCACCATCAATCAAGAGGCGGCTTCCGTACAGACGGTGCTCAATGACCGCGCCGTCATCACCTACTCTTTCCCGCCCACTCTGCGTCAAGTGCTAAAACAAGCTGGCCATGAAGAAAACGACTTTCATTTTCGCTATTTCATCAACGGCCAGGAGCGCACCTATACCGTCTGGCCCGAGTTTTTCATCGGCCACGATTCGGCCACTTTGGAAACGCAGGTATCTAACGAAGCTGTTATTCGCATTGTCGCTAAGCAAACCCCCAAGTTAGAAGACGTTCTGGGACTTCGTGACACTTCCACACACATTCAAGTACAATTCAACGGTACTATTTGCAAGGTTCCCACTTGCCGCTTGCGCCTTCATGTGGATGGCCGCGCAGCGCAACAAGGCGAAGAAGCTCCCGACGGCAGCCATATTGAATTCCAACTGACTGAAGCGCTGACTCCTATCATCAGTGACGTTCTACTGGCGGCAGAATTTGACGCCATGAAGCTGCCGCTGGGAAAAATTAATATTTTGTGCAACGACTGCGAGGCAGAGCTCACTACCCCCGTCAAAAACGGAGATTCCATCCGCATTGAAAGTGAGCCACTGCCTACAAGCAAGCTGTAAAAATGAGACGTTAGGAACGGAACACAGAGAAACTACGATTGAGCAGTATTTCTCTGAAACAAAAAAGACCGACAGTATCGCCACTTAGGCGTACTGCCGGTCTTTTTTAAAATTCAATGCCTTGCTGGGCTTTAATGCCTTTTTGATACGGATGCTTGATTTCTCGCATTTCCGTTACCAAGTCGGCTTTCTCAATCAATTCCTCGCGAGCGTTGCGGCCAGTTAACACCAAATGCACTGTCGAGGGTTTGGCTTCCACCAATTCCAGCACTTGTTCCACAGAAACCAGGCCAAAGTGAACTGCGTAATTGATCTCATCTAAAATAACCATATCCCAGTCGCCAGACGTCAAGGCATCTTGCGCTTCTTGCAACGCCTCCACAGCAGCCGCCTGATGCGCTTCTTTTTCCTCGCGCTGCTCTTGCGTCCGCTGCACAAAGCCTTCTCCTAACGGACGGATAACCAACCGCGGCGCTAATGCCTCCGCTGTCTTAAGTTCGCCGTATTTCCAGTTTCCTTTAATGAATTGCAACACCAAAATACGCAATCCTTGGCCCCAGGCGCGAAAAGCCAGTCCCAGTGCCGCCGTCGTTTTCCCTTTGCCATTGCCGGTATGCACAATCACTAAACCTTGCCGTTCCTTCATCATGCTCCTCCACTACCTCTTTTTACAATTGATAGGCGTTAAAGCGTTCTTGAAACGCCGCCAGTCCTTGACGCGCCACAAAGTCGCCAAAGAATTCTTGTCCCTTCTTTTCGCTTTCAAAAAAGCGAATAAACTCTTCTAACACGCTTTCAAGCTGCGCAGTCGGCAGCCGCCCCTCCAAGCGTTGCGCTAAAACGGCCTGTTCACCGCCACCGCCACCGCCACCGCCACCGCCACCGCCCAGAAGTATCTCAAAGCCTTCTTCCGCTTTCCCGCCAACATTCACAAACACGCCTTGCAGGCCAATATCCGCCATTTGTGGACGAACGCAAGAGTTAGGGCAACCACTGACATGAATACGCAGAGGCGTTTTTCCTTGCACACGCTGCTGCAGCGATGCCATCAGGGCTGGCACCCACTCCTTGGTAGACACAACCGCAAAAGGACATACTTCTTTACCAGGACACGTCAACGCCAGCCCTTCCAGCGCCGAGGGAAAAGGAGACAACCGTAGCAAGACCGGTTCTTGCAAGATTTCCGTCTTGCGCGAGGAAGCCAAATTCAACAACACCACGTTCTGATCCGCGGTGACGCTCAAGGATCCGTCTCCATAACGACAAGCCATTTTTCCTAAAGCTTCTAGTTCCTTTGCAGTCAGACGTCCTGCCGGTACAGCCAGTCCCAACCAAGAACGGCCCGCTTGTTTTTGCGCCTGCCATCCCAGCCAACCTGGCGACGCAAGCGGTACTGCCGCTAGGGAGGTTCCTTTGTGCAACAAAGGCCCTGTATGGCGCAGCAACTCTTCTAGGAAGCGCGTCTCTCCCCAGTCTGCCAGCAAATATTTTAAACGGCAATGGTTGCGCCGCTCCCGATAGCCATGCTCTTTAAAAACAGTGGCAACACCACGGGCTACCGCTAAAACCTCTTCCGGACGCACAAATAAGTCCAATTCCTTCGCCAACTGCGGCTGTGTCGCCAGCCCGCCGCCAACGCGCACGTGAAAACCAAGAATGCGTTCAGAACTCGCCACCTTTTCCGCCGGCGAAAAAGATAAATCATTGCTTTCTCCCTGCGCAGCATAAGCCGGATGGCCGCTTATCGAAATCTTAAACTTACGCGGCAAATTAGAAAAGTCACGATTGCCGTCAAAAAAGCTGTTCAATTCTCGCAGCAACGGCCTCACGTCAATCACTTCCCCAGGCTCAAAACCGGCCACTGGGCTGGCAATAATATTGCGCGGCCCGTCGCCAGCGGCCTGGCGTGTTGTTAAACCGCAGGCGTTTAGCGCCGCGAAAATAGCAGGCAGCTCTTCAAAAGATAACCAATGCAGTTCCAAATCTTGCCGGGTTGTGATATCGACCAAGCCTCGCCCATAATGCCGGGCCAGTTCAGCCACCACCACGACCTGATCCGCTCGCATCGCGCCACCAGGCAGCTTAATTCGCAGCATAAGCTTCTTATCTTCCCGCGAACGCTGTACATATACGCCATACCATTTAAGCCGCTCCAAGACGGCTGGCGGCATAGCAGCAAACCCGTCACGCACGTAAGTAGGCAATGCGCCAAGAACCTCCAACCCATCCTGTTCCGCCTTGATTGCTTCCACATGATTCTTCGGGGCTTCACTCACCTTTTGCACTGTGTATCCGCCTCCTAACCACACTCCATGCTAAAACAACTTCTTGCTATATATTTTCCCATGTTTCTACACGGTTGTATACGCCAAATTCCCGTCTCTCTCTGATCCTTACTATTTTTATGAAATCCAGTAATCTAAAGCAGGATATTCGTCCTTAAGGCCGAATAATTTATATTTATTTTGTCCTTTTTTTCACCGCCCAAGGAGTGTGTTTATGAGTCTTTCGACCTATGTTTCTAACGAAAAAGCTACTCCACCCTCTAACAATGACCTCCCCCTCGTATACAGTCGGTTGTTAAATACCGCTCCCTGGAAAACGCTTGTAGTAACCAAAGACCGGCTTTGGTTTAACCGCAGCTTGCAAGCATCTTTGGATTCCTACGGCATCACTAAGTTTCAGCGCAGCCAACTGTGGCAATTGGTATGCCCCCAAGACCGCCGTTTGCTGCTGCGCAGTCTCGCCAATGCCTTCCAAGCACCGGGCATCCCCTTGCATTGTGAGCTTCGCCTTGAACTTCAGCCCCAAGAACTTTCTTTTTTCGAAACGTCCGTCATACGACCGGAAGATAGCGACGTTATTTGCCTATTCCTTCTAAACCTCACCGAAGAACGCCGCCTGCAAGAACGGCTTTCCCACCGTGAAGAGCAGTGGAAACTTATCTCCACTACCTCTGAAGACGGGTTTTGGGAGTGGGATTTGCAATTGCAGCAAGGCTATCTATCTCGACGCGGCCAGACCCTGCTCGGCTATAAACCAGGCGAGCTTTCTTTCGATCTGGATGCTGTGCAGCAATACATTCATCCTTCTGATCATTCGCGATTTTACCATTGCCTGGCAGAGCATCTGACGAACAGAAAGCCTTATTTCCACTGTGAATATCGCATGTTAGCCAAGGACCAATCTTGGCGCTGGGTTCGCAGCCGCGGTTTGGCTTTTCGCAATGAAGCAGGCCAATTGCTGCGCCTTCTTGGTACACTTCGGGACATTCACGAAAAACGCCTTGCCGAAGAACACCTGCTTTTGCGCAATCGCCTGTTGGCGGATCTGCACGAAATTGCGTTAGGCCTGTTGCAATCGCATACACAGCATGAACTGCTTGATGTTATTTTAGACAAGGCTTCGGCCTTTATGAATGTGACCAACAGTCTGCTTGTCTTAGACGAGAAAAAAACCGGCCCCAAGTTCATGGCTACCCGCGGTATGTTGCGTTTTCTAGAAGGCCAGACTTCTTCCGCTGTTTGCAGCTTGACACAGCTGATTCTGCAAAGTCCTGATGCTATTTGCATTGAAAATTATACGGCTTGGCCCAAACGCCATCCCGAGCTTTCTACGTTAGGCGCAGCTCTAGGAATCCCCCTACGCCTTGAAGAGCGCACCATTGGCGCTTTTCTCTTCTTCACCTCCGATTCTGAGCAACACTTTTCCTCAGAGGAAATACAAGGTGCTAAACATTTAGCCGATCTAGCCGCCGCAAGTATTCGCAATACCGCCTTGAGCGCCTCTTTAGAAAAAGAAGCAAAAGAACGCCTTCAGGCTGAATCTGAGCTGCAAGAAAGCCAAAATCGTTATGCGCAGTTGCTTTCTTTATTACCTGATGCAGTCTTCCAAATTGATCGAAAAAGTCAAATTATTTTGGATGCCAATGAACAATTCGCCCAGCTTCTTGGCTATACTCGCCAAGAAGTCATCGGCAAGCCCATTCTCACTTTTATTGACACTACCGTTCATCCGACCTGTGAAATGGAACACTTCTACACAACCATTCCTGACGCTGGTCCTATCCCTCGCGAAACGAAGGTATATCTTCACAAAAACGGCTCTCAGGTGTATCTGGAACGAAGCGGATCCACCTCGCTCCAGCAAGAACATTGCATCATCCTCTTTGTAGCTCGCGACGTTTCAGCGCAGTTAGCCAAGGAAGAACGCTTGCGTTACTTGGGATTCCACGATGCTCTCACAGGCCTGTGCAATCGCGCTCGTTTGGAGGATATGCTCTCGGAAATGAAAGATTCTCCCGCCTTTCCTCTCGGGGCCATCCTCTGTGATTTAGATCGGTTGAAGAAAACAAACGATTCATTAGGACATGCCGCCGGAGATCTAGCGATTATGGAGGCGGCCTCCATCCTGCGCCGCTGTTTTCGCCAAAACGATCGGATCATCCGTTTTGGCGGCGACGAATTTCTTATCCTTCTCCCTCATGTGACGCCGGAGATTATTTCTCAAAAGTGCAACAACCTTCTCTGCGAAGCCGAAAAAATTGGTCAACACTGGGCCTACGGCCACTTTGGCTTATCGGTAGGCTGGGCCTACGACGACAGTGGTTCCTTGAATCCTCAACAGCTGATTCAACAAGCAGACCAGCAAATGTACGCTAACAAACATCGTCATGCTTAAGAAACCATCTGCACAGTCTTTACTGAGTAAAGATTGAACAAGGGCCGCAGTGAGAAACCAAAAACCCCAGCCGGCAGCACGTTGCTGCCGGCTGGGGTTTCTTCACAAGTTCTTCGCTTTCTTAACAGCGCAATTTCAGCAAGTTACGCATCTGACGCAACCGTTCTTCCGCTACCCGTTCCGCCGCCTTATGAGGCGGCAATTTTTCTTTACGGGCCATCGCTAAAACGCGCCCCATATTTTCATAAATGGTCTCCACCCGGCGCGTGGCTCTGTCGCGATGGTAGCCTCCTGGCTGCAGCTCATCATAGACATTGATAACGCCGCCAGCATTGATGATGAAATCCGGCGCATACAGAATGCCCTTTTGCTGCAATAATTCGCCATGATGCGCTTCTTGCAGTTGGTTATTGGCAGCTCCCGCTACGACACGGCAGCGCAGACGTTCTATGGTCCGTTCGTTTAAAACACCACCAAGAGCGCAAGGTGCAAAAATATCGCAGTCCACGTCATAAATAACTTCCGCCGCAACTGCCTGGGCTCCGGTTCTATCGACAATCGCCCGCACCCGTTCTTCCCGGACATCTCCTACTACTAATTTGCATCCTTCCTTGTGCAGAATATCGCAGAGTGCCGCCCCCACATGCCCCAGCCCTTGCACTGCCACGGTCTTGCCCCGCAAGCTTTCCTGCCCCCAGACTTCTTTGGCGCAAGCCAGCATCCCCCTATAAACGCCTAACGCCGTCAAAGGAGAGGGGTCTCCACTGGACCCACGGTTTTTGAGACCTACCACTGAGTTAGTCTCCATGTGAATGTATTCCATATCTGCCGGAGAAGTACCTACATCTTCCGCCGTAATATACCTTCCGCCCAAGGTTTGTACAAACCTGCCAAAAGCACGCCACAAGGCCTCACTCTTATCTTTCGCCGGATCGCCAATAATGACAGCTTTAGCGCCCCCCAGATTCAACCCAGCGGCGGCATTCTTATACGTCATGCCCCTGGCTAAACGCAGCGCATCTTGAATCGCGTCTTCTTCATGCTCGTACGGCCACATACGCGTGCCACCCAGCCCTGGGCCCAACGTCGTGTCGTGAATGCAAATAATGGCTTTCAAGCCAGATTGGGGCTCATGACAAAACACAAGCTGTTCATACTGGCCGCGCGCCATTTTACCGAAGATCTGCATAATCTCGCCCCCTTATGAAACGTCGGAAAATACTGTTATCTCTATAATTGGACAAGTGTTACATAATTTCCTGCGAGAAAAAAGAAAAACCGCTTTCGCGGTTTTTGACGGGACTTGAATGAGAGTCGCAAATCTTACATTTTTATTTTTTGCTGAAACAAAGTATAAAAAGTTCTTCATCATCAGCTAGCACTTCAGTGGCAAAGCCGGCTTCTTCGCCCCAGGCACACAGCACAGCCGCTTCAGGCAGTCGATCTTGCGCTACTGGCGCCAGCACTCCATGCAGTGCATTAATGGCCGCCCGGCTTTCGCCATGAGCCACCACCAAGCGTCCTCCAGAACGCAGCACCCGAAAAAACTCACGCAACACAGCTTGAGGCTGCTCAAAATGTGGAAATACAGAATAACAAAGGATGGCGTCCACGCTATTTTCTGTCTGCGGCAACACCGCAGCATCAGCCTGCAGAAACAAGGCCAACTCGCTGTGTTTGGCCCGAGCCCGAGCTAACATTTCCTCCGCCACATCAATGGCCGTCAGCTCACCCAACATACCCAAAGCCTGCCGCAAATACGGCAGCATAACTCCTGTGCCTGTGCCAATATCCAGCACTCGCTCTCCCGACTGCAACGACAACGCCGCCACAATACGGGACAGCTTGCAGGCATCATGACGTACTTGTTCATCCCATTGCGGGGCCATTTGATTAAAAAATTCCCGGTAATTCATCAATCTGCTCCTCAAAGCTTCTATCTATCATTTAGCGCACTCCGGCGCCTGCCGCTCGCATACGAGCCGACCATCCCCGCTGCTTCCATGGAAGTTCTCCCAGCCCCCCGGCAGCTAAGGCTGCTTGTTGGCAAGTTACTTTCTTGGACACTTCTTCCAGTGAAGAATAGATAAATTCGTGCACCGTATATGCCGGGCAAAGTCGCTGTACTAACCGCGCGGCTTCCCCGCTGCCAAAAGGTTGATGCTGATCAATAGCTGATACGTGTTTCCACAGGGTTTCTAGATCGCTGACCTTCATATCCCGCCGGCGACTGTGACGTACATACTCTCCTGATAAGGATGCATGCAAATGCAGTCCTCTCACTCGCGAAGCATAGACCCCCAGAGCATCAACGGTGCGCAATATATAATCGACTGCCTCTTGCTCGTTGCACAAATCCTGACAAGTATTCATCAGATGACCTGTATCCAGCATAATGCCAGCATTAGTCCGCCCCAAACCTTCAAACAGCAACGCCGCCATGCGCGGCTGCGTCAACCGCAAACCAGGCCACCAAAGGTTTTCAAACAAAAGCGCTACAGATGCAGGCAATTCCTGCACCAATAAGCGCACCAGTTCCAGCGTTGCGGTTACAACCTCTTCATCCTTGGCAGAAAACCGCCAATGCCCCGTTTCTTCCTGACGCACATGGGCTACATGAAAAACGACATAACGCGCTCCCGCGGCTACCGCTTGCGCTAAATTTCGCCGCCAAACCGCCAGCCACCCAGCCGGAGTATCCGCTCCATAATACAGGCGAATATTATCCCAGTTTCCAAACTGACGCAAAACTTCCGCTTCGTCACCGCGCCAAAAATCAAGCCACGCCGGCCAAAAGCGCAAATGCACGCCGCAAATATGTTGGGCAGGCAACTGCGCATCGTCCCAGTCCTCACCCAGATAGGCCTCTACCCCATCCAAGCCATGGTCCGCTAAGAAGCCTTCCAGACCGCCGCCCCAACTGCGCCACATTGCGCAATCGTCAACATAGCTAGAGGTATTAATCAGCTGCAGCATGCTGGTCTCCTCTCTTAAAGAAGCCGCATTTTCTGCGGCAAACTCTTGTAAAAATCAATTCTAACCTTAGCAAAATAACTTTCAAAAGTCAACGCGCTCTTTTGTCTACTTAGGACTAGACATCGGCTGCAACCGCACCATAAATTTAGACTGATTTTCCGGATCATACACCTTAAACTCGGCAGGCATATAAAACTTAGGCGTCCGTGTAAATAAGCCCAGCCTTTTCAGACTACACAATTCCGGATGCTCCACTATCGTTTTTACCAGCCACTTTCCCAAGCCTTGCCCCCGGTATTCCTGCAAAATAAATACATCTGCCAAATAGCCAAACGTGGTCAAATCACTAATAACCCGGGCAAACCCCACTTGCTTTTCGCTCGCCTTATGCTGCTGATACACGCCAAAGCAGTACACAGAGTGTTCAATAGCTCGGTCCATCGCTTCTCTGCTGCGTCCATTTCCCCAATAGGATTCTTGAGAAACAAAAGTATGAATCAAATTTCGATCCAATCGCTCTCTATCCGTAGAAATGATAAATCCGTTCTTTCTCCACATCTTCTACACCTCCTTAGGCTTGATTTTAGCACACTCTTAAGAGCTTGCCGCATATTCTCGCAATGAAACGAAATCATATTTATCGCAACACTGTGGGAATCGTGTAAAATGTACCATGATTAAAGGAAATTCCCCGAATAGGCCGAACCATTTCATACTAACCAAAACACATCTAAAAACTTCAAGTCTTCCCGAAACGCAGCCACGGATGGCGCAGCAACCGACTTCTCTGTATCTCGCCAGCGTTTGCAGAAAGAATCTGTCAGGACGCGAAAGGCAAGAATTCTTTAAAAAGGAGCTGCCATGAATCTGCTGCCGGACGCCGCGCTTTCCAAAGACAACGAACATATTTTTCTATCGTGGCTCCTGAAGGAAGCCTCGCTGGGTATTTACATCATCAAAAGCATTGCCAAAAACCATTCCGTCATTCTGGCGGCCAATGATGTTTTTTGCCAATTGACCGGTTTAACCCATGCTGAACTGATTGGTCAAAGCGCCTCGTCTCTTCTTGCCTTATTACGCGAAGAAGATCAACAAAAAATTCAAAACCTTTTGGACCAAGGCGCCCCCATCACCGATTTGGAATTCCCCTGGCTGCAAAAAGACGGCTCCCAAGTCTGGGCCATCACGTCTTTACGCCGCTTCCCCTGCCAAAGCCACAGCCTTCTTGTAGGCATCTCCAAAAAGCTGCCTCTCCTCTCCTCTGACGATGCGGACAATGCCGAGTTCCGGCAGGAAGCACGCGCTGTCCATGCCAAAGTGCTGTTACTGGAACAACGTCTACAAGAGCAGCAAAAACGACTGCAGGAATCCCATGAACGACGAAACGCAGATGAAAAACGCTTCCACCTTGCTATGTCTTTTTCCGGCATCGGTCTTTTAGATATCGACTGGGCCAAATCACCTGGAGCGTTTCGCCTTACCCGCAACTGGCTGAAAAAATTCGGCCTAGACCAATATTCCGGCGCTCTGGCCAAAGATTTATATGCCAGCCGTATCCACCCTGAAGACATCGCTTCCCATATTCAATCCTTGGCCATGCATCTTGAAGGAACGACCACGCTTTACGAAAACGAGTATCGCATGAAGGATGCGCAAGGAAATTGGCTTTGGGTCTCTTTACGCGCCAAAACCCTGCGCAATAAAAATGGTCTTCCCGTACGCACAACTGGCCTTTTAACTGACATCACCGCGTTAAAACAACGCGACTACCAGGCCACCCATGACGAAGTAACCGAGCTATACAATCACCGCGGTTTCACAGAAAAAGTCTCGCAAATTTTAACTGCCAGTTCCGGCTCGCAAGGAGTACTTCTGTCTATCAATATTGATGACTTCAAGGTTATCAATGATGTCTACGGCTATGAGCAAGGCAATGAGTATCTGCTTAAGTTTGCGCTATATCTGCAGTCACTCTTTCCGCCGGGTACGCTTTTGGCCCGTTCCGGCGCCGATGAATATTTAGCCTTCTTTTTTGGCTCCTTGGAGGCCAGCCAGATTGCCGCTTACAGTTCTTCTTTCAAAAACATCTTCCTTGAAACCACTTTCGGATCTTTTTTCATTACAGCCAGCGGTGGCTTGGCACTAACTTCCGGCACTGCCGAAACAGCTCACGAACTAATCCAAAAAGCAAGTCTGGCACTCCATCAAGCGAAAGACCTGGGCAAATCCACCTTCTGTCTCTATGAACCGGCCATGCAAAAAAAGAACGTCCGACGTCATGTACTGAAGGAAGGTTTAAACCACGCTTTTCGAAATCAAGAATTTTTTCTCGCTTTTCAACCCATCTATCAAGTCATAGAACAACAAGAACGCATTTACGGCTACGAAGTACTGTTGCGTTGGAAAAGCCCATCGCTGGGCCTAATTTCCCCCAACGAATTCATCCCTTTAGTGGAAGAGTCAAACCTCATTCTTTCCGTCGGCGAATGGACGCTTCGCGAAGCTTGCCGTGTTTCTGCACAGTTCCAGCAGCAATGCGGCGAGTATCTCAACATTTCCGTCAATGTATCAGTTCGTCAATTAGCCGCTCCCGGTTTTGTTAATCTGGTCTGCTCCATTTTGGAGCAAAGCAATTTGCCCGCAAGGTGTCTCACCCTGGAAATCACCGAAAGTATCATGATGGCCGACACGGAGAAAAATGTGGCCTTAATAAGCCAGTTGCGAAATCATGGCGTTTCCATCGCGCTCGATGATTTCGGCACCGGTTATTCTTCGTTCACCTATCTGCAAAAGTTGCCCATTTCTATCTTGAAAATCGACAAATCACTTATCGACGACATCACTTCTTCGCAAGGCAAAACGCAGCCCATCATTGCCTCGCTCATCCATATGTCCAAACTCCTTGGCTACCGAGTGGTCACCGAAGGAGTAGAAAGCCAAGAGCAATTGCAGTTGCTGCTACAAAATGGCTGTGAATACTTCCAAGGCTACTTTTTCAGTAAACCGCTGCCCCAAAGCGCCTTGCAAGAACTACATCAACAAAAGCCAAAAAGCAGACTGTGTTTGCCGTTACCTTCTCTTAAAGGGGACGAAGAGAAACTACGCAATCTGGGCTAAGCAACACCTTCCCTACTATAAGAGCCAAGGCTGACTGGAACTACTTTCCGGTCAGCCTTGGCTCTTGGCTTCTGCAGCCTTAAATACTATGTGTAAATGTGGCTTCCAATTTTGTGTTTTTTTCACCGCCAGCAAGAGATTTTTGATCTTTATACACCAATTCAAATGAGTTTTCTTTGCTGAATTGATGTTTAAGACCGTAATACATGCCTTTGTTATTGTTGTCAAAATCGCTTTGTTTCCCCATATCGCCGTTAGCTTCCACCCTGAAACCGGTAAGATATACCGCAGTTTTGTCATCAAACCCGTATTCCCAGGTCACCGCATACGCGTGATTCTCGTTGCTGCGATCAGATTGCGTATACTCCGCTGTCCAATTGTGCTTGCCTACTCGGTAAGAACTATCTACCGCCCAATGATTTGTATCTCCAGCAGCACTGTCTTGATACCGTCCCAACGTCATGCCCCACTGAAAGGGCTTCTCTTTTTGAAAGACGGTATGAATGGCATAAAGCCGGTTGTCCTGCTCTCCCGCATTATCTTCCTGGACAAAAGCGGCGGTAACATCCAAGCCGCCCATAGTTCCGTTTGCGGTTATACCATCTACAAAAGCCCGTTTGCCAATATTCGATTCCGAACGACTGTACAAAAGAGCCGTCGTACCTACGGTCAAATCCTGCCGGCCTATTTTTAGCAGCATGTCGCCAGCCTGACGTGTAAAGCCAAACTGGTCAATCGTCATTACGGATTTTTTATCGCCGTATACAGCGGGATCTGTGTTATAATCCGCCAGCCCTGGCTGCGTAGCATGCTGCGCCCCAAAACGAGCATACAGGGACCATCCTTTTCCCAGATCCGCTTCCCCTTTTAAACGCACAGAACTCATCGTCCCGGAAACATCATCGGCGCCCTCGGCTGTATCTTTTTCATACTTGACCGTCACATCACCGCTAAATTTTACCGACTCCGCCGCCAACGCCATAGATGACGTCGTCAATACGGTTCCCGCCGCCAACATCGCCAACCATTTCTTCATAGAATCCCCTCACTTTTCTTTCTCTATCATTCTTGCTCAGCCGCGCCCTCCCACTTGTCGGTCTCTGCAGCAGCAGCGCGCAAGGCCTTGGCTAAGTACATCGTTTGCCCGCGTTTCTTCTTGTTCACTCTGTTTTCCTTTGCGTTTTTGCCACTCTTCCAAACTCACCGGCACGCCAGAAGAGCGAGCGCAGCAATACACACAGTTACGCCCTTCCCGCTTCGCCTGATAAAGAGCCTTATCCGCTCCCAGCAAAAATGGATCCGCCTGACATTCCTCTCCTTTTTGCAACGTATGCAAGCCAATGGAAACCGTAACCCCTTCAATACGTGCTCCTTGGTACAAAAAACAATAGCGTTGCACTTTTTGCAAAAGCTCCAACGCCTTGCGCGCCGCTTCTTCTGCAGTAAGTCCCGGCAAGATTACGGCAAACTCTTCGCCCCCTATGCGGGCCGCCATTTCTCTAGGAGATACTGTTTCAGCCAACAATTTCCCCATGCCTTGCAGCACGCAGTCGCCACCGGGATGACCATAGGTATCGTTGATCTTCTTGAAAAAATCAATATCCAAAATCAGCAGCGACAACGGGCGGCTGCAATCTTTGGCTACAGGAAGCTCCACCTGCAAATGTTCAAAAAAATGTCTGCGATTGGACAAGCCTGTGAGCGGGTCTACTAACGCTAACTCCCGCATGCGTTGATAGGCCTCTTCCAAATCCACCGTACGCCGATTGAGTTCCTGCTCCCGCAGGCGAATGCGCCGTATCATCCATTGCAAATCCCGAGACAAGCGCAGTAAATCATCCTCATCTTCGGCATCTGCCATTTCATTCGGGAGAACCGGCAAGTCAGCCAGTTCTCCCTTTTTCACATGTTCACACCAAGCGTGTATGCGAGTCAGCGCCCGCCCCCAGAGCCACGGAGCCCCTAGGGAAGCCGCCATAAAGGCCAGTAGGCAAGCCGTCGCCAAAACCAACGAAAAGGTTGCCTCCAATTGCCGGTGCTCCCGCAGCAAGCCGCCAGCCAGAGCATAGAAAAGCAATAACGGCCCTAGGCCTGTCGCCAGGCAAAGCAGACGCAGCTTACCCCGCCCGGTCACGAATGTTTTTCTCCGCAGCCTTGGCCGCAACCGCCGCAGCCGCCACTGCAACCACCCGCTGTGACGCTGGACTGCGCGCAAGCGCAGCTATCTTCACCACGAAGCTTGCGAATACCCAGCCATGCAAAATACGCTGCAGCCCCAGCACCGATTAGATATACCAGAACATCATTCATAATTTCTCCTTCTTTCCGCCAAGAAGCAATTAGCCGCCCAGACCCAATAACAAGCCTCCCTGGTAGACAATAAACGCCATAAGCCACGCCAAGGTCATGGAGTACGCCACACTGAAGCCAGCCCACTTCCAAGAATTCATTTCCCGCTTGATTACCGCCACTGTCGCCAAGCAAGGCGAGTAAATCAAGCAGAAAACCATGAGTGATATCGCAATCAGCGGACTGAACGAGGGATCTGCAGCCAGTACCTCCTGAAGCGGCGCCATCTCTTCATCGCTAGCCTCTACGCTATAAATCGTCGCCAGCGTACTCACCATAACTTCTTTAGCTGCAAAGGCACTGAACAAACCTACGCCTATCTTCCAGTCAAATCCCAGAGGCTTAATGATCGGTTCAATCGTCCGGCCTAACGAGCCGGCATAGCTTTGCGCCAAAAGCTCTGTTGCTTTCTCTTTGTTAAGTTTACTTTTCTCTTCTTCCGCTTCTTTTTTCAGCACTACGTACTGCGCCGCAAAAGAAGACATTTGCTCTTTGCTGAACGTTTCGGGCGTCTTTTCCTTAGAGTCGTCTTCTACGGCAACAACCGCAGTTTCGTCTTCCGCCTTGGCGACTTCTTTTTCTGTTTCGTCAGCCTCTTCTGCCGTCGCTAATTCTTCCACCAGGGCGTTCAATTCTTCATTTTCTTCTACGGCAGTTATGCCCAATGGCTCTAATACTTGCATTTGAAGCTGCTCTTCATAGCGTGTTTCCAAGGCCGACTGCAGGGCCTCGTACTTGCTGTTGACATCCTCGTTTTGCGGATAGTTGACACCGAACCAAACTAAAATAGACGCCGCTAAAATAATTGTCCCCGCCTTGCGCAAATAGATCAGGCTGCGCTCCCACATGTGGGTCAGCACACTGCGCAGCGTCGGCAAGTGATACGGAGGCATTTCCATAACAAAAGGCTCTGTATCTCCCGGAAACAAGGTTTTCCGAAACAAGAAGGCCATCCCGATTGCTAAAGCAATACCTAAAATATAAATGCCAAAGAGTACTGTTCCGGCCATGTCCTCTGTAAAGAAAGCGCCGATCAGCAACGTATACACCGGCAGTCTGGCGCTGCAGCTCATGAGCGGCGACACCAGAATTGTGATATAGCGATCTTTTTCATTTTCCAAGGTTCGCGCTGCCATTACAGCCGATACGTTGCACCCAAACCCCAGCAGCATCGGAATGAAAGACTTGCCATGCAAACCAAAGCCGCGCATGACCCGGTCCATCACAAAGGCCGCTCGCGCCATATAGCCGGAATCCTCTAGTAAAGCAATGGCGAAGAATAGCAACAAAATATCCGGCAAAAAGCTGACAACGCTGCCTACGCCGCCAATCATACCGTCTACCAACAAGGAGCGTAGATTTCCTTCCGGCAACGCCATCCCTACCGTTTCGCCTAACAACTTTACGCCAGCATCTAACATGTCTTTGGGAACGGCCCCCAAGGTGAACACCAAATTAAACAAAAGCCACATAAGTGCAAAGAAAATAGGCAGCCCTAAGACACGATGGGTCACAATGCTGTCAATGCGATCCGAGATTGTCCGAGTCTCTCTACGGTCTTGCGTTAAGCAAGATTCATAAATTTCTCCGGCCTTGCGATACCGGCGCCCGGCAATATAAATATCGACCTCTTCGTTCAAAGCAATTTGCAGTTCCCGTCGTTGCCGCTCGGCCTCTAAAACCACTTCCTCGCCGCCCGCAAGCAAGCGCAGCTGCGCCTCAACATCGTCATCGCGCTCCAACAACTTTACTGCCAGCCAGCGCGCAGGAAACGGCGAATCCAGATCTGCCAGTTTGGTTCCAAGGACCCCAAGAACGTGTTCAACCTGCTCGCCATAATCAATTCGGATTCGTGCGGTCGGCTCGCCTGCCATCTTTTCCACAGCCACCAGCAACTCGTCCATCCCTTTTTCCTGTCTCCCCACTGTAGGGATTACAGGAACCCCCAGTTGCGCTGCCAAGGCATGTAAGTCATATACCAATCCTTGTTTTTCCGCCATATCCGCCATGTTAAGAGCCAACACCAAGGGGCGTTCCAATTCCAACAACTGCAGCGTCAGATACAAGTGTCGTTCTAGGTTAGCGGCATCGGCTACATCAATCACCACGTCCGGCTTATCTTGAACGATAAAATTTCGTGCAACCACTTCTTCTAAGGAATAGGCCGTCAGGCTGTATGTACCTGGCAAATCAACCAGTACTGCCTCCCGCGCGCCAATTCGGCAATAGCCTTCCTTCTTCTCTACCGTTACACCGGGATAATTCCCCACATGCTGCCGCGCCCCGGTAAGAGCATTAAATACTGTAGTTTTTCCCGCATTGGGATTGCCTGCTAAGGCAATTGTCAGTCGTTCTTCGAACACCTTGAAGCCCCCTCATTTTCCAGTTCTACGCAAATGAATGCCGCCTCGCGCTTACGCAATGATAAATTGCAGCCTTTTACTTTGATCTCCATGGGATCCCCCAGCGGCGCAAATTTACAAACCTCTATGGCCGTGCCACCTACCATGCCCATATCCACGATGCGCCGCTTAATGGCGCCAGCGCCATTCACGGACACAACAATTCCCTTTTCTCCAGGTTGAAGCAAATGCAGCTCTTTGGTCATTGTTTTTCGCCTCCTTTTTGTTCTTGCCTCTGCCTGCAAGCGCAGCGATTTCCGCAAACGCGTCCACCACAGCGCCCTCCGCAGGCGCATTCTTGCTTAAGCGTTGGCAACTCTTTCTTGTTTTCAGCCATCACTACACTCCTTTATTTGATTTAGATAATCATTCTCATTGTTTATTGCAAAAAAAAGATGGTCCGCAGGATACGAACGCCATTCTCGTTCTCTTTGTACAACAGGCCCAAAGGCCTTCACTGCCGCCGGATCAAACTGGCTGCCGCTGCAACGACACAACTCCTGCCAAGCCTCTTTAGCAGAAATCGCTTTTCGATAGGAACGCGCACTGGTCATGGCATCATAGGAGTCCGCCACCGCAATTAACCGACTGGCCAAAGGAATGTCTTCCCCGCACATCCTGTCCGGATACCCGGTCCCGTCAAAGCGCTCATGATGATGACGCACAATGCGCGCCACCTGTTGAAACGAACTGATGCGCCGCAAGATCTGCCAGCCAATCACCGGATGCCGCTGCACCACCGCAAATTCTTCCGCCGTCAAACGCGCCGCCTTATTCAATATCGCGTCAGGAATACCTATTTTCCCTACGTCATGCAAATGAGCCGCTACTTGCAATTCCGCCATTTGCGAGGCTCTCAGGTGTAACTGGTTTCCCAGAGCCATCGCCAGTTCGCCCACGCGGTGGGAATGCCCGTATGTGTTGCCATCTTTCGCATCAATGGCGCTGGCCAGCGCTTCCGCCAGTTCCCTCACCACACAATCAACGCCAAGCCCACAAAAAGCCTTTTCTTTTTCACCGCCCGGCGCAAACAGCATATTGTAACACCTCCACATCTGGCAAACCGCGCCGCAATAATTCTTTGGCACGCTCTTTCAGACGCCCCCAGCGTTCCATACGCTCCAACGACGCTTTCGGATCTCCATATACATGCCAAAGTCCACCGCCACTGCGCCCCTCCTGGCTCAACCCCATAAATCCCAGTACGTCTTTCAAGGGAATTCCTAAAAACAAGCCCATTTCATGAGGCACTTCCTGGCGAAAACGCGCCGTCAGGCGCTCCAACTGCGCTGCCAGGGGCGCCGCAGGATCATAGCCGCAATAACGCAACAATGCTGCATGTTCCACACGGTGAAAACACGTTTGCAGAACTTCCGGCCGAAAAAAGAACAACACCGCGCCATTATCCCATAAACGCAACACCCTCCATTGCAAAGGCAGCCCCTTTAAAACATTCCAATGGTGCCGACGCCACCAGGTCCAAAGAGCCCGTTGGCGGTTATCCCGCAAGCACAAAATAGTAGCTTCTTTTTCACCTGCCAGGGTAGGCGCCAACTCCACCGCCAGCCAAGAAGCCAATTTTTTCACTTCCCCGCTACTTTCCATGCGCACATCCCCTCTCCGCATTGAACGACTTCTCCTGCCGCTGTTTCCGGCGGTTTGTCGCAAAACACCTGCACGCAGCCGCAGCGGCTGCATTTGAATTCTACGCAGCGCACCAGGCCACGTCCCAGTAATTTTTTGCAGCATAAACACCGTAATTCTTTCATAGCCGCCCGCTTTGCTCCTTTCTTTTCCAAAAACAAAAATCCCGAAGCATGCCAAAACACACTTCGGGACTCTAGGTCCTCTTAAAAACGCTTTTCATCCCTACTTTGCGAGAAAGAATTCGTTTTGTGAAGCTTGCCGCTTATGAGTTTGATAATTATTTTCAATTGAATTTTACAAAACCATTTATGCTTTGTCAATATCTAATTGAAATTTATTATCATCAAAAAGCTTACGCTTTCTCTTTTGCCGCCAGATAGGCGATCGCCGAATGAGCCGCTACATTCCCTTCGCCTACGGCTACCGTAATCTGCCAAGGCTTCCCTGTGCAATCGCCTGCAGCAAACACGCCGGGAACCGAAGTTTTCTGCTGATGTGAGACCTTAATCGCATCCTTGCAAAGTTCTACCTCCGCCAGCAAATTTTCCACCGGATCGGTTTCACGCAAAATAAAGATTCCATCCGCCTCTACCTGCCCTTTGGTATGCTGCAGCACCAAACGCTCTTCTTTTGCCGCCACACCTTTAGGCTTGCCGCTGCAAACCTGCACCACCGGCGGCAAAGAACCTACCGGTTTGTACTGGGGAAAATAAAGAACCTTACTGCAAATTTCGCTCAAAAAAACCGCTTCATGTTCCGCCTCGGCGGCGTAAGCCACTACCGCTACTTCCTTTTCCCGGTACAACATGCCGTCGCAAGTGGCGCAATAGCTGACGCCCTGTCCCAGCAAGCCTTTTTCGCCCGCCAAAAGCTCTGCTGGCGAAACGCCGATGGCTAAAATCACCGCCTTAGCCTCGTACACATCCTGCGGCGTCAAAAGAGTAAACACGTCCCCAGGAAAAATCTGCGTCACTTTTTCTTTCACCAGCACCGGCCCGGCAGCCAGACAATGCTCTGCCATGCGCTCCATCAATTCTTTACCGCTCAAATTCGGCATTCCCAAATAATTAGGAATATCCGTCGCCCGCTGCAGTTTAGCGCTGAAGCCCATGTGTTCAAAAATCACAACACTTTTATTGCGAACCCGCGCTGTCAGCGCTGCTGAAAGCCCCGCTGGGCCGCCGCCGACAACGGCAATGTCATATACTTGTTTTTCCATCAATTCTCCCTCCTTAGGGTGCTCATGTTATAGGCATATTTTTTCTTTTCCTAGTTATTCTTTTGTATTTCATTTCGCGACCCCGCAGCGAGAATCCTTCTCCGCGGAGTCATACGAGCGCATTCTTATGATGACATTTTAGCAAGGTTCCAGCCACGCCTTATTTCTCACTTTTCCACTACCGCTGCCAAACTCAAGGTTTACAAAGCGCACTATCTTATCCGACCTACACGGCAATTTGTTGTATCAGTTTTTTGATGTTTTTTTCAAAAATACACTTGACTTTCTTCAAGAGAGCATCTTATAATAAGGCCAATGGTCTTGCATACAGAAAACACGATGCACGGGAAGCCTACTGTTCTTGTCGCCCAGAAAACCGGCGGTTGCTGCGAGCCGGAGGATAAGACGTATGGTTCCGCCCGGAAGTGTCTGACGAAGAGTCAGTACGGGTTCCGCCCGTTAAAGCGGTTCGAGGTGGTCGCTGTTTTAACCTAGGAAAACACGACACAAGTTGGGTGGCAACGCGGGAATCAATCCCGCCCCTTCACGGGGGCGGGATTATTTTTTTTACCTCAGTAACTTTAAATTTTATTTTGGAGGGGTTATATCATGATGAAAGTACTTGTCAGCGATCCAGTATCGGAAAAAGGAGTGGCTCTGCTTAAAGAGCAATTTGAGGTGGACGTAAAAACCAAGCTGCCTGTAGAAGAACTTATTCGCATTATTCCTGATTATGACGGATTGGTTGTGCGCAGTGAAACCAAAGTCACCGCTCCAGTTCTGGACGCGGCGGTAAAACTCAAAGTCATTGGCCGCGCCGGTGTTGGCGTTGACAACATTGACGTAGAGTACGCCACAAAAAAAGGCGTCATCGTCCTTAATGCGCCTGAAGGCAACACCATGGCCGCCACGGAACATTCCGTCGCCATGATGATGTCCATGGCCCGCAACATTCCCCAGGCTCATGCCACCATGCAAGACGGCAAATGGGAACGGGGCAAATTCATGGGCGTTGAGTTGCGCGGCAAAACGCTGGGCATCCTCGGACTGGGCCGTATCGGCACTGGCGTAGCCAAACGCGCGCTGGCTCTGGAAATGCGCGTCCTCGCGTACGATCCCTTCATTAATGTCGAGGCCGCCCAATCTTTAGGCATCGAAGTAGCCGAAATGGATGAGATTTTCGCCCAAGCTGATTTCATCACTCTACACTTGCCGAAAACCGCTCAGACCAAAAATCTAATCACCAAAGACGTTTTCGCCAAAATGAAAAAAGGCGTTCGCATTGTTAACTGCGCCCGGGGAGGCGTCATTAATGAAGCCGATTTGGCCGCAGCCGTACAAGAGGGCATTGTCGCCGGCGCCGCTATCGACGTATTTGAAAGCGAGCCCATCCAAGAAGGCAATCCTCTCATCGGCCTGCCTAATGTCATTGTAACGCCTCACTTAGGCGCCTCCACCGTAGAAGCTCAAGTTGGCGTAGCCGTCGATGTCGCTCACGGTATTGTCGCCGCTTTGAAAGGCGAACCCGTCACCACCGCCGTCAACATGGCTGCCATCCCGGCGCATGTACTCAAGAAACTGCGCCCCTACCTCAACTTGGCAGAGCGTATGGGCTGCCTGGCTGTACATCTGGCTGAAGGCCGCATGACTGCCATTCACATCGAATACAACGGCGATATCGGCGATGTGGACACCCGCATGCTGACCACTGGCGTATTGAAAGGCTGCCTCAATCCAATCCTGCAAGAAGCCATCAACTACGTCAACGCTCCTGGCTTGGCGAAGGCCCGCAACATCGAAGTCAAAGAAATCAAAACTAAGGAAGCGGCTAATTTCGCCAACCAAATTACCGTTCGCCTAGTTACCGACAAGGGCGAGCACAGCGTATCCGGTACCCTCTTCGGCAAAGCGGAAGCGCGCATCGTCATGATCGACGGCTATCGCGTTGACGTACAGCCCGGCGGCTGGCTCTTAACCTGCCCCCATGTTAATCGCCCCGGTATCATCGGTAAAGTCGGCACCATGCTAGGTGAAGAAGGCGTCAACATTTCCAGCATGCAAGTAGGCCTGACCGAAGTAGAAGGCACCAGCATCATGGTTCTGGGCGTTGACAGCGACGTTCCTAACGCAGTTCTGCTCAAGCTCAAAGGCATTGACGGCATTTATGACGCCAAGCTGATTAATTTCGATGCTCGTTAAGACGCTGCGATGATTGATTTGCAAGCATTTAACGGCGTACGTCCCCTGCCGGAGGCAGCAGCCGCTATGGCGGCGCCACCTCCGCAGGGCCTAGCCGAAACAGCGGTTGTCCAAGAAGTGCAAACAAACCCGCTCAGTTTCTTGCGGGTAACACGCAGCGACGCTCTTGGTGATAACGACCAGTACCAGTTGGCGCGAAAGAACTTGGACGCCTTCCTGCAACAAGGACTGCTTCAACAAGACGCTTCGCCTTGTCTCTACTTATATCACCATCACACAGATGAGGAAGCGCAAATTGCGCTGATCGGTCTGCTGCCAGTCACGACCGTTTTAGAACTGGAAGAAGCGGACGAAACCCTAGCCGCCAAGCGAGCGACGCACATTCTGGCAACAGAGGCTCATACCAGTCTGCCTGTATTAACCTATGCGGCTACACGTCAAAGCGAGATGCTCCTTGGCGCCATCGCCGCCAGCCGTACGGCCGCATATGATTTCTTCACCTCGGATGGCCACAACCATACGCTTTATGTGATTGATGACGCCGACGACATTGAGGCTCTGCGCTCCATTCTCGCCGGCTCCACTCTTCAGGCCGCCGCGGGTGCGCATCTTATCGCCGCCGCCAGACAGGCCGCTCAGGCTCCCCATAGCCCGCCAACAAGCGCCTTTTTCCCGGCGTTGTTAACGGCCTTGCCGCCTCATCTCAAAAAGCCGGAAGTATTCGGCTTCCGTGACGCTTTGGTTCTACATTTATTGTAAAGATTTAAGGAGGTTTCTATTATGAGCGATCGTATTTTTAACTTTAACGCCGGTCCGGCTGTACTACCATTGGAGGTGCTGCAAGAAGCCCAAGCCGATTTTCTTAACTACAAAGGAACAGGCATGTCCATCACGGAAATCAGCCATCGTTCCAAAGCCTATGAGGAAGTAAACAGCCAGGCCGAGGCCGACACCAAAGAACTACTCGGCCTTGGCAACGACTATCGCGTCCTCTTCTTGCAAGGCGGCGCCAGTACGCAGTTTGCCGCTATTCCTATGAACTTCTTGCCCCAGGGCGCTACCGCCGACTACATTCTTACCGGCTCTTGGTCGGAAAAGGCGCTTAAAGAAGCGCAACTTCTGGGCAATGCTCATGTCGCCGCTACCACTGCCGACGGCAACTACAAGCGCATTCCTAAAATGGAAGAAATTAAACTCAGCGAAAAGCCGGCCTATGTGCATCTTACTTCTAACAACACGATCTACGGCACCGAATGGCAGCAATTTCCCGCTTTCGGAGATATTCCTCTGATTGCCGATATGTCCTCGGACATGCTCAGCCGCCCCTTTGATGCTTCCAAGTTTGCTATGATCTATGCTGGCGCCCAGAAAAACCTCGGCCCTGCAGGGGTTACTCTCGTCATCCTGCGCCAAGATATGATTGAGCGCTGCCCTAAAAACATTCCTACCATGCTGCGTTATGACATCCATGCCAAGAAAGATTCCCTCTACAATACCCCTCCCGCTTTCTCGGTCTACATGGTGCACCTAGTCTTGAAATGGCTGAAGAAAAACGGTGGGCTCACCGCTATGGCCGAACGCAATCAGGCCAAAGCCAAGCTGGTATACGATGTCATTGACGCTGCACCAGGCTTCTTTAGCGGTCATGCGGACCAAGACAGCCGCTCTTTAATGAATGTCACTTTCCGCTTGCCTTCGGAAGAATTAGAGAAACAGTTTGTCGCCGAAGCCACCGCTGCCGGTCTTGGCGGTCTCAAAGGCCATCGCTCCGTCGGCGGCCTGCGCGCTTCGATCTACAACGCCATGCCGCAAGCAGGCTGCCAAGCGCTGGCTGATTTCATGAAAGAATTCCAGCGTAAAAACGGCTAAAGCAGAAAAATTAAAGAAGAGGAACTCGTCTAACTTGTTAAAAGTTAAACGAGTTCCTCTTTTTAGTGCAAGAGCTCAACCTTATTTCCGCTTCTGCTTTAAACGCAGGAAAAGCTCCACCAGCATAGGATCGAATTGGCGCCCGCTATAGTCCCGCAGTTCCTGCAGCGCTGCTTCTTCGTTTAAAGCCTTACGGTAAGGCCGATCACTGCGCATCGCGTCATAGGCATCCACAATCGCTAAAATACGACATTCTAAAGGGATCTCTTCGCCTTTTAAACCTATAGGATAACCACTACCATCCCACCATTCGTGATGCCGTAAAATACTCTCCGCAATCGGATGCAGATCGGGAGCCACTTGGGCAATGCGATGACCAATTGCTGGGTGTTCCTTCATTAAAAAGAATTCTTCATCATCCAACCGTCCTGGTTTGAACAAAATCCGATCCGGAATACCCACTTTGCCGATATCGTGAAACTTGGCCAAGAGCCGTAAGTCCACCAAACGGTTCTCCGCCAACCCCAAGGAGCGCCCCATGGTTTCCGCCCATTCCTGCATACGTTCTGCATGCCCCTCGGTAAGGTAATCCCTCGCTTCTAATAGCTTCATCACAGTCTGCACAATAGCACTCTTAGCGCTGCGCCCGCTATGCAGCTTTTCGCGATACATATGGTTTTCTGATTCCCGATAGCATTGCAGCACGCCATCATCACCGCCACGACCATCCAAGGCAAAGCCAATCGACACACTCAAAGAAACGCCGCGGCTTTTCTCTTCGGCCTCATGCTCGTTATACCAACCGATGCGCTGCTGCAATTGTCGTGCATAATGGCTGACTTCTTCACGCGTCGTATTAGCAAATACCACAGCAAATTCATTGCCGCCAATGCGATGCACCAATGCCTCTTCCGGCATAACCTGACGAATGAGCTCCGCTGTTTGCATTAATAGAACATCGCCGACTTCAATGCCCAACGTATCGTTAACCAGCTTCAGACCGTCGATGTCACAAGTAAGAATGCCCACCGGAGAATAGTGGCTCTGCGCATAATTCTGCAGCACAGTTTCAAAATACAGCCGGTTATGAAAGCCGGTCACCATATCGTACATACTCAGATAATTCAAGTGCTCTTCCATCTGTTTGCGCGAGGTAATATCCTCATAAGACACCACAATCCGCAACGGCCCCTCGTCAGCAAAACGGTTGGCCTCCACCCGAAACCACTGCATAGTCTCATCGCCATTGTCAAAGGGAAGCTCCATCGAAAACGTCTCTTCATCGCCTTCGAGAATATTGCGAATGCCATGGCTTAAGGCGACCGACCATTTGCGCTGCCGCTCGCCCGCGCGTTGCTGTACAAATTCCACAAAGTCAACACCAAGAACTTCCTTGGCTTTTAAATTATAGACCATACGCGCCCGACGATACCATGCTTTGTTGCCATACACAATACGCCCGTTTTCGTCCAGCACGGCGATATAGAGGCGCATAGCGTCCAAAGTGGATGCAATCAAACGTTCCTTTTCTTTTAGCTGCTGCTCCGCTTCTCGCCGTTGCCTCCTTGCAGTCACATCGCCCAGTTCGCGCTCCACCGCCGGCAGTAAGCGCAGCATTTTGCCTTTGGGGATGAAATCATGTGCGCCGGCTTTCAACAATTCTACCGCCGCTTCTTCGCCAATGGCGCCAGACTGAATCAAAAACGGGATATCCTGACCGGAAGCTTGGAGAACTTCCAATGCTTCTACCCCGCTGAACCCCGGCAAGGAGTAGTCCGACAAAATTACCTCCCAAGAACGTTGCTGCAAAGCTGCCTGCATTTCCTCCCGCGTTTCCACCCGCAAAGCATCCGGCTCATAGCCGCCTCGGCGCAACTCCCGGATCAACAGCAGTGCATCGTCTTCATTGTCTTCCACGATGAGAACAGCCAGTTTTTTCTCACTCATACCCCTTCCCTCCTCAGCGGCGGCTGTTCATTGAGCACCAGCCAATATAAGCCTAACTGCTGCACCGCCAAAATGAACTGATTGAAATCGACCGGCTTGCGTATGTAGCTGTTGGCTCCCAACGCATAACAGCTGGCCAAATCCTGTTCCTCTTTGGAGGATGTCAGTACAACAACAGGCAGCAAACGCGTGGTCTCTGTTTCCCGAATACAGCGCAACACTTCTAAGCCATCTACCTTCGGCAATTTCAAATCCAACAAAATCAGTTGCGGTACATGAAACGGATCCCGTTCTTCATAACTGCCTTTTGCTAATAAAAAATCCAAAGCTTCTGCACCATCACGCACCACTTCGATACGGTTTAAAATATTGTTTTTTCGAAAAGCTCGTTGCGTCAGCAGTTCATCGTCCGGATTATCCTCGACCAATAAAATGAATGGATCCTGCCCCATGCCCAATCCCTCCAGCTCAACTGCATTTTTTTACGAAGCAATACGCTTCTTGTAGTAACGGCTAGTTTCACTATTACTTCTAAATATTTTCTCATTTCGCTTCACACTTTGAAAAACCCTGCTGCTGAACAAGAGGAAGGCAACAAAAAAGAGCGAATACTTTAAGCATTGGCATCTCCAAGAAGCATTTATCGAAAGGAGTCTAATGACTATGAAACCATTGGATTTTCACATTCCCGCTTCACAAGCATTGGAAATTTTACAAAAGGGGGCGTTCCTGACAACGCAGACCCAAGGGAAAGTCAATACCATGACGATTGGTTGGGGCAGCGTCTCTTTTCTCTGGCGCAAGCCCATGTTTCTCGTTATGGTGCGTCCTTCGCGCCATACTCACGGCATGATCGAAGCTGCTAAAGAATTTACCGTCACTCTGCCGCTTGATGACCAATTAAAAGAAGCCTTGGCTTTGTGTGGCAGTAAATCCGGACGGGATATGGATAAATTGGCTGCCGCCGGCTTGACTGCACTGCCAGGACAGAAAATTTCCACCCCGGTTATTGCCGGTAACTGCATCCACTATGAATGCAAGGTTGTCTACCGTCAGGATATGGACCAAGACGCCCTAGCTGCTATGTTGCAGCATTCCTGCTACGCCAGCGGCGACTACCACACTATGTATTACGGCGAAATCGTCGCCTGCTACCAGACGGAAAAATAAGAACGAACAAGAAAACCTGCGGATACGCAGGAGATGGAAACGAAACTCATTATATAATTCAAAATAAAACCGGAAGGCTTAAAAAGCCTTCCGGTTTTTCGTAATAACTCCTCTGCTTACTCTGTTACTCTGTGTTCCGGTCTCCCAAATTTCCTTAGCGCACGCCAATGTTGCGGTACACCTGCCGACGTTTCCAGAATTGGCTGCGAAACAGGCGGCTGCGACTGTCCCAGAAATCAAAAACAACGGCATCTTTCTTCCCGGCCGAAGGCCGCATAATGCGTCCCACTTCCTGTTCCACCGCAGCCGCCGCCCGCTTGGGCGTCGCCAAAAACAGGCGGTCCAAATGAGTCAGGTCCAAACCTTCCCGAGCTAGCTGCGTCGCCAAAAGAATATCTACCTGCCGCGCCTGAGATCGCTCCATAATTTCCTGGCGCTGGCTTTTTTTTAAATCCGCCGTCAATACCTCCACCCTCAAGTCCGGCAACGCCTCCTGCAGCCATAACGCCAGTTGGCGCAAATGCTCTTTACGTTCGGAAAGAACCAGGCTGAAATGCCCCGGCGCTTCACGGCGCAGCGTATCAACAATCAATCGATTTCGTTCATTATTGGCGGTCAGATACGAGAGCGCTTTGGAGTACTGCAGGCGGTCATCCTCCATGAAATCGTCAGCCAGCTCAAACTCGGTTTCCACTACCACCAATTGCGGTGAAAGCGTGCCGGTTTGGCAACGGCCAATTACATGCAGCACCGGCCCCCCTGCCGCCACAATCATGGGGGTTAAGCCATCTTCCCGCTGCGGCGTTGCGCTAGCCCACAGACGATATAATGCCGCAAAGCGACCCACCGTACGATAGAAACTGCCAGCCGCCAAATGATGCGCCTCGTCGACAAAGACCGCCCCAAAGGCTTTTTCCAACGGCTGCAAATCCGCTTTCGCCAAGGTCTGCACCAGTGCTAAGGTCAGATGAGACCCCAAGGCAACCTTGCCCTCAGCAATTTCGCCAATTTGTTCATCCGCAAGCCCCAAGCATTCCACCGCTCGCTGCCGCGTCTGATTCAACAGTTCCTTCGTATGGGTCACCCACAAGGCCGGTTGGCCAATACGCGCCATAGCCTCTAGCATAATAATTGTCTTGCCGGAGCCACAAGGAGCCACTACGCCCCCCTGGCGTCCCTGTAAGAGGGCCGTCACGGCTCCTTCTTGATACGGCCGCAGGCAAATGCCGGATTGAAACGCCACCGGGTCTTTCAAACAAGTACGATTATCCCAGCTGGCTTCGACCTGCTGCCGGCCCAAATGGTAGCGTAGCGTCCGCGCATAGCCCCGGGGCAACGTCAAGGTCTGGCCGCGCCATTTATAAAGTTGAATATCCTTCGGCTTGCCCCAGACGGAATAGCCATGCCTTCGCGCCGCCTGATACTCAGGGTTGGCCAAGGTCAAATCCTGCAACACCGCTTCCATTAACGCCGGAAACTGCCGTATACCTGATACTTTCAGGCCCTGGTCCACGCAAATCCGAACCATGCCGCCCCTCCTTTTCCCTGCAAAATCTTTCTATGTATAATTATAATATGCAAGAGCCTGGAAGAAAAGCATTTTCGAACATATTTTCTCTTTAGCTTAAAGGTTGTAAGGTCCGCTGTCGCTTGGCAAAGACGGCAATTTGGTCATAGCCAACCGATTGGGCGTAGGCGGCGGCTTCCTCGATATAACGGCCGCAGTCTTCAGGCTGGTGGGCATCAGACGACAAAATGACCGGCAGCCCCTGCGTCCGCGCTTCTTTCAGGAAATCCGGATACGGCGATATTTCTTCAATAGGATACCGATACAGCGTACCGGTATTAATATCTGCAGCCATATCCGCCGCTTTCAACGCCGCCACGGCCTGCTTCACATAGGGCAGAGCATCGAAAGTCGGTAAATGTTTGAACAAGCGAATGTTGAAGGGATGACCCAGCACATCATATAGGCCGGAAGCTGCCAGGTTCTTAATCGCCTCTACATACTGCCGATATAAATCCTCTAGATTCTTCGTGTCCCACACTTTCATCAATGCTGAAAAATCATAACCCCAGCCTTCCAGAAAATGCACAGAGCCAATGACATAATCAAATTGGTACGGAGCCAGCACCTTGGCCACTTGGGCCTGATCCTTAAAATTGCAGACCTCAATACCGGTTTTCACCGGATATCCCAGCGCTTTGAGTTTGTCCATAAAAGTCAGATACTCTTCGAGGCGGTAGCGAAATTTCCCCTTCTTCAGCCATTCCTTTTGAAAGCGGCCAATCTCCGAATCGTCCAAAATCAAGTCCTGCTCGTAAAGGGGTTGAAACTCTACAAAAGTATGACTATGCTCGGAAATACCAATTTCATCAATGCCCCGCTTAGCGGCATGCTCAAAAAATCCTTTTACCCATTCTAAATCATAGCTTCCATATTCAAAATGCATGTGATAATCAATACGCATTTCCAATTCCTCCTCGCCATATCTCGGGTATAACGTTTTATGTTTCGCCTGTTTTGCGGCAATCTCCTGCTTTGAGAAAGGAACGGAACACAGAGGAACAGCGACGGCACGTGAAGTGCCTAGTGCCGGTTGCGCCATGGACGGCATAGCAACCGGTCTCCGCCATAGAAAAGCCAGAGGAGTCATGCGAGGGAACGAACGAGGCTATGGTGGCCGTGACTGTATTTGAGACTTTTTTGGAGCAAGACGGTCCGCAGGACGCAAAAACAGGAGACGACGGATAAATAAAAAAGCAAGAGGACCGGCAGCAAGCCGGTCCTCTTAGTTCTTTTATTTGATTCAGTCATTGCCTTCGAGCACCGGGGTCCTGCACCAAAGGCGGCGCACCTTATACCAAAGAATAGGCAGAACCAGAAAGGGAACACCTATGAATAATGCATTGCGCAATTCGTCCACTAAAGCCATCACCAATAAACAGCCCACCTGCACCCAAATGCCGAAGTAAGTAACATACGGAAACAGGGGCACTTTGAAACGCAGACTATCTTCTTCATCAGCAGCCTGCAACTGGTTACGAAAGTTCAACTGACTCCAGCAGATGGAAATCCAAGCCACAGCGCCGGAAAAGCCGGATAAGGCCAGCAAATATGTATAGATGGTTTCACTGGCATCCAGCGAATAGGCTACCACTCCGATCCAGCAGGCCAAAACTGACAACACCGTCGCATTTTGAGGCACGCCTTTGTCGCTCAGACGTCCTAACCAAGAAGGCGCCATACCCTCGCGAGCCAGAGCATACAACGCACGGCTGCAGCCGTACAAACCAGAATTAGAACAAGAAATGGCCGCCGTCAGGACCACAAAAGAAAACAATGCACCCGCCCATTCCAGATCGTACGCCGACAACGCGGCGGCAAAAACGCTTTCTTCCAAGCTGGCCTTATCCCACGGATAAATGGTAACTAAAAGTCCCAAGGGAATAATATACAAAGACAGAATTCGCCAAACAATATTTTTAATCGCCATCGGAATACTTTTCGCCGGATCTCGACTCTCGCCGGCAGCTAAGCCAATGATTTCCGAGCCCTGGAAATTCACCAAAATGATGACCATCGTCAAAAAGACCGCCCAATAACCATTCGGAGCTACGCCTCCACTGGAGAGAAGCACCGAAGAGCCCAAAAATCCTGCACTGCCAACAAGGCCAAGGAAAATCAGACAGCCCAAGACCACAAACAACACTAACGCCGCGACCTTGATTAACGCCAGCCAAAATTCTAGTTCCCCAAAGGTTTTAACATAGGATAAATTGATAAACGTGATCAAAAGACCAAAAAGCACCGCCCACCACATCGTACTGATATCTGGAAAAAAATTATTCATAATAATGCCCCCGGCAATCATTTCCGAAGGCACATAGGTTACCCAAGTCAGCCAGTAACACCAACCCACGCCGCAAGCCCAGGATGGAGAAATATACTCTTTGGCATAGGTGACAAAAGAACTGGCTACCGGTCTGGCTACGGCCAGCTCGCCCAGACAAAACATCACCGCCAGCACAATTAAACCGCCCAGCAAGTAGGAAAAAATAGCAGCCGGCCCCGCCTTACTCAGGACATATCCTGTTCCCAAAAAATAACCGCTGCCAATAATGCCGCCAAGGGCGATCATCTGCAAATGACGACTTTTCAAACCGCGGACCATAGTACGTTCTTGCTGCATGCTTTTTTCCTCCTTTGTTGTCTTCTTGCAATGCACTTGCTTTATCATAAAAGAATCCGGCCTGCTTGTAAATACTTTCTCCATATTTTTTCAGCATTTTCAGCTGTATTTCTATGTTTTTTCAGAGTCAACTGCATTTGCATCATGTTATCAGTTGTTTATTTCTAGTTTCCTCTGTTTTTCACCAAAAAGCTCAATTAAACTTCAAAAGCCCCTACAAGCCATTTTGTGGCCTGCAGGGGCTTTTGTGCCCAAAAACCTCAGTTAGGTGTCCCTCACATCCGCTAAAGACCCCTTAGTCTTTATTACAAGACTTTACACGTTTCCCTTCGCTCTTGTCGCGCGATCCACCAAATATGCCACCGATTGATAGCTTAAGCCACTGGCGCTGGACAAGCCAATCTCACAGGTACGGCTGTTGGAGTAACCAGAGGTGGTTTCCGGAGGCAGCGCTTCTTTGATGCCTTCCAGTGCCGACGCATTCAATTCCGGCGTTTCAAAACCGGCGTCGCCCGCAAAACCGCAGCATTTGATTTTAGGCGGCCGCACCACTTTGGCCGCGCATTTCTCCGCTACCGCGATAAACTTGTCTTGCAGGCCCATCTTGATCGAGCTGCAGGTGACATGAGCGGCCACCGTTTCCGGCAGTTGCGTAAATTCTAGTTTATCCAGCAGGAAGTCGTAAATAAATTCCGCCGGTTCATACAATTTCAAATCGCTTTTAAATACCCGTCGCATCCGATACACGCAAGGGCTTGTGTCGCACAAAACAGGAATCTCGCCATTATTGCTGGCTTTGAGCAGCTTCTTCTCCAATTTCGCCGCCATGCGGTCACCGATATCAGGCAACCCTTTACTTTCAAAAGGCATGCCACAACAAAGCGCCTCCATATCCGAAGGATAAATCACCGCATAGCCCGCTTTTTCCAGCACAGATACCATCGCTTCTGTCAAAGAGCGAGCATCCCGGTCTTCTTTAGCTGGCCCCATATTGCGTCCCAAACAACTGGGGAAGTAAACTACCTGATGCTGCGCTTTTTCTGGCTTAAGCTTGGTTTTAGCCAGAACCGCAGCTTTGGGCATCCATGGCGTCCACTGCGGTGAAGCACCGCCCGAGACGGTATGTGCCATTTTAGAAAGGCTGTTCATGGCATTGGTTCCCAACAAGGAATGCGCAAAAGAAGCTAGTCCCAAAGCAATGCGAGCTGTCGAGGTAATGCCGGCAAAATGGCCTGCCACAAACTCGGCAATGCGCCGTGCGTCCTGGGTCATATGCTGCGCCCGCCAATGCTTGGTATGATCGCCGGTATTGATCTTCACCGGACACGGCAGCTGACACAGACCGTCCGTAGCGCAGGTCTTATCGCCAAAATATTCATAGCCCTTTAGCAGTTCCGCCAAGCGCTGCGGATCTTGCCCACTCTTTTGCAAACGCGCAATCTCCCGCTGCAACACAATGCGCTGGCGCGGGGTTACCGTGAGATTTCGCGAAGGACAGTTGCTTTCGCAATAGCCACACTCAATGCATTTATCAATGAGAGGATGAGCCACAGCTGCAGGCTTGATGTTTTCCAAGTGCAAATTGGCTTTATCGGTGATAATTACATCGGGATTGATAAGCCCTTCCGGATCAAATAGCTTTTTAATGCGGCGCATGAACTGGTACGCCTGACGTCCCCATTCCATCTCCACGTAGGGCGCCATATTCCGTCCGGTGCCATGTTCCGCCTTCAAAGAACCATTGTAACGATTCACTACCAACTCCGCCACATCGTCCATTAAATCTGCATAACGCTTGATTTCCGTTTCATTGGAAAAATCCTGAGAAAATACGAAATGCAAATTGCCGTCCAGGGCATGACCGTAAATGATGCCCTCATGATAACCATGCTTATCCATGGCGCGACGCAAATCAAGTGTAGCTTCCGCCAAATGCTCCAGCGGGAAAGCGACATCTTCAATTAGCACCGTCGTCCCAGCCGGGCGAACATTACCTACAGCCGGAAACACGTTTTTGCGAATGTCCCAAAACCGTTCGTACTCCGCCTTTACGGTTGTAAATTCGATAGGCATAACCGTCGAGATGCCATCCAGACGCTCTTTAACGCCGTCAATACAGCGATGCAACTCTTCATGATCGTTAGCCCGCACTTCCACCAAAATGGCGGTTACCTCTTCACCCAATTCCTTGAGATACGCCGGCATGCCTGGTTCATCTTCCACCGAGCGCAGACCGATGCGATCCACCATCTCCGTAGCCGATACCAACGGCCGATAGAGACGCATAACGCCCTGACAGGCGGTGCCGATATCCGGGAAGAAAATCATCGCCGAAGCTTTGTGCTCTTGCTCCACCACTGTACGGTAGGTGATTTCCGCAATAAAGCCCAAGGTGCCTTCCGAACCGATAAAGAGGTGATTCAAAATGTCGAAAACGTCCTGGTAGTCTACAAATGCATTGAGGCTGTAACCGGTAGTGTTTTTAATTTTGAACTTATGCCGAATGCGCTCCACAAGCTCCGACTGCGCAGCGATCTCATCCCGCAAAAGCTCGATTTCCGCCAACAGTTCCTTATGGCTTTGGCGAAAAGCAATTTTAGAAGCTTCATCGCCTGTGTCAAGAAGCGTGCCATCCGGAAAAATAATTTTCATAGAGGCTACGGTTTTATAGCTGTTGTCGCTGGTGCCACAACACATGCCGCTGGCGTTGTTAGCGGCAATGCCACCGATCATGGCCGCATTGATCGACGCCGGGTCCGGGCCTATTTTACGCGCGTAAGGCTTCAGATACAAGTTAGCTTCTGCGCCAATAATCCCCGGTTCCAGCACGATTTTCTCTCCGTCTTCCAGCACTTCATAACGACCCCAAGCCCCAGTAAGCATGACCAGAACCGAATCCGTCACCGCTTGGCCGGACAAACTGGTACCTGCCGCCCGAAAGGTAAGAGGCACTTTGTGCAAATGAGCTGCATGAATGACAGCCGTAACTTCCGGCACCTTCCTCACTTTTACGACAATTTTAGGAATCAAGCGATAAAAGCTGGCATCGGTACCATAAGCCAGGGTCCGCACCGGATCCGTAAAAATACGGCCTTCCGGGATGGTGCTGCGGATCTCAGCATAAAACTGTTGATACTGTTCCGGTAAATTCATTCTCCGCACCGCCTTTGTAGAGATTTTTTAAGAAAAATGATTCTCAATATATATTCTGCAAAGATTCATTCTTTCCTGCCAAATAAAAAAACCGCTTTCGCGGCTTTTTACAATGATTTCATACCAACTACAGCAGCTAGCAGCAGCGCCGTTACAGCGCCCGCCTGCCAACAAGCAGCCCCGCTCAGGCCCAAATAGCGGCTTAAGGCCGCCCGATTCAGCCAACCATGAGCCAAGAAGATAACCGCCGCTCCCAAACTCAAATAAATATGCACATCCTTATAAATTCCCTTAGACAGGCTCAAAAACTCCCCACGACCAGGCACTAACCACAAAACTAATCCCGTCACTAAGGAAATCAAAAAAAGGCTTAACGCCAATACGGTCACAGTCGGCCGCAGTCTTTCTAAATTCACTTTCAACACCCTTCCTTTTGTTCTTTTGCCTAGTATAAACAATGACTGTGACAACTTCGTTACAGCCTAATTACAGTTTACCCATCCTCAACATTTCTCATCCGGCCCTAACTGACCGGAGTCTTGGTAAATTTGACAAGCCTTTCCCTGAAAAGATGACAACTGTCGCAAAAAAAGAATGGCCGCTGCCAAGCACGCCCAACCGCAATATTGCAGCATAGGCAAGACCCCAAACAAGTCGGCTCCCTGTCCTGCAGCCAGGCCTCCCAATGGGGCCAATCCCAAAAAAGACATATTGTAAAAGCTCATAACCCGGCCTCTCAAGCGATCAGGAACCATGTGCTGCAGCAAGGTATTGACGCCGACGATCAAAAAAAGCAGACCTACTCCTAGGGCAAACAGCACGAGTCCGGCAACCTCAATCGGCACGCCTGTCGAAAGCACCAATAAGCTCAGCGCCGCCAAAAGAGCCGCCACGCCAACCCAGCGCTCCAGGCCGACAATGCTGCGCCGAAAAGACAGAATAAGCGCTCCGCATAAAGAGCCGGCTCCGGCCATAGCCATTAATGTCCCCAAAAGCGGCGCGCCACCGCCAAAATAACGCACCGCCAGCACTGGCAACAGCACGGTATAGGGCATAGCGGAAAGACTCACCAGCGCCAAAAGCTGCAGCAATTGCCGGATCGGAGGATGTCCGAAGGTATACTTCCAACCGTCCCGAAAACCTCGGCGCCAGCTTTTTTTCTCCGTTTCTTTCTCTGCCACAGCCAGACGCAGCAAAACCAAAGAAAGCAACGAAAACAGATAGCTTACTGCATTGAGAGCAAAACAGACTGCTTCGCCGACCAATGGAATCAAAAGTCCCCCTAACGCTGGCCCTACTAACCGTGTCGCATTAAACATGACGGAGTTTAAGGCAATGGCGTTACCGCGATCTTCACGGGCTTCCACCAGTTCCACAACCAACGCCTGGCGTGCCGGCATGTCTGCCGCATTAATACAGCCTAATAGCAGGCTCAGCGCCAATAGATGCCAAACTTCTGCGTTGCCTGTCCAAACCAGCCAAGCCAGCACAAGGGCCTGCAATAAAGAAAGCGCCTGGGTAGCAACGAGCACCTGCCTTCGCGGCAGACGATCCACCCAGACGCCGATAAATGGCGAAAAAAGCAAACTAGGAATCTGTCCTGAAAAACTCACCAGACCCAACAGCAAGCCAGAGCCAGTTAGGCGGTATACCAACCAGCTCATAGCAATGCTTTGCACCCAGGTACCCAATAAAGACAGCCCTTGGCCGCAAAAAAACAAACGAAAGTTAGGGTAGGCCAGAGCACGCCCTAAGAGGTGCCCCTGCCTCCGCAACTGGTGAAGCTGTTTATTAATGATCGCTGCGATTTTGCGGTCTTCTGAGTTGGCTGGCCCTTTCATAGAGCTCCTTCTCTTCCTCCGTCTCCGGCACCACGACAATACCGTGCGGCGCCGAACGACCGGTCTCATCCACATGAATAAAGGTCAAAAAGCCGTCAACTACAAACTCTTCCTTATCAGCCGTTTCCACATCTACATATACAACCAGACTGGAACGCCCTGCATACACAACCCGGCTGTCAAAACGCAGAATACTGCCTTTTTTTACCGGACGGTTAAAAACCATGCCATGCACAGTAGCACATACGGTCTCCGCCGTACAAGTCATGCTGGCGGCAGCGACAAAACCGGCTTCTACAAACCACGCAGCGCCGCGACCGGCAAACAAGGTTCCGTGATGATTGGTATCGGCTCCGGTTATCAAATGATGAGTTTCAAATTTTTTCATGGCCATCTGTTTTTTCCCCCTGCTTGTTAAATGATTTTTGCGAATTTTCACTTGTTTTAAGTGTAATGCAAAATACAAAGAATGACAAGCAGGCTACATTATCCTTCATCAAAAGACAGCATCTCTCGGAATGCATACACCACATCCGCATCAAACTGGCTGCCGGCACAACGTTCTAACTCCGCCAGCGCCTGTTCTTGCGTCAGAGACTTCCGATGCACACGCGTACCGGTCATAGACTCGTACGCATCAGCCACAGCTAGCACTCTGCTAAGGTAAGGAGTTTCTTCCCCTTGCAACTTGGCCGGATACCCAGCGCCGTCCCAACGTTCATGATGATGCAAGATGAGATTGGCCAAAGAAGCTAGTTCCGGCATCATCCGTGCCAGCTGAGCCCCTTTTTCCGCATGGCTTTCCATCAAAGCTCGCTCTTCCGGCGTATATACATCATCCTTATTTACCAACACCTCCGGTAAGAGCAGCGTACCTACATCATGGAACATGGCCAATAAACGAAGCGACTCTTCGCTGTCCGGCAGCTCCAAATAGCGTCCGAAGCGAACCAAAATTCCTTCTAGCCTTTGCACATGCGGTCCTGTCCAGCGGCTGCCCACCTCCAGCATGCGCCGCAACCTCGCCAGTCCTCCTTGCTCATAGCGAGAGGAAAACTTGTATTTTTCCGCATACATAGCACTGTCCGCAGCCTGCAGCAAACTCTGGCTTGTTATCTGAAGCAAATCGCCCCAAGCCCAGCCGACAGACAAAGAAACACGCGCCGCTTCGGCCTCCTGCGCCAAAAGCTTTGCTTTCTGCTGCATTAATTCTTCCGGCTCATCACAATATAACGCAACAAATTCGTCGCCACCGATGCGCGCCAACAACTCCGCCTCGCCGAACACACTCTGTAATACGCTGCTAACGCGGCGCAGCAATTCATCTCCTGCCTCATGGCCTTCCAAATCATTAACCAGTTTCAAATCGTTGACATCAATAGCCAAAACTCCTAAGGTTCCCTGGGGCATCTCCGCCAACTCCTGACGCAGCCGTTCAAAACGCGAGCGGTTGGCCAGACCGGTCAGCGCATCCTTTTCGCTATAAATGCGCAGTTGTTCTTCCACTCGCTTACGCTCGATGATCTCTTGGCGTAGTTTAGCATTAGCCTCCAATAACTGCTCTGTCCTCTTAGCTACGCGCTGTTCCAACTGGCTGTTTAAAGAACGTACTTCGTCTTCCGCCTGGCGACGCTCTGTCGCTTCCTCGCGCAGCCGCTCAAAAAGCAAACACGCTTCTACAGACACAGCAAACTTTTGCATCACCTGCGCTAACATACGCTGCAGGACTTTATTCTCCGCCAGCTCTTCTTGCACACTGTAGAGTTTGAGCACTCCCATTTTTCCCAAAGGATATAAAAAATAGCATCCGCCGTCAATCTGCCGCTCCTGCACCAATTCGTCAAAACCAGGCATCTGCGCAGTAATTACCAAGCCTTCGTCATTATCTATGCAAGCTTTAGCGGCAGCAGGCAGCACTCCCAACACATTTTCCACATAATAGCTTGGGTACCCGTAAATCAAGCGAGCCCGTTCCTGCTCCACGTCGTTCAGCCAGACCGCGCCGTAACGAAAACTCTTACGCCGCAATAGTACCTGCAAAAAGCGCTCACAATTATCCTCTAGCCCCAAAGTCCGGCCTACTGCCAGAGACAATTCATACAAAACCGCTAGTTCCCGTACCATCTGGAGCCCTTGTACCGGTTTCATACCATCACTCCAATAACAACGGTCTTATTGCACAATTCCAAAACTCCTTCTGACGGCAAGACGATTTCCCCGTAGCTCAACACGCCGTATAGTGCGTCCAGTTTCGGATTTCGCCGCTGCAGATTATGACGAATCGCTGAAAGTTCTTTCGTGAAAACTGCCCCTTCCAACTGCGCTCGAGCATAACAATTTACGATCAAGGCTCCCTGTGCAGCAGCAACTTCAACTTCTTCGGCTGCCAAAGCCGCCGAGGCCGCCATGGCCTCGCCTTCAGCAACAAGCACGCTGAGAACGGCATTCTCCGGCACTTCGCCAGCGCAAACCAGACTGCCGTCCTCGGCTATTTCCACAATACTGCGCACCAAATCCACGCTCTCTTCACGTACCATCCCCAGGGGATAGTGGCCAAGGTCGTCCAAAACCATTCCATAGGCAGCCAATACCCCTTGGTAAGCAGTCAGCGCCGGCTGCCAGTTCAGCTCTAAAATACGATTTTTTTCCGCTTTAGTCACGACTAACACATCCGGCAGACTGCTAAAACCATAGCCCCGCGAAGTATGCAGCCCACAAGCGGCAAAAACAGCCAGGCCTGCAGCTTCACACCAGCCAGCTTGCGTAAACAACCCCGTGTCTGTTTCAGCCAAGTCGCATTCACCCACAGCGCCAATGCAGCGAATCGAATGCCCTAGATAATCGTATAATCCTTCCAGTACATGCTCCGTTTCGGCGCGCTGGCAATTAAACAGCAAAAAAGCAGTCGTATTCTGTACGTCATGCCGCCACGGCGGTTCCTCTTGTTTCGGATACAGAGGCAGCACGGGAGCAGCTAAAGGAAAGCGAAGCCAACATGCACCTTCACTGACAACCTCTTCTCCGTGAATGAGAGCCGGAAACAGAGAGCCGGCTACAAGCAGCCCTTTATCACGCGCCCACTTCCATAACACAGGCAATGCCTTTTGGGAAGAAGATGCCACCAAGAGCACTAGTATTTCATTTTCTTTCCATTCGATATGTTTCAACTGCGCCAGCCACGCATCTCCGCGCGAACCGGACAGCCACCCTTGCATGCTCATGGCTTGGCTCCTTTCCAACAAGTATTACCGCTTGCAAAAAAAAGACTGTTTCGTGTATGCTGAGACTAATAGAAAAACTCCGCAGGAAGCCTTCGTTAAATCTTTACAATGCGCCGCCCGCGGCAGCCCTTTTCACAGAAGTTATTTCTCTATATTATAAAAGATAGCTTTTCATTTGTCATTACGTTCCCTTAGTCAATTCCAATATTTGTCGGATTTTCTCCGACATTCGTAATAGGAGGTGTTTGCGATGCAATGCTTTCATTTTTACCGCAAAGAAGAAAAAATGCACGCTATTTTTCAAGCTATCGCTCCTCGCTACAACTGCCTAAACCGCATGATTAGTTTTTTCCATGACCAATATTGGCGGCGCAAAGCTGTAGAACAAGCAAACTTCCCTCCGCAGGCAAATCTCCTGGATATCTGTTGCGGCACCGGACGCCTGACTCAAGAATTGTTGCGCCACTGCGGCGCGGATGGCCGCATCACAGGTCTGGACTTTTCCGCCAACATGCTGCGCGAAGCCGAAGCCAATCTTCGCTACCATCCTCAATGCCGCCAAGTTTCCTGGGTTCATGGCAATGCACTGCACCTGCCATTTGCCGACGCTTCCTTCGACGGCGTCTCTATCTCCTTTGGGTTATACAGCGTCGCCGGCACAGAGCAAGCACTACAAGAAATGCTGCGCGTACTTCGCCCCGGCGGTAAACTCCTGCTGCTCGAGTTGTCTCAGCCTACCGACACCGCACTGACACCCTTGTTTCATTTTTATTTTGAACATGTTCTGCCCCTGGCAGGCAGCGTGTATCTAGGCCTTCCCATCACCTTCCAACGCTGGTTGCCAGAATCACTGCATACGCTTCCTTCCCGTGAAGCAATCTCTCAGATACTGGCACACCTAGGTACCACAAATGCATCTTGGAAAAGTCTGACGAATGGCATGGTCACCATCGGCACCGCCGTTAAAAGAGAGGTTTAGTATGCAGACATTGCGCATTTTTCTAGAAATGATCAAATTCAAACACACTTTATTTGCCCTGCCTTTCGCGTATGCCAGTGCGTTGTTAACAATGCAGCGTCTACCATCTCTTCACGATCTTTTCTGGATTACCATCGCCATGGCTGGCGCCCGCACCGCCGCTATGTCCTTTAATCGTCTGGCAGACCGGCACATTGATGCCGCAAACCCCCGTACTGCCGACCGCGCTCTGCCCCAAAAACGACTGAGTCTTTTTGCCGTATCTTTCTACACGCTGCTTTCCCTGCTATGCTTGACGCTGGCGGCTTTTCAACTCAGCTCGCTGGCCGTGAAACTACTGTTGCCAGTAGTCTTTTGCCTTACCTTCTATTCCTATACCAAGCGTTTCACCTGGCTATGCCATCTTTTTCTCGGCGCAACGTTAGGCCTGGCGCCGCTTTGCGCCTGGGCCGCCATTGCCGACACACTCAGCTCTCCGGCGCTCTCCTTGTGGGGCGGCGTCCTCTTCTGGGTGGCTGGTTTTGATATCATTTATGCCTGCAGCGACATGGATTTTGACCGTCAAGCTGGACTGTACTCGATTCCGGCTTGCTTTGGCCTTACTCGTTCGTTGCGTCTAGCCGCTCTTTTTCATCTTTTTGCAGCTGGCTTCTTCGTGCTCACCGGCTGGCTTTTGGCCTTGGGACCCTGGTATTGGTTGGCTCTTACCACCGCCGCTTTTCCTCTTTGGTGGCAGCACCACCTGGTAAGCCCGGCGGATCTGTCCCGTAGCCAGATAGCTTTTTTCCACTGCAATAGTCTTTTAAGCCTGCTCTTCTTCGCCGGCGTACTTCTCGATGTGCTGACAAGATACGGAGTTTGAACAGGAGTAGTGACGAATGCATTCTAATTTAATGATATTGCAAAAACATTGAAACCCAGGCAACGAAGCTATGTTTTCATTGCCTGGGTTTTGTTATATGCCATTCCTTTCCTCATAACTCCTCTGGCACCCGCTGTTACTCAGTTACTCTGTGTTCGTCCCCTGCTCCATGGTCGCCCTCCTCCAAGAGAATGGTTTTCCCCAGCGAGAAGGAGTACAGCCAGCACTCTTTGACAGGCTGCCGCAGAATACCGCCTAACGCACGAGCGTAGAGCTCCAACTGCAAACGATAGCGCCCAGCCAATTCTTCCGGCGACAAACCCCTGTCACTCTTATAGTCCACCAAAATCCAAGCATCGCCTTCTTGAAACAGCAAATCCGCCACACCTTGCACGAAGACGGTTTCTGCCTGGCCCGCCACTTCGGGATAAAATTCCTCCGCTGGCAACAGTACGCTGAAAGGAACTTCTCGCCGAACTTGAGCAGACGCCAGCAGGCGACTTCCTAGCGAGGAGTCCAAAAAAGCAGCAATTTTAGACGCTTCCAAGGCTGCTGCCTGCTCTGGCAATAGCACTTCTTTTACGACTAGTTTTTCCAAAACAGACTGCACTTGGACTTCGTTTAACTTGCCTTCTAACGGCAGATGCTGCATCACAGTGTGCATCCACACGCCGTACTCGCCGCCCTTAGGTCCCTGCTGCGTCTGCAGAAAACGCGGCCGATCATACACAGCGCCAGATCGTGCCGGCCAGGGGCGAGCGGTTTCATCCTTGTCGGCAAAGCGCCGCTTGATTTCCGTCACCGACAGCTTAGCCGCTTTACCTACCGCCTCTTGCCAAGGATATTGCCACTCCAAGCATGCCTCCACCCGCGCCACTTCGCTGCCAGGCAAAAGTTTACCTTCTTCCAAGCAAGACCAATCCTCAGGTAAAGCAGCCGCAGTGACAGCCTCTGTCGCTGCGGGCGGACAAATATGGATCTCCCAGCAGCTTTCATCCGGCAGCAGGCATTCGTCTTGGGGCGCACCTCCTAAACGACGCAACTCCCCCGCAGACTGGTGCCGCACTAAAGCCGGCCCCAGCCAATCCAAATAACCTTTTGCCTCAACAATCACCCCTGGAGGCAGCAGTTCTTCTCTGCGAGAGCTTTGTCGGCACCAATTGGCGGCCGCCTTGTCTGCATGCTTGAGGCGCCCCGTTAAAATCAATTTTTCCCGCGCCCGAGTGAGCGCTACATATAAAACCCGCAGTTCTTCGGCTTTCGTCTCCAGTTCCAAACAATGAGCCACGGCCTTACGGGCCGCACCAGGATAGCGATAGCGCGTATTTACATCAATGACTTGCGGCCCCAAACCTTGGGTCTTATGAAAAAGAACCGGCTTTTTCAAGTCTTGCAAGTTAAATTGCTTCCCTGCATCAGCCACGACCACTACTGGAAACTCCAGACCTTTGCTTTTGTGAATGGTCATAACCCTCACAACATTTTCCTGTTCTCCCAAAATCCGAGCCACCGCCATGTCAGCACCGCCTTCGCGCATATCCTCCACAAAACGCAAAAAGCGGAAAAGACCTCGGTAATGGGTACTTTCAAACTGCCGTGCCCGATCATAAAGAGCGCGCAAGTTGGCTTGCCGCAGGGCACCGCCAGGCAAGCCGCCTACATATTCGTAATACCCCGTATCGCGGTACATACGCAAAAGCAGCTCCGGTACGCCCCGCCGCCGTGCCAAGCGGCGCCAGCCTTCTAAAAGTTCTATTGCATGTGCCGCTTTGCGGGCTGTTTCTGTTTCCAGGCCCGCTAAAACCGTCACTGCATCCCACAAATCGCTTCGCTCGGCGCCAGCCAAGCGAATTTCAGCCAATTCCGCCGCTTTGCACCCCACCAAGGGCGAACGCAAAAACGCCGCCAAGGGGATATCTTGGCGGGGGTTATCCACTGCCGCCAAGGCGGCCAGAAGCACCTCCACTTCGATTTCCCGGAAATATCCTTCATCCACATCGGCATACGCAGGAATGCCGGCTTCGCGCAATGCTTCCAGCAACACTGGCCCTTTGACCCTCACCGAGCGCAGCAGCACCACCACATCCCGCCAAGCCAACGGCCGATAACCACCCAAGCTCTTGTCATATACCTGCACTTGCTCTTCTTGCAGCTTTTGCAAGCGTCTAGCAATAAGGGCTGCTTCGGCAGCAAAACCTTCCGGCAGTTCTTCAACTGCACCAATGTCTTCGCCTTCTGTCACCCCTTGACCCGTCTCCTCCAGCAGCCAGAGCTCATTAGGCCCTTCCAGACTTATGCCCTCGCAAGGAGGATACGGCAGACCCGGCCGCAGGCATTCGGCCTCGCCGTAAGCCAGCTCCGCCACTTGCGGCTCCATCAACTGCCGAAAAAGATAGTTAACTCCCGCCAGCACGTTGGCGCGGCTACGAAAATTTTGCGCCAGATCAATGCGTTCATATCCATCGCCCAACAGAGGATAGCTTTCGTATTTTTGTCGAAACAACTCTGGTTCCGCCAACCGAAACCGGTAAATGCTTTGCTTCACATCGCCTACTAAAAACAGTCGGCCACTCTCCGCTGGACAGAGACATTGCAAAATGGCCTCTTGCACGCCGTTCGTGTCTTGATATTCGTCAACCATGACTTCCTGAAAGCGTTCTTGCAACTCTAGCGCCGCTGCAGAAGAACCTTCGCCGTCGCGCAAGACAGCCAAGCAAAAATGTTCCAAATCTCCGAAGTCCAGCAAATTACGGCTGGCCTTTGCTTCACGAAAAGCAGCGGCAAAATCCAAAGCCACTGCTACCAGCGCCGCCATCAGCGGCTGGCATTGGCGCAAGTCCTCTAACAGCTCTTCCCCGGGCCGGTCGACCAAGCTATATACTTTCTCCAGCTGTTTTTTCAATTGATCTCGCCAATGCTTAAAGGCGTCCCGCGCTTCTTGCCCTGCGGGATCTTTCTTGCCGCCGCTTAGACGGGTATAGGCTGTTTTCTCTCCTTGCCGGCAAGCAGTTTCCAACTGACTCCAAGTAGAAGCCGCCTGCAATTCGGCAATGACCGCTGCATACTCCTGCACCAGCTGTACTTCTTTTTCGCCGGCCAATTCCGCTGATTCCAGCAGTTCCTCTGCCGCAACAGCTAACGTTCCCAGGCGCAGCTGCGCCTGACGCAACAACAGGGCGGCCTGCGGCAGTTCATCAAAGGAAGCCTGCTCCGGCGGCGCAAATACATTCAGACAACCTTGCAGCCACAGTTCTGGTTCTGGAAGAGAGCGAGAGAACTCATAAAGCTCCACTATCATAATTCCCAACTCTGCATCATCACGCTCACCGCCATAGCAGTCCGCTAACAAAAGCATCGCTGGATCATCCGCAGCATAACGCTTTTCCAGCACATCTTCCAGAACATCGCGCCGCAACAAGTCGGTCTCCGCCTGCGAAGCTACGCGAAAACGAGGGTCTAGATTCAATTGATGAAAATGCTGCCGTACCACAGACTGACAAAAAGAATGAATGGTCGAAATGGAAGCCGAACCTAAAAGCGCCAGTTGCCGTTCCAGGCGGGCCAACCTGTCTGAAGATAAATCCTGACGGCTCAGCTCTTTACCCAGCGCCGCTGCAATACGCTCTCTCATTTCCAACGCCGCTGCATTAGTAAAGGTAACAACTAGCAGCCTGTCAATGTCCAACGGTGCTTCTTCATCGAGCATTCTTTGAATGACTCGTTCTACCAGCACCGCCGTCTTACCGGAGCCGGCCGCCGCCGAAACCAGTAAATTTTTACGCCGCGCTTCAATCGCCCGGCGCTGCCTCTCTGACCAGCTCATGGTTGATTCTCCCTTCCTGTAGGCAGCAAACACAGCCACACTTCGTCTTCATTCATTTTTTTCAGCGAACGGCAGACTTGGCCTTCTATGGCTTTATCAAACTGGCAAACACTACGATACTCACACCAAAGGCAGGGACCTTGCCCTTCCAGTTCATACGGCGCTGGTGTTACTTGTCCCTCCAAAATAGCTGCGCCGGTCTCCTGCAGCACCTTGCGCGCGTGCAGCAATAATGCCCCGAACTGCTCCGCTGAACGCACTTGACGCAAACAAGTCGGATGATAATCGCCGTCTTTTTTTAACGATATGGATAAAAATTTAGACCAACTGCCCTCAATGGACGCATCCAGCAGACGAGATACCTGGGGTTCCTGCAGCGTCCAACCGGGCAGTTTTAATTTTTTGGCCACTTCCGCTTCAATTTCCGCCTCACTTTTCGGTCCTTCACCGCTTACTGCCGGATCTTGTAAAAAATAATACAACATCCCTGCAGGCAGACATTCCTGCCCAAACAAGCTTCGCCCGGCTTCCAGCGCCACCAGCAGATAGGTCAGCAGTTGCAGGCGCAAACCATAGTAAATCTGATCGAGATTCAGACCGGCCTTGCCGGACTTATAGTCAATAACAAGCAAATAGCGGAGCCCTTCCTGCTCAGCGCTGTCAACCCGGTCGATCTGTCCGGAAATATCCAAGCGCTGCCCTCCGGGTAAGTGAAACGTCAACGGCGGCAGTGCCTGCTCGCCATGACCGAAACACTGTTCCAACCAGCAAGTTTTAAAACTACCGGCAGCCGCAAACTCGCTCAATTGTTTCGCTGCCCGGCGCACGGTACGTCCTAAACGCCGCAAAAGGTGCCTATGTTGACCAGAGCTGAGCAAAATTTCATTTTGCAGCCGCGGTGCTAGAGCATTAACCACTTCTTCGCACAAGGCCACTCGCTCGTCTTCTCTCGGCTCCGCCCAACTTTGCCCTTTGGCCGCCAAGCGTTCGCCATATTCTTTCAAGGACGCATGCAAAAACTGCCCTAAATCCGGCGCCGCTAGGCGAAAGACGGAACGCTGCCGCAAACCCAAGCCATAACGGGCGAAATGCCGAAACGGGCAAGCTTGAAAGGCCTCAAAGCGTGTCACGCTGCCGCTGAGGCGGTGGCCGCGCAAAAACAGGCGCTGCGCCAGCTCGAGCGGCAACAGCCGTTCGCGGTTATCATGGAATAAGCCTGCTAAATGGCGTCGCAACTCCTCTGGTCGACAGAGGAGCGCCCAGTTATATACTTCCCGCCAAACCGGCGCTAGTTTGCCAGTTTCACGGTAGCGCCGCAACACGCTGGGCAAAACCGCCAAAGCCCGTTCCGGCTGCACAGCGTACGCTTCCTCTTCGCCCTCAGGTATATCCAGCGGCAAATTTTGCAATTTCAGCTGTGGCCATAACTCGCGCAAGCGACGCACAATCAGCGAGGGAGCCTGGCTTTTCCCCTCTGCATCTGCCAAAGCGTAACTAACCCATAGATAGCGGCAGGAACGACTCAGCGCCACATACACTAAGAATCGCTCGCCAAGCATATCCGCCTGCGCTCCCGGTGCCAGTTCCAGACCTGCACCACGCAAAGCGCGCCGCTCGCTGTCGCTCAAAATCCCCTCGTCCCGGGCGCGCCTAGGCAACGCTCCTTCGTTGACGCCTGGAAGATACACAGCCTTCACATTAGCCAGGCTGGTATTGCCCAGCGTCGCCAGCGTCACATGATCTAAACCAGGCGGCACCAGACTGAGCGTCATAGTTTCTAGGCCCTCTTGCAAGAGAGCGGCAAATTCCTCCGGAGGCAACGCTTCTTCGCCCAGCACCTCCACCAATTGTTCCAAAAGGGCCACTGTCTGACCCCAAAACTGTCTGTGTTCCAATGCTTCGTCCAGTTCTTGCAGCGCCTCGGCTCGTTGCGCCCATTCTTCAAGGCGCAGAGGCGCCTCCAAGTGCTCTAAAAATTGAAACAAAGCCGCCGCCTGGGCCCTCACCGTAGACGCCCGCCCCAAAGCCAGCTCCAGTTCCGCCAATGGCTGCGCCGCCTGACGCCGCCAATTATCCAAACAAGTCAATTCTTCTTGACTTGCTTCATCTAAGCCTTCGTCTTCCTCCGCTAAAGCCAGTCGCCGCCAATAACGCCAAGGTTCTTCCTGTGTCCAACGGCGTCCGCGCAGACCAAAGCATAAAACATAGTTTTCCAGCTTATCCACCGCAGTGCGCTCTAAAGGGAAAAAGTCTGTTTTCAGGCAACGAAAAACCGCCTCATACCCCCAGTTGGCAGTAACCACTTCCAGTGCAGAACGAATAAGTTCTGCCAGAGGGTGGTGCTGCGCCTGCCGAGGCTGATCGCTAAAGTAAGGAATGCAATGCTCGGTCAGCGCCGTCTCCAGCCAGTCCCGGTAATCATCGTCACGCACCAGCACGGCTATATCCCGCCAACGCCAGCCTCCCTCACGCACCAAACGAAGCATATCCCTGGCAATCCCCGCCGCCTCGGCACGTCCGTTCGCCGCTTCTGCAAGAGCTATGTCTCGAGGTGCTTCCGACAAGGCGCGCACAGGAAAACGAAAAAAACGTTCTTCCACTATTTGCAACGACGCACTGTCAAAACGCTGTACTTTTTCCAGATTCAATTCTTCATACTGAGCGCCCAGCTGCGCCGCCAAACGCCGCAATTCCTCTCTAGTCCGCCATTGCCGATGAAACAGGGCCGTTTCCGCTTCATGCCGCGCAAGCTCCGCCCCGTCAAGGCACAGCGTCACAGTCACCTCTCCTGCGAGAGGCAAGAGCGCCCTTAAAACCGCCAACTCTTGCGGATTGAACCAGGAAAAGCCATCCACCCAAATCTCGCAGCCGCGCAGTAAACCCGCCTCTTGCGCCCGTTCGGCCAAAAGAGTCATGCGGTCTTGTGCATCATGATACCGTTCTTGCAAGGACTGAGAAAACTCTGTATAAAGAAGCGCCACGTCATGCAGCTTATCCGCCAGCAAAGTCCTTCCCTGTTGCTGCTCCGTCTGTGCCGCCGCCTGCAAGGCTTCCGGAGGCAGGCGATAGGTTTTACATTCTTCCAAAAGCCCCATAGCCTGCATAGCAAAGCCTCGTTGCCGCGCCGCCCGGCCAAAGGAGCGCAGTTGCGGCTCTAATTGCCGCAAAAGGCGCGTCACCAGCAGCGTTTTTCCCAGTTCGTCCAATTGAGGCCGCGCCGCGCCGCCGGTCTCCTGCAAAACCCGATAGGACAAACGCCGAAAGCCCAGCACATGGGCTCTGATAAAACCTTGCAAGCCCGGCGTCGCCGCCAGTTCCCTCTCCACCTGATAGGTGGCGTGTTCCGGCAGCAGCAGCACCAACGGCGCTCCTTCCGGCTGAGCCAGCAATTTGCGGCGTATCTCCTCCAGGCACAAATGAGTCTTGCCGCTCCCGGCGCGCCCCATGACCACCCTTAGCTTCATGCATGCTCCCCCTTTAACTCTTCACACCCTAGGGCAAATGAAAAACAGCGCGGCTGCCCCGTTCGCCGGGAATGACTTCCAGGCGCGCGCCAATCCGTTCCTTCAGCTCTGGTACATGGGAAATAATTCCCACCAGTCTGCCGCCGTTCTGCAAATCCACCAACGCCCGCATAGCTAGTTCCAACGCTTCCGGATCGAGCGTACCGAAGCCTTCGTCCACTAGAATAGTGTCCAATCTCATGCCGCCTGCATAGGCCTGTACCACATCGGAAAGCCCCAGCGCCAGCGCCAAAGACGCTAGAAAACTTTCGCCGCCTGACAAGGTTCCCACCGGCCTGGGCACGCCAGTATAGCTGTCAAATACCTCCAAGTCCAACCCCCCCGCCTTGCGGGCATCCGCCAACACATTAGAGCGTTGCAGCGTATAACGCCCCCGGCTCATTAAGGAAAGACGCACGTTCGCTTCTTCCACCACGTCATCCAGAAGCGTACGCAGCACATATCGTTGAAAGGTCAGGTTCAAAGCGTTGCCGCCTCCCGCCATAGCCGCCAGCGCTGCTACCGCGCCTTGTGCTTCCTCCACGACAGCCAGCTCTTTGCCGATTGTTTGCAAACGTGCTAACCGTTCTTGGTCCCGTTTCCAGGCTTCTTCCAAGCGAACCTTTGTTTCACGCAAAGCTGCTTCCACAACCGCCGCTTTTTCTTGAGCGGCGACAAATTCCGTCAGCTTCGGCGGCATCTGCCCGGCCACTGCCGCTTGGGCCCGCCGCACGCGTTCCTGCGATGCTGCTTCTTTTTGCTGCCGGACTTCGATCTGCTGTCGCCACAAACGTCGTTGCACGTCTGTAGCTCGCGCCTGTTCAAACGCATCTTGCCCCGTTAGACCGCTCTGCTGCAGCCGCTGAAGCCAGACGGATTTTCCCTCTTCCAACTTCGCCGCCGCTGCCTCTGCCGCCGTCCGGGCCTGTTTAGCTAAAGCCTGCGCCGTTTCGCGCTGCTGCGTTGTTTCACGCAGCAGTTTCTCCACTTGCGCCAAAGCCATCTGTACTTGCTCCAACTGCTGCATGCAAGCGCGCCGCGCTGCGGCCAACGCGCCTTCTTGACGCAACGCTTCCGGCACCCGAGCGGAATATTCCTGCAGCACTGCCTTGGCTGCCTCTAACGAGCTGCCGGCTTTTTCTCTAGCAAAAAACGCTTCGTCCCTCTCTTTTTCAGCTTGAAGCAGTTTTTTTTGCTCTCCTTGCCGCTTTGCAGAGCACTGAGCCGCTTCCTCCAACGCCTGCTGCGCTTGTTTCGCCAGCGCCGCCGCTTTTTGCACCGCCGCCTCCGCTTCGAACAGCGACAATGCCTGCTGCTCTCCAAGTTCCTGCAAGCACTCTTTTTCCTGCTCTTCCAGCAGCGTTTGCGCCGCTTCCTGCTGCGCCGCCTGCGCCAACGCTTTGCTGTGCGCCTGCTGCCCCTTCAGCCAGGCTGCTTCCGCTTGCTCTACATCTTGGGGCTGCAACAGTCCTGTAAAAGAAGCTTTTTTAGGATGCTCCACCGCGCCGCATACTGGACAGGGTTCTCCTGCCTCTAGTTCGGCAGCCAGCAACGCGGCTTGCTGTTTCTGCCACTGCTGCCGCAGCGCAGCCAACGTTCGTCTGGCGCTTTCTTCGCTGACGCAAATATTTTGGAGCGTCAAAGCATGCTCTTGCTGACGCCGCGCCTGTTCTGTCAGCTTCGTACGCACCTCAGCCAACCGCTGCAAAACAGCCAGCCTCGCCTGGAGCCTTGCCGCTTCCCGCTCCAGTTGCGGCGCTTTTTCTCCTGCCACAGTCAGGTTTTGCTGCTTAGTTTCCAGCGTTTCCCACTCTCGCTGCTGCAGTTTCAGCAGTTCGTCTTGCCGCGCCGCCAGCTCTTGCGCTTGTTTCCAATCCGTTTCCAGCACCGCCGCCTGACGCTGCGCCTCTTGCCAGCGCTCGTGCTCTTTCGCCTGGCCTTCCAGCTCTAATTGCCTGGCCTGCAGCTGCCGCAAGACATCTTCTTGAGGACGCAACTTTTCCCAGGCACCTTGGGCCTCCTCTTGTGCCGCCGCGGCCGCAACGGCCATTGCCTCAACACGACTGCTTTCCTGCTCTTGGGAAACTGCATCTTGGGTCAACTGCCGCCATTGCCGCCAGACATCTTCCAAAGCGGCTGCCTGCTGCGCCGCTTCTAAGCGAACCACTAATTTCTCTGCTTCTTCACCACCGGCCAGCAATTGCAACGCTTCTTGGTCAGCAGCCGTTTTTTCTGCAAAACGGTCCGCCACTTGCTGCGCCGCCGCCAACTTCAAACGGCTTTCTTCCAGTGCCTGTCGTCCGACGCTCAGCCGGGCCTCGGCCTCCTCTGCAGCCTGCTGCGCGGTCACGCAGCGCTCCTGCAGCGTCGTTTTCGAGTCAGTTCCCGCTTCCGTCAGCAGCCAGGCCTCCTCATCGCGCAGCGCCTGAAAGCGCCGGGCGCCGCTTTGCGCTTTTTCTTTCAATCCTTGCTCCAAACGCGCGTACAATTCCGTTCGGAAGAGGTTTTGCAAGATTTCCTCTCTCTCTTTGGAGCCGGCCACCAGCAGTTGTCGAAACTGCCCCTGCGGCAGCAGCACCACTTGCCGAAACTGAGCGACTTGAAAACCTAATATTTCCTCCACCCGTCGCGTGACGTCCTGCCAACGTGACGCCAGCAGCTTCTCTTCGTCTGGTCCTATTTCGTACAAAGTCGCTTCCGCCGGGATCTGGCGAAACCCTTCCCCCCGTAATTTCGGACGCTGCTGCTCTGGACGCCGCTGCACACGCAGGATTCGTTCACCGACAGCAAAACGAAGCTCCACCTCGGTAGCCTCTTGGGATGACGCATAGTCGCTGCGCAAATGGCGCACCTCTCGCAAATCGCCGCTGGCGCTTCCGTACAGAGCAAAGCAAATAGCGTCCAAAACAGTCGTTTTCCCAGCGCCAGTCGGCCCGTGGATCAAAAACAAACGCACATCTCCCAAACAAGAAAAATCCAGCGTCTGCGACGCCGCATAGGCTCCAAATGCCTGGATGCGCAGCCATAAAGGTCTCATACGCCCACCTCCCGCTGCCGCCGATACTCTTCTTCCACTAAAGCGGCAAAAAGAGTCTCTTCTTCTTGCTTCCATTCTCGCCCAGCCACTTCGCGAAAGAAGCAGGCAAAAAGCTGTTCCGGGCCCAAGCGGCGATGATCCTGCACGCCCTGCTGCTCTTTCAGCTTTTGCAGGCGGGCATATTCTAAATGTAAGATTTCCGGATGCTGCTGCTGCAGCCGCCCCTTGGCATCAAGCACCGGCGCATCGTCAGTGAGCGTCACCATCAAATAATCGCGGCACTTTGGCCGTGCCAACAGTTCCTGAAAGCTTCCTTGCCAGCAGACTACATCACGCCGCGGCGTCAAGCGCACCGTCTCCACCGTCACTGCGCCATCCGCCGCCAAATCCACCAGATGAACTCCTTTGGCCTGCTCCGCCTCTTGAAAAGAGTATTTCAGCAGGGAGCCGGAATAGCGAACTTTGTTGCCGCTTTGCTGACAGCCATGCAAATGACCTAACGCCGTATAATCAAAAGCCTCGAAAGCATCCGCTCCCACCATGCCGCTGCCTCCCACGGACAAGGGACGTTCCGACTCGCTAGGCGTTCCCCCGGCCACAAAGGCATGGGCCACCGCCACTTTGCGAGCCCCTTGCGGTACCTGCGTTAGCGCAGCCGCTACTTGGCAGCGGAGCGCCGCATCATGATTCGCCGCTTCCCCTCCCAAAGCATAGCGAACCGCTGCTGGCTCGGCATAAGGCAGAGCCAAAATATACACAGGCCCCGCACTGTCTTCTAAGATAAGTGCTGGCTGCTGCGCCTGCAGCGGCCCTGCCACATGTAAGCCTTGACGCGCCAAAAGAGCGCTGCCAAACCCCAGCCTCTCCGGACTGTCATGATTACCGGCGATCAACACCGTCGGCAAGCCGCATTCCAGCACCAGCCGCTGCAGCACCTGGTTTAAAAGCTCCACTGCTTCCGCCGGCGGCACCGCTCGATCGTAAATATCGCCAGCCACAAGTACAGCGTCTACCTTCGCTTCTTGGGCCAAATTCACCAGTTGTTCCAAAACATACGCCTGATCCTCCGTCAAATGCACGCCATGAAATAATCGCCCCAAATGCCAGTCTGATGTATGTAAAAAGCGCATAGGCCACCTCCGAATACGAACGTAGTTTCTTTTTTCTTTTCGCCACCTTTGGACGGAAGTCCTTCCAGCCGTTCAAGCACTTCTGATTTATTCCATAATAACAAAGCCCGCTGACAACAGTCTGTCAGCGGGAGGGAGAAATGAAAATTCAACATTGGATTGAACAAGAGAATCGGAGAACCAGAGGGTACGCATGAGGGAACGGGGGGGGGTTTAGTTAGGCAACAGCGAGGTCCGCGCTCGGCGCCTGCGACAAAACTTTTGCAAGCGAAGCAGTCCGCAGGGCCTGCAAAGGTAGTTGAAAGGAATAGAAATCCGGATGTTTGAGCGCAGTGAGTTACGGATTTCCCTTTCAACTGGTTGCGCAGGAGCTGAGCGAGCTTTTGTTTTGACACAGGCGTCGGGTAAGGACGCGCTTCAAACTTCTTCTTTTTGCAAAGCTTGTAGGAGTCGCTTGCTTCACGGACGCCGCTGGGCCCAGCGCGTCAAATACAAGCCGGCAAAAATAACCCCTGCGCCCAAGGCTTGAACAGAGCCGAAGGCTTCGCCCAAAAACGCATACCCCGCCGCCACGGCGAACACCGGTGCCAAATTATTGTATAAAGAAGCCGTCGTACTGCCCACCTTGCCTGTAGCCCATACCCAAAGACCGTTGGCCAAACTGAGCGGAAAAACACCGGAGTAGAGGACGCTGCTCCAAGCCACGTTCGACAGCGCCGACCAATCTACCGCCAGCATATCCGGCAAAGCCACTAATACAAATAAGACCGTAGTCGTCAAGATTACGTACGCTGTAACCTGGTACGGCGAATACCGCACTAAAAGTAGTCGGGAAAAAACCGTGTAGTAGCCGTAACCAAGCTGTGCGCAAAGCAAAAGCAAGCCACCTACTACATGCGGCCCTTCCAGGCTGAATTCTTTGCCAGCGCCCCAGACCATAACCAGCACCCCTAGCAGTGAAACTGCAATCCCCGCCATCGTCAAGCGGCGAATCCCCTCCAAACCATGCACGCGGTTAATAATGGCAACGCTTACAGGAAGCAGTCCCAAAATCAAAGAAGAGTTGCCCGCCGTCGTCAGCTGCACGCCAAAGGTAAAAAAAATTTGAAACGAAAAAAAGCCTAAGCTGGACACCGCCAGCAAGCGCATATCCTCACGTCGCAACGGCACCCATACTGCCGCTCGGCGGAAAACAACCCAGCCCACCGCTAGGGCCGCCACCATGCGGATGGCATTATACGCCATCGGCGGCACCTCTTCCAGCCCCAGCTTCATCACTGGCGGATTGAGTCCCCACAGCAAAGCTACTAATACTAACACTCCATGCACACGCGACATCGTCTATTTCTCCTTTTTGCCGTCTTGATATCGTGTATCAATTCACTGCCAAAGGGTATTTCTCCTTTTTTTAAGAACAAAGACGAAGCACAGAACACAGAGTAACAGAGCCATCAGAGGGACACAGAGAAATTACTGGAAAACAGAATGTTAACAGGAGTACGACGCCGCCGGATGTGGTTGACGGTACGTGGATGGCATGGCACCGACGTCTACTGTTTAGATGGAGGGTACGAAAGAGGGTTAGGGATCAAAAAACAGGCGTCCTTAAAAGGACGCCTGTTTGAGTCGATTCTTATTTTTGTTTCGGCGTAATCCGCACATCAATTTCAAACATCCGGTTCCACGGAAAGCTCACCTGCACCTGCTCCGGCTGCAAAAAGTCCAGATATTCTTTGGCAAATTCACGCAGTTTCTTCTGCGCCGCTACAGTCAACTCTGCTTCAAGAGCATCCAGTTGCACCAGACTGCCACCTTTGGCGTAAACGATCTCCCGATCCAACTGACTGCGGATGTTAGCCTGATAAGCCCAATCGTCCAAGTACCGCTCCGCCAACAGCTTCTGACGTAACGCGGTCGTCATCTGCGGCGCCAACATACCTTGAGAAATAGCAAAACCCAAGGTGTTACTTGGCGTATTCCAGCCGGAATACGCAGTCAGCTTGCCCAACAGTTTCTGATCGCTCAGTTCGTGCATCAAGGAATTATCCGAACCATTAACAAAAGAAATATTGCCGATAGCCACGGCTTGCCCACGAGCAAGTTCCTTGGCTACATTAGCCACAAACTGCTTCGTTCCTGCACTAGCATACGTGATGTTAGTGACCCACTCAGCTTCATCCGTATGGCCGTCCGGCGAAGTATGCACCGCCAGTACCAAATCCGGCTTCTGCGGCTGCGGCAGCACAATGCCTCCAGCAGAAACGATCTGATCTACAATGCTCTTACCAATAGGTTGATCCTCATAGGTCGGAAGCGACTTAGGGCCAGTTCCCAAAGCATATTGTACCGACACAACCGGCACGCGATGCTCCAAGTCGTTAATCGCGCGGGTCAACAGCAGCATGCCCAGTTGATCGGCGCCAGGGAAAGAGGCAAAGCGGCTGGCCGGAAGTTGTGCGGCTTGTTTCACCAGCAGTCTAGCTTCCTTATGAGTTTGCGAAAAAGGCGCCGTGTCGTCTCGTCCTAAAAGCAGATATTGAATGTCGCCCTTAATGGTTTTATCTACAAAAATTTGGTTGACCTGGAAATTCTTATCTCGCCGCGAAAACCAATCTTCTAATGCATCCTTAGGAATGGTTTCTTTCAACTTTTTCAACTGACGCTTTTCTTCACTTGTCAGACCCAAAACATCTTCCTTGTCCAGTAAAACCGTCAGCTCAAAAATATTGGGACCATGCTTCTCATAGTAAGACGGCTCCACGCCACCGGCCGTCATGCGCGGCGTCCGCATAATCGTCGCAAATACATATTGCCGCGCCGTCGGGTTGAGTTTTTTCAGCTTGTCAAAGCGCGCCTGCCGCGCCCAAAGCAAATCAGGTCCGAGATGATGAATGCGCGAATCTACCAGTCCGCCGTAAACCAGCGTATCTGCCGACAACACCATGGCATCCACGGTTCTGCCGTTAGCCATCACCCAGTCCCAAATGGCTTCGGGGTTGCCTTCACGTCCCCGGCTGGCCAATAAATCTCCTGGCGGAGTCAACACCTCAAAGCCTGCAGCCTGTGCTGTTTCCACGGCTTCTCTGAAACTCACCGGCCGATCATCCTGGGGCACAAATAAAATGGTTTTCGCCCAAGCTGCTGTCGGCACAGCCGCCATCAGGCAAAATACCGCCACCAAGGTGCTCAGCCAGCGTATGTATGTTTTCTTTTCCATCCTTTACGGACCCTCCCTTACTTGTTTTCCTCATCGCGCAGATACCCAACCACATCCTTGACAAGCTCGTCCTGCGTATAGGCAGCAACGGTCGGTTCCCCCTGGGGCATCGCAGGCGCTCCTTTGCCGGCAGGACTGTTTGCATCCCGTACGCGTCGTTCGTGCTGAAGATTATAGCGCGCCAGCCGGTCTCCCAGCAAGCGTTGCTCTTGCTCCCAAAAAGCAGCCAACCCTAATTCTTCTACATGCATAAAAATAAAATAAACAAGTCCTAGCAAAGCCACTTCCGGGATCAGCACAACTGCAAGAACTTCCACATTGCTTTTAATCCCTATGCTCCATAAGTAAGATACGAAAGAAAGAAAGATGTCGTTCATTCCTTTAAGCTCCTCGCCAGCAGTACATATTCAGGAAACACTGCACCTATCTTATTATTCTCTCTCATGAAAGCCCTATCTGTCAATCCATCCTCCGTCCCAAGAGTACCCTTCCTTGCGAACTTCACTCGCTGTTTCCTTGCCGCACCGAGCCATACAAACCGAAAAAGCCTTGATAGGCCTGATAGGCCGCGGCATAAGAAGCTGTCACTACCGCGCCCGTGAGCATAAATGTCACCATGATTTGGTATTTTATCGCTTCGGTCGGCGCCACTCCCGCCAGAATCAAGCCGGTCATCATCCCTGGCAACTGCACCAACCCCACCGTTTTCATAGCATCTACCATAGGCGCGCTGGCGGTATGCAGACTGTCGCGAATAATGACGGCTGCCGCTTCTTTAGGCGATGCCCCCAACGCCAACCTAGCTTCCACTTCCCCTCGGCGCGAAGCAAAAGAGCCCGCCAACGTCCGCAACAAAAGCCCCACAGCCACCATGGATTGTCCTGCCACCATCCCACCCACAGGTACCACTTCACTAGGACGATAGGTAATAGCGCCGCAAAGCACTAATGTCCCTAATGTCACCACCATTGATGTGGCAATCGAAATGCAGGCAATCCGTCTAGCCCCCGGCACCTCTTTGCCACGCTGAGCCGACACACCGGAAGCCGTGTAAAGCATAACGCACAAAAGCAGCGTCGTCAGCGCAGGATGGTCGGCTTCAAACAAGAAAGACAGTACCATGCCGATTACAACCAGCTGCACTACCGCCCGCAGACTACCGATCAACATCTCCTTGCTCAAACCCAACTTTTCACGCTGGGATAAGGCCATGGCCAACAAGATTAGGCCGTATGATAAAATTAGCGCTTCATTACTCATACCACACCTCCTGCAGGCCACTTCTCCACGCAATCCCAATACACCGCCGCACCACTACGCAGCCCCAGCACACGCGATGCCACACGCCGCACTTGCGCCTCTTGGTGAGACACCCACAAAAGAGTCAGTCCTTCCTCGCGACGCAGTTGCTGCAGCAGCTCTTCAACCTGCACTGTTGCCGCCACATCCAACGCGGACGTGCTTTCATCCAACAACAGCACTTGCGGCCGCGCCAACAAGGAACGTACCAGAGCCACCCGCTGCGCCTCGCCGCCGGACAGCGTCTCGGTCTTGGCACTAAAAAAAGCCGCCGCCAACCCCACCGCTGCCAGCATTTTTTTCATCTGACCTTCGTCCGGTTTTTGCTTCGCAATTTGAAAAGGATACGTCAATTCTTCCGCCACCGTTTTACTAAAAAGCACAGCTTTTTGCGGCACATAGCCGATACGCCGCCTCAAATCCGGCGGAGAATAGCTACGAAACTCCTTGCCTGCAAAAAACACCTCGCCAACACTAGGAGGCGTCAGAAGGCATAGGGTGCGCAATAGCGTTGACTTACCGCAGCCAGACGGGCCGGCCACTGCTACACTATCTCCAGCCGTTACGGCAAAAGAAATATCCCGCAGCAGTGATTTTCCGCCTATCGTTACGCCTAATTCTTTTACTTCCAATAGATTATTCATCATGTATCCCTCTGCTATTAAAGTGAAGCAAAGCCGTATTCCAACAAATACACAGCTTCTTCCCAGCGCAAATCACTGTTTAAAATCACCGCGATTACCGATTTCTCCTGACGACTGGCGGAGGCCACCAGACATTCGCCAGCGGCATCGGTATAGCCCGTTTTTACGCCGTCCGCGCCAGGAAATGTCCGTAACAGCCGATTGGTATTACGCACAAACACCGGTCGCCGATTCAAGAAAGTAACATTCCGTTCGTTAGTCGCTACAATGCGCCGGAATTCCGGCTGTTGCCGCGCCGCCAAAGTCAACTTGGCCAAATCCGCCGCCGTTGTGAAGTGGTTGACCGGATCCGGCAAACCATGAGGATTGCTAAAATGAGTTTTGGACATACCTAGCGCTTCCGCCTTCTCATTCATCCACTGAATAAAGCGAGACCGCGATCCCCCTCCGACATGTTCTGCCACGGCCTCTGCCGCGTCATTGCCGGAAACAATCATCATCCCCGAAAGCAGTTCCCGCAACGTCAGCTTATCACCGGCCCGCAAATCCAAGGAAGAGCCATCCGTGCTGGCGGCCCGCCAGCCAACTGTCACTACGCTGTCTAAATTACCCCGCTCCAAAGCCACCAAACACGTCATGATTTTGGTCGTGCTCGCCGGATACATCACCTTATCGGCATTCTTTGCAAACAGCGTTTTACCGCTGGTTCCGTCTATCACCACTGCCGCTTCGGCTATAACGGCAGGAGGAGGCGGTGCAGCCATCGCCGCTCCGCCTCCTGTTAGGCATAACAAACCAACCAAAAGAATGAATCTAAAAAAGCTTATACCACTTCTTTTGATAATATCCCTCCTTGCCGCGCCCTGCAAAATGCACAGCTACACACCATACCAAGCCAATACCGATCCATTTCCATAAAGGAGTCAAGCCGAGATCTCCTCCATAGCTATAAAAGCCTGCGCTTAAAAGCGCTGCAATCACATACCAAAGCATCAGCCAACCACCAAATCTTGCAGCGTCCGTTTAGGCACATGATGCACGCCGGAAGCGTCACGCCAGTATTTCACATCGCCATTTTCATTGATGTCATCTACAACGACCTGCTCCACCGGTTTACCTAATGCCAACACCAACAAAATTTCATAGTCATCCGGTGACAATCCGGTAACTTGAAATAAGCGCGGCCTATCTACATTGCCGATAAAGCAGCCGCCCAAGCCTTTTTCCACGGCTCCTAGCATGATGCTTTGCGCCGCAATGCCGTGGTCAATACCGGCCACATGAGCAATCCCCTTATCCTTGAGAACCAAAATATAGCCTGTAGGGCGCTCGCCTTTTTCCGGCCCGGCCCACTCTTTTAAATATCCAGCCCAGCCAAGGGTAGGAAAAATGCTCTCATTTTTTTCCGCATCCGCCGACACGTAAAACTTCAGCGGCTGCATATTAGCTCCCGACGGCGAAAGGCGACCCAAATCAACCAGCTCCACCAGCGTCTGCCGACTGATTTTTACCGTTTCGTCAAAACGACGGTAACTGCGTGATTTTGCTACTAATCCCTTCAGCATGGCACGTCCTCCCTTACATATAGTTTGTACAGCGCCTGCGTACCGCTTTCGGCCTCGCCCAACGCCGCCAAACGCTCATATAGGGACTTGGTCAAAGCCAGCCCCGGCGTGTCTAGGCCCATAGCCGCCGCTTCCTCCAAAGCAATCGTCATATCCTTGATAAAATGTTTCACATAAAACCCGGGCGCAAAATCGCCATCCAACATACGCGGCCCCAAATTGCTTAGCGACCAGCTGCCGGCAGCACCGCTGGCAATGACGCCCAAGACCTTCTCCGGAGCCAAACCGGCGGTTTTGGCATAAGCTAACGCTTCACACACACCGACCATATTCCCGGCGATGACGATTTGGTTGCACATTTTCGTATGCTGACCGGCGCCTGCCTCGCCTTGGTGAACCACGTTGGTGCCTAAGAGATCAAAAATGGGCTTCGCCCGTTCAAAGTCAGCCGCTTCACCGCCAACCATAATGGCCAGCCGCGCTTCGCGAGCGCCAACATCGCCTCCAGACACGGGGGCATCCAAGGACGACATGCCGGCTTTCTGCGCAGCAACGGCAATACGTCGGGCCAAGGCCGGGCTAGAGGTCGTCATATCAATGAATAGCGCCCCCCGGCGTCCTTTAGCAAGCAAACCATTTTCTCCCAAATATGTTTCTTCCACATCTTTGGGATAGCCCACCATAGTAATGACCACGTCACAAGCCTTAGCCACCGCCCCTGGGCATTCAGCCCAAGCAGCGCCCTGCGTCAACAGCGCTTCGGCTTTCGCTTTTGTCCGATTATAGACAACTAATGGATAGCCAGCAGCCAGCAAATGCCCGGCCATGCTTTTTCCCATCACGCCAATACCGATAAATCCCACTGTAGGTTTTGTTCCCTGTCCCATCCGTACGCCTCCTTAGTATCTACATAACCGGCGGCCATTCAGCCCAATCTTCTTTTCCCGGCGTCGCCGAAAAAATTAAACGTTCCACAAGCACATCAATGCGTTCAACTTCCCAACCGGTTACTTGGCGAATTTCTTCGGCCACCTGCCGGCGAATCCGGGAAGCCACCTCTGGAATATACGTGCCATAAGATACGGCAATGCCCAATTCCAAAATCACCGTCCGGTTCTCTTCATCTTTTTTCACCACAATCCGGGGTCCCATGCGGCTCAAAAATGCCTTGGCCTTTTCCAGCAGCGTCCCCTCGGCTGCCGCTACCGGGACAACCTCCAGTTTCTCCATAGCGCCCAGCACCAGCTGTGCAAATACTTCTTCCCGAATAACTGTCTTGCCTGCAGTTTCCATACCATTCCCCTCCTTGCACAAGATTGCGGCTGTTTTGTCTCCTTCGCGCTGCCATCCGGCAAATCCTGCCCTACAAAAAAAGAATTGAGAAAAAGCGCTGTGAAAAATCCGGTATACATTTCCTAATCCTGAGCCAAATAAATAAGTCCCTCTAAGAATTTGCGCACACTAATTTTTCCGTGATAGGGGCTTTTCCCTTGAATGTAATTCATTTCCTGGCGCACTTCCTTAAAGTCAAAAAGAGCCGTGCTGTAGGTCTGAAATTTTTCATTATCATAGTCTTCCGCACCCAGGTTAGCCATATTCTGCAACGCTTTGGTAATCGTCCGCCGGACGCGCTGCTCTATGGTTTTGGTATCGGTAGAAGTTTTTTCCGAAATTTGCTGGTACATGTCACTCAACTGGTACTCGCTCGTACCATCCGCCAAAAGGGGCGCAATATGCTCAATCATCTGAAAAATGGTCTTCGCGCCGGTCTCTCCCAAAATACCAATATCGGAAAAGCTGCGATACACGCGAGAACGCAGCGTGTTTTCGGCATTTTCTCCATGTCCGCCTTGCACCGGCCCGGTGATACGAGTCGCCGTTTCAGAAATCAGAGACAAGGCTTGCCGTAGCCGCTGACTTTCCGCCACCCGCTCAATAACCTTTACTACTTCCACCACATTAATAGGTTTACGAATAAAAAAGCTGACGCCCCGCTCGTATGCCTTGGTAATCATTTGCTGGCTCTCACTTTGGGAAATCATAATAAACGTCGTGTTAGGCAAAGAAGGGCTCACATGATCAATCAGAGTCAAACCATCCTGCCCCGGGAGTAACAAGTCCACCAACGCTAAATCAGGCTGAAAGTCAGCAATCACCCGTTCCGCCGAAAGACCGTCGCTACACTCGCCCAGCACTGTTCCCAGGCGATACTCAGCAATAATATTTTTCAAAATCCGGCGCACCCCTGCATCGTCGTCTACAATCACCAAACGCAATGTCATCGTTTTGCCACCTTTGTCTTTTTTTTTGCAACCCTCAGGCAATCAACCTCACAGTTGGAATGGAAATATAAAAATGAGTCCCTCCGGCTTCACCGGATGCCACAACTACTTGACCACCCAGAAGCTTTGTTAGATTCTGCACATGAGACAGGCCTAACCCAGTGGACATGGCGCCGGTACGCCGGTCAAACTTGGTCGAATAACCCGGTTGAAAAATAAGCTCCCGGTCCGCTTCGGCAATGCCGCAGCCGCTATCCTGCACTTCAAAAATAACCGTATCTTTTTCTATGGATTCGCTAACTTGAATAGCCCCTTTATCACCGCAGGCTTCAATCGCGTTAATCAGCAAATTATTCAAAATCGACACAATGACATAGTGCTGATCCGTCCAAAAATCCTGGCGGCATTCGAACTGCAAAGAAACGTCGGCGCCGCGCTGCGCCAAGACCCGTCTAGCATTTTGCTCAATCAGCTGAAAAATACCGGATAAGAGGCTTTTACGATCGCCTTCGGATGGTTCCAGCACCTTTTCAATGCCTGCCACAACCCTCTGATAATCTTTTTTTACTTCGTGAATATTACGAGCGATAGCCAAAGCCTGGTCCGCTACCAACAAATGACGTTCCTGTTCCCGGCATTGGCAATTTTGCATTTCCTGATATAAGCCGTAGCTATCCACCATAACCTGCTCAATGTCCCGCGAGGACTTACGCAAATAAAACAGCTCCGCTTTGAGCTGCGCAATAAGCAGCGTCAGCTCATTGTAATGGGCCACCTGTTCTTCCGCCAGTGCCACCGCCTGAGCTTCCCGCAGACCGTAGCAGATGAATACCGCCATCACCGCCCTGGCAATGGCTACGCCTGCCAAGATGCCAAAAGTGACATCCGCCGGCCGGCTAAAGAGTTCGCCTCGCATGGCCAGCTCTGCCGCATTGGAAAACCCGTCGCAAATAGTCAACAACATGACCGTCATCAGCACATTGTCCCGTTGCTCCCGCACCCGGGTCAAATTAAAACCAATCGAGTAAATAATATAAAAGAAAAAAGTTGGAGCTCGTTCCAGCAGAATCTCCATGAGTTCCATATTGGAGGTGGACACATCGGTTACCACTCGCAAAACGACCATGACAATACTACCGAAAAAAGCCGTATATTCCACCGAAAGGCGGCGAAAATACATCAATAGCGAACTGAAAATCACCGGTGCAAAAGACAACTGAAAAGGACTATTGAAAGGATGCACCGTAATCATGCCGCCAAGCGCAAAAAAAGTCGTCACAAGCAGCATAGTTTGCCACAAGGACAGATAAGACGTTCCTAACATTCTTCCTCCTGTAGGGAGTTGCCACTACATTCGCATCGCACGCCAAATTGGCTCTTTGGGGCAAAGTGTTCATTTAATCAGCAGTTCCCAATATAAACCACCTCATGAAAGCATGGTTAAAATCCATCGCTAGTGTTGCATGAAAAAAGATGTGACCAGAGACGCCTTACGGGCCCCCTGTTCACATCTTTTTTCGTGATAAAGTTAGTAAATTCCTTTTTTACTGGAACTTACTCGCTATAATTTTTCGTGTAAGCTACTTTCAACACTTCGTCAGGCAGCTCGTTTTCCCAACGGGCCACAACAACAGCGGCTACGCAGTTACCTACCAAGTTGCAGGCGGTACGAGCCATGTCGAGAATACGGTCCACGCCGAGGATGATGGCGATGCCTTCAACCGGCAGACCGAACGCAGCCGCGGTACCAGCGATAACGATGAGGGAAGCGCCAGGAACAGCCGCGATGCCTTTTGTGGAAAGCATCAAGGTGATAACCATCAGTAACTGGGTTTCAATCGGGAAGTGAATGCCGTACACCTGGGCGATAAATACAACCGCCAAGGCGCTGTAGAGAGTGGAGCCGTCCAGGTTAAACGTATAGCCTGTAGGCAACACAAAGGTGATGATGTGACGAGGAACGCCGAATTTCTCCAGTTTTTCCATCGCCGACGGCAGAGCCGCCTCGCTGGAAGCCGTTGAGAATGCCAGCATGAGCGGATCCTTAATGGCCCGCAGCAATTGGAAGAAGTTGATTCGGAAGATGATCGTCGCCATCAAGAAGACCAAGAAGAGGAACAACGCCAGAGCAAAATACAACGATCCGATCAGTTTCATCAACGGAATCAGCATGCCTAGGCCAAACTTGCCAACCGTGAAAGCGATCATGGCAAAGATACCAATCGGCGCCAGACACATGACGTAATGGGTAAATTTGAACATAACTTCCGCAATACTTGTGGCGACTTGCAAAACCGGTTTGCCCTTTTCGCCCATTGCGGCCGTTGCTACACCAAAGAAACAGGAGAACACGATAATCTGCAGCATATCACCGCGCGCCGCTGCATCTACCGCATTAGTCGGCACCAGTTTAATCAACATGTCAGACATGTCGATAGTTTTCTTCGCCGCAGCAGCCGCTGCCGAAGCATCACTCGAAACGATCTGCACGCCTACGCCGGGTTCAAAGACGTTAACTACCAGCAAGCCTACAAAAAGAGCCACTGTGGTTGCCAATTCAAACCACAAAATGGATTTAGCGCCCAAACGACCCAGTTTTTTGAAGTCGCCTGTGCCCGCAATGCCCATGATCAAGGAACTGAAAATCAAAGGCACCACGATCATCTTAATCATACGAATGAAGATGTCGCCAATGGGCTTGAGTTGTTCACCATAGGAAGGAAAGAGATAGCCGAAAAGTACACCTAAAATGAGACCGATGAAGATTTGCGAAGTAAGACCAATACCGCCAGATTTCTTTGCTTCTGCCATGCGTACGCCCCCTTACAAAATAATTTGGGAAACCAGCCGTGCTTCTGCCAGGTACGCCCGTTCCAGTTTCTGCTCTTAGTATGAAAGGAGCCTAATCAAAAAACTACATAATACGACAAAACCATTTTTCAAGAATTTTGCATTTAATATACAGCACGTATACAAACGGCTTGGCAGCTTTCTTCTCTGCGTCAGAAAGACCTATTTGCTCAAAGCGCCGCAAAAGCAAGTTCAATATGTTTTTTTGGCAAAATACAGGGTGCGCACAAATTCCGCCACCTCTTCCACCTGACTAGAAACTTGAGGAATTCCATAACCTACATAGACCGGCGACAAAACAAAACGCGGCATCATTTTCGCCCGTACCGCGCCGCCACTTTCATAGAAAAATAGATTATAGCTACTGCAATGACGGTGAAAATGGTTCAGAATATAATGCGCAACCGACTGGATGCCTTGTGCAAACGGAGCTATCGCGCCTTCTTGCTGCAACAAAATATTAAATTCAAAAAAGCCCACTCGCGGACGCGTCGACAGGTTCACCTCCACCTCACCGGTTTGCCATATGGGAATGCCTTGAAACGCTTCTTCTTCCATGCTGTGCTGGTAGTTAATATGATCCAAACCGACAATCTGCATATGAGGATGTCTCATGGAGCCCCCAGAACAAGGCCCATGATTTTTAAAAAACAGTACAGATCGAAACTGTCCGCTCCGAGACAACTCCCGCCATTTTTCCAAGCCAAAGCCGATAACCGCTTGCAGGTGCGCCGGCGCATACGCCGACAACTCCTCTTCACAGGTATAACTTTCCACCAGTACCGTCTGATAGGCATCTGGAAAAACGGGATATTTATTTTTCAGCCAAAGAATCGGGCCCTCTTCCGCTAGAATGCCACTAAGCCCCCGGCGGTCGCAAAACGGACAGGAAGCTTCTTTATGCACAATATTTTCCGGTTTCCGTCGCCCAATGCCTGTATCAAAAACAAGATGCGTATGGACCATAATAAGTCCTCCTTCATTAACTGCCTATACTGCAATTCGCCGCCGCCATACCGCTTCCCTGCAGACGTAATCCGAACAAGAGTTTGAAAAGAAAGTCATTTTCTGCTATACTGAAAAAAAATCCAAGAATAACGAGGTGAGCCTGATGCCACGCAAGCGCACCGGCGACAAGCCGGCTGAAATTCTCAGTTTCATCCGCGAACGGCTGCGGACCAACGGCTATCCCCCCTCCATAAGAGAGATCGGCTCTGCCGTCGGACTCAGCTCCAGTTCCACGGTACATGGCTACTTAAATCGTCTGGAAGAAGACGGCCTCATTCGGAGGGATCCTACCAAGCCCAGAGCCATTGAGCTTGTTTCAGAATCTCCTTGGCGTCAAAAAGAGATGATCCCCGTCCCTCTGGTAGGCCGCGTTACCGCAGGTTTGCCGATTCTAGCAGAAGAAAACATTGAAGATACGTTCCCCTTGCCGGCCTCCTTATTAGGCCGAGGCAACGAAGATCTGTTCATGCTCACCGTCAGCGGTGAAAGCATGATCAAGGTCGGCATCCACGACGGCGATTTCTTACTCGTCCGCCCTAGCGACAGCGCTAAAAACGGCGACATTGTCGTAGCGTTAGTCGACGGTGAGGAAGCCACGGTTAAGCGTTTCTGGAAAGATGGCAAGCAAATTCTGCTCAAACCGGAAAATGACGCAATGGAACCCATCCGCCCAGAGCATGTGGACATTCTCGGCCATGTAGTCGGCCTGTTCCGTAAGTTCTGAGGAAGTAACGAAACTCAGCAGAACAGAGAAACGCCAGAGAATAGGATATTGCTAAAAAGCCTCCTTGCTCACAGGTTCACCCTGCAAACAAGGAGGCTATTTCTATAATGATGCCTATTATTTTTCGTTCAGCGTCACTTCGAGGGAAACCACGCGCACAGCGTCTGGCAGCAGTTCCGGGTCCGCAGAGAAGACTTTCACTCCGTCGCCATAATATTGACGCGGCAGTTGCCGCGTCGGCGCCAGGCGCAAGCACAAGCCTTTTTGCTGAATCAGCTTTCCTTCCTGCCTTACGGGGATATAACCGCCGTAGTCCCAACCGAAACCGACAATGCGAAAAGGCTGTCCATTCAAACGATTCAACTCCGCCACCGGCGTACCGACTGTGATGTTTTCTGCCGTTCGCCAAGAAGAGCCCTCTTTTTTCATCCATGCATGGGACAGTCTTTGACCATATTGATTGTCTTGCCAAAATAGAATCACTTCATTGGCGCTATAAGGATAGATCACCGACACGTCGCGTTTTTCGGTTCCCTCTGCCACGTAAATGGTCCTTCTTTGCACTTGCTCAACGCCAAAAAGCTGCACCAAGTCCTCCTCTTTGGCCGAGGCCAAAATGGGACCTACCCGCTCAAAGGGAAGGCACAACCAGTCATTTTCCGCTGCCGCCTGAGCTACGGAAATACTGCCTCCTAAAACCGCAAGGCCTATAAGCAACACCGCCAGCCGCCACCATCGTTTCATTGGTCCGCCCCCTTTAAAAATTCATACTTTCACTATACTACAAGAAAAGCGGCTTTTTAAGCCGCTTTTCCATTTTTTTCAATTTTTATTTAAACTATGCAGAAATTTATTCCGTCGTTATTTCACAAGGAGCCGCTGTTTTAGTGAGCCTCCCGGCCAAAGGAGCAGTTTTTTTCGTCAGGCGCGAAAGAAAACCGCAGGAATAGCAGCGCTATGCCGAGGATTTCTGACAAAACCTGACGGAAAAAGAGCCCTTTAGGCGGGATGTGAGCAAAATAGCAGCTCCGCTTTAAGGCTTGCGGCCGGAAACAATAATACAGCCCGCCGCCAATAGGCGCACGATCGGTTTCTTCATACCCGCTGCCAGCGCCCGAGAAAGAGCAATTTCCTGTTCCGCCAAGTCGGTTCGTCCGGCTTCATTCCAGGCCTTGGCTCGCTGCGCTGTATCTTTTTCCAGCGCTTCACAAGCAGTCGGCACCAATTCCTGGTACCACGCATCCTTCTCCAGCAATGTTAACGAAGCTTCATAGGTTTTGCCACAGGCATCTTTCCAGTCTTCAAGGCCGATTACTTCATGAAGCTGTTTAACCCGCCCCTTGATCAAGTTAATATCTCGGGCCTTGCTGAAAGGCTGTCCCAAAATTTCTAAAAGTTCCGGATGACGCACGCGCCGTCCTTGTTGATCTAAATACAACCGTACCGTCACTGGCGCCAAAAAGCCATCTCCACGGCGGCGCAAATTTTTCCACAACCGCTCCGGCAGGCCCAGCTTCTTTAAAAACCCTTTAACAAGTTTCATATCGGCTTCCAGCGTGTATTCATAGCAAAAGCCAACCCATTCGTCGCCTTTTTCTTCGCTCCAACGCGCCTCCGGGCGCCAAAAAGCAAAGGTTTGCCCACGGTCATCCCAATCCAAATAGCGCGCTACCGTATCCAGAAAAGACTGCCCCGAACGAACCACCGCCGCCTCCGGAATCTGCAGCGACTCGTTTCGGTCATACGGCAGCGGCCTTTGCAAATCTTCTTGCATGCGGCTAAGCCAATCAAAAGGCATCAGCACGGTTTCGCTTGTCGCCGTATAGCGGGGGCCTTGGCGCCCCAACCCCAAAGCCATGGCAATCCAGGGCTCAAACGCTTGGCGCTGTCCGTCGCTGTTATTGTCATAGGCCAAAGCCATTTCGCCCCAACCCGCAACGGCAGGCTTAGCTGGACGTGAAGTTTCCCATTCCCGAAAAGCCGTTTCTAAGGTTTCCGCTTCATTCAAAAGGCCTTCATAGCCACCCTCAAGAAGCGCCTTACGCACCACCGGCGTCGCGACCTTTCTGGCCCAGCCATCCACACCATGAAGAGACTGGCGGAAAAACGACAATTCTTCTTCCAGCACTTCACACCAAACATTAGCAAGCGAATAATCACCGCCAGAGCCAAGAACTGCCACGGTTTGCAACGCTTCTGTGCGATTGCGCCGTTCCACACGAGACATGCGCCGTTCCAGACGACGCAAATCAAAGGGCAGATCAAAATGCACCACTACCTGGGCATGACCCAAGTCACAATACTCTTCGCCCCGCGGATCCAGCACCAATACGCAGCAGGACGCCTCGTCCCGAAACTGCACTTGCGCTTCGTATACCTCGCGAACGGTTTGTGCTCGGTGCACCTGGGCCACCGCTTTAGCCCCCAAAAGCCTGCTCAGTTCTTCGGTTACCATCTGGCAAGTAGCGGCAAAGCGCGTAAAGACAACTACTTTGCGCGTCTTCGGCAACGTCTTGATATAGGCAGCCAACGAAGCTAACCTCGGTTCGGCTTCAGCAGCGCCCGGCGTCAACGCGTCAAGACGCTGCAAGAGAGCTTCTTCTCCCTCCAGAAGCGGCATCTTCCGACATAAATGCAACCAGGTTTTAGGAAGCTCCTCTTCCAGTTGCGCCGGAGTCTGCCGTCCCAAACGGCAACCCACCAGTTCTTTTAGCAGCTTATAACTACTGCCGGCACATTCCGCCAACGCCAGGTACAGTACCTCCACCAATTGGCGATGCTGCGCCAGATCAGCGTCACATTCCATAGCCTTTTTCATCAACAGGCGCCATTGCTCCAGCGTTTCTTCAAGCTCTTCCGCCGCGTTCCCCGCGACTTGAAGCACCTTCAGTTTCCCCGCCTGTCGCCCGAAAGGCAATTCGCTCCCGCCGACTTCTAGCAGGCGCGGTTCTGCTTTTTTCCCCCACAGCGAAGCAGCCTCAGCCAACTGTTCCAACGGGTAAGCGTCCCGATCCACCAAGTGAAACATAGCCCAGTATAAGGCTTCTTGTTCCTGCGACGGCAACGATGTCGTCAACAGCACCCGCTCCGCCTGCTGCGCTGCGGCTACATAAAAACGATAACGCCTCTGTGCCGCTTCATCTTTGGCTAATCCATCAGCCGCTACAAGCTGAGCATCGTCAAAGACAATCAAGCTGGGACGCTGCTTCAGTACAAAATCTTTAGCCGTCACCGCACGGTCAGCGGCAATCAGCTTTAAGCGAAGATCGCTCGGCTGCAAATAAAAATGCTTGCGCAACATTTCTTCCCAAAAAGACACTCGCAACGGCGGCACCACTAACAGCACTTTGCCTGCAGGATCATCCAGTAAAAACTGCCGCACCACCGCACCCGCGGCCATCGTTTTGCCCCAACCAGGAGGTGCTGCCAACACGCGTCTCTGCGAAACACCACTGACAAGTTCCCAGACCGCTTCTACTTGCTCTGGAACCACCTGTACTTTGGCGGACAAAAGGCCTGTAACGCCCCGTGTCGTCGCCCGCTGTTCCAAAAGCCCCCTCACAAAGGACGCTCTTGTTTCACGTAGAAAGGCCGTCTCTTGCAGCGTTTCCGCCAGCATAGAGACTGCATCGGCAAGGGGACGATTCCAACGCACATATACGTCTTCCGTCGGTACAGGCAACATGCGCATATTGCCCGGCAACGTCCCTTCGGGAAATTTCACTTGATATTCGCCGCTGGCGGCGTCAAATTGTTCTACCCGCCCGGCGTACCAACGCCCCAGCGCTTCTATGTATACAAAGCAACGCGTTTTAGGCTGCAACCGTCCTAATGGACGAAGCGACTCAAAAGGGATTTCTACATCCTGGCGACTTACAGGCGAAGAAAAGAATTCCACCACCACACTGCCTGCTCGTATTTCCTTGATTTTCCCTGTCCCCAGAACATTGCCGCTTTCCTTGACAAAATACCCCTTTTTTAGCGCCTGCATCTCCTTCACGCTCATATACTTTTGTTCCTCCTACTTACTGCTGCCACGCCTTCGACCCCTTTCATTTTTTACAAATCACTATAGATAGAAAAAAGGCCCACTGCCGTGGACCCATTACGACTTGTCATCGTTCAGGACGATTTGCCCGGTTTTCCCATTATACTACTCCCCCGAGGGCGAAACAACTCCCAGGGAGGAAAAAAACAGGCAGTCTGGAAATGACAGACAAACTGTACAAAACACTTCAAAGTAACGAGATATTAACAGAAGTGTTGGGAGTAAAATAAGGAAACGACTGCCGCCGTTTACACAAAAGCTCCCAGCCCTTGATAATTCTATGTTTTTCAGCCTCTCAAAACTTGCAAATTGGGTATATATCAAAAGAGACACAGGCTCCAGCTCACACCAAAGCCTGTGTCTCTTTCTGTTTTGAATCCCTCAGCGTAACCCTCGGGTTACTCCGGTTCTCTTGTTTGTATATCCCCCATTCTGCTTAAAACGGTTTTTGGTAGAAGAAGGGCATATAGCTTTGATAGCCAATGTCGCGGAAATTCAAGATGGCCTCGGTGCCGCCGACAAACAGAACGCCGCCCGGCTTCAACGCTTCTAAGAAGCGACGATAAAGGGCGTCTTTGGCTTCTTCCGTAAAATAGATAACCACATTGCGGCAAAGAATGAGATCAAAACTATTTTCAAATTTATCCAGCAGCAAATTGTGCTTCTTAAATTCCACCCGTGAACGAATATCTGGGACCACTACATAGCGGTCTCCTTCCTTGGTAAAATATTTAGAAGCTCGGCTGGAAGAAATATTCTTGTATTCGTTCGCACTGAACTTACCTTCTCTAGCTTTGCCCAGCACTTCCTCATCCAAATCGGTCGCTAAAATGCGATGCCGCATACTTGGCGTCAAGTCCGCCAAAATCATGGACAACGAGTACGGCTCTGCCCCCATAGAACAACCAGCGCTCCAAATATTGAGCTTCGAGCTGCGCTTAAGCAGATCTGCAAGAACTTTTTTCTCCAGTTCTTCAAATTTCTCGGGCGTCCTGAAAAATTCTGTCACGTTAATCGTGATGTACTCGATAAATTCTTTGTATGCTTTTGGATCTTTTTCTAGTTGAGAAAAGAACTCCATATAGCTGCTATGCCCATGACGGTTCATCAGGTTTGTGATACGCCGCTGCATCTGCGCCCGCTTGTAATAACTCAAATCAATACCGGCTTTGGTGTTGAATTTCTGTTTAAACGCTTCCCAATCCTGTTCCATTTTATCCATCCTGCCGCCTCCATTCGTACTGCAATAATTTAGTTTATCCTATCATGAGCTACGCGTTGCCGCAAGAAGCATTCAACCCTTTAAATAACGTCGTGGCACCCGTTTGCCGACCATGCACACCACTTCATAAGGAATGGTTCCCAACCAGCTAGCCACGTCTTCCACTGTAGGCCCTGCCGGCCCGAAGAGAAGGGCGGTTTCCCCCACTGTCACCTTCGCCGCCACAGGCAAAGCCACCATGCACTGGTCCATGCAGATACGCCCCACCACAGGAACCCTCATACCCGCCAACGATATTGCCGCTTTACCGGCCAAAAGCCGTGTCCAGCCATCTGCATAGCCTACAGGCAACGTAGCAATACAGGTTTCCCGCGGGGCCTTGTAGGTGCAGCCATAGCTGACCGGACTTCCAGAGGACACACACTTCACATGACTGACGCAGGCTTTCCATGACATCGCGGACCGCAACGGCAAGGAATGCTTCACTTCTTCCGACGGCCAAATCCCGTATAGAATAATACCAGGACGCACCATATCCAGATGGTACTCCGGCAATTCCAGCGTAGCCGCGCTGTTGGCGATATGGCGAATAGCCACCTTAACACCGTAAGCTTCCATATTCTGCAGCGCCTCTTGAAAACGTCGGAATTGCTCATGAGCATAACTTTTATCTGCACAATCCGCCGTTGCAAAATGCGAAAAAGCGCCTTCTATGTCTATGCCAGGCAATGCGGCCACTTGCGCCGCAAAAACACCCGCCTCTTCCGGTTGGACGCCGATGCGCCCCATACCGGTATCAACTTTCAAATGCACTACTGCATTGCGTCCCAACTGTTGTGCGGCGCACGACAAGGCTTCCGCCGTTTCTAACGAATATACAGCGGCAGTGACGTTTTGTGCCACTACTTGCGCCGCTTCCTCCGGCGGTGTATAGCCTAGAATTAGAATAGGAACTTCAATACCGGCCTGCCGCAATTCGACGGCCTCTTGCAGCATCGCCACAGCCAGCCGGTCTGCGCCTGCTTCCAACACCGCTTTCGCCACTGGCACAGCGCCATGCCCATAGGCATCGGCTTTCACAACCGCACAAAACTGCACACCGGTTCGCAACGTACTGCGAATATGCCGCACATTGTCTTTGACAGCCCCCAAATCTACTTCCGCCCAAACCGCCTGGCGCGTCATGACTACTCCCCCTTGACCTGCTGCTTTTTCCGGCGCACTTCGTCTTTAACCCAATTGAGCCAGGAGCTTAAGCCAGTTGTTTGACCGCCACGGCAGGACGTTTTAAAGAGAAGGATGTCACTGTTGGCACTTTTGATATCATGCTCCGCCAGTTCCATATCAAAAGACGTATGGGGCAGCAAATCCATTTTATTAATAACCGCCGCTTTAGATACATTAAAGGCAATCGGATATTTCGCTGGTTTGTCGTCACCTTCAGTCACGCTGAGAACTACGATCTTAGCATCTTCGCCAATATCAAATTCCGCCGGGCAAACTAAATTCCCTACATTTTCCACCAGCACCAGGTCCAATTCGTCGAGGTCGAGGGAGTTAACAGCCTCTTCCACCATAGCCGCTTCCAAATGGCAGCCACCTTCGGTGTTGATTTGAATTACCGGCACATGCAGTTGCTCAATGCGGCGGGCATCTTTATCGGTAAACAGGTCTCCTTCAATGACCGCCACGCGCAAACGCGCCTTTAGCGCAGCAATGGTGTTTTCCAACAGCGTCGTCTTACCGCAGCCAGGAGACCCCATCAAATTCAATACCAAAATGCCCTTTTCCGCAAAGAGCTGCCGCATACGAGCCGCAACGGCTTCATTTTTCTCTAAAATATTGCTCATAACTTTAATTTCCATTTCAATCCACCTCCAGATATTCCACTTGCATTTCCCGGCCGCTCAACATATCCACCGCCATAGAAGAACAATGAGCGCATACAAGCCCACGTCCTTGAATTTCAGTTTCTCTACCGCACTCTCGGCAGTGCAGCCGAACGGGCACGCGTTCCACCAATAATTCCGCAAGCGCTGCCGGCGTCTGCGCCGCCACCGCTTGAAACGCCGTCAAAAGCGCCTGCACATCCACCTGCGTATAGGCTCCGATGCGTAGCTTAATCCGGCGAATGCTTCCTTGACTGTCGGAAGCCTCGGCATGACGCCGCACCACATCTAAAATTCCTTGAGCCAAACTGACTTCGTGCATCTGCTTCCTCTTCCTCTTTTTTCTCCATCTGCCGTAACCCCGGCCTGCTACAGCCACTTGCTATGATTCTTCATTATACCCGCTTGTTTGCGGTTGGTCATCAATTTTCGCTGAAGGAAACGCCAATCTCGCTACCTATAGGTACCGGCGTACCCGGCGGTACTTCCTGACTAACCACCAGCCCGCCTCCAACCGGCCGGAAAAGCAACCCTGCTTTATGCAGTTCCCCTGCCGCTTGACGCATCGTTTTCCCCTGCAAATTCGGCATGCGCACCTGCCCTGCTGGCAGCGGGGGTAACGGAGCTGCCGGCGGCTTCATCGGCTGGGACGTTGGGGCTTGTTTTTTCTTTTCTTCCGGCAGCAATACGCCACTAGGCAAAATATTTAAATAGCGAAAAATTTGGCTAAAAATTTCACTGGCCACCGGTGCGGCAATCTGCCCGCCATAATAAATGCCTCGGGGATCGTCTAGCACTACCAGAACCGCTATGCGCGGGTCTTCGACCGGAGCAAAGCCCGCGAAAGAAGCGATATAGCGCCCTTGATAATAGCCGCCGCCGTCTTCACGCAATTTTTCCGCCGTCCCTGTTTTACCGGCAATGCGGTAACCCTTAACAGCGGCTTTGCTACCGCCGCCTTCGGAAACGACTTTTTCCAAAAGGCCTTTAAGTGTCTGAGCCGTGTCAGAGCGAATCACTCGGCGTACTACTTCCGTAGCATAGGCTTGCTGCACCGAGCCATCGCCATTTTGCACCTCTTTGATGATATGCGGTTTCAACAAGACGCCGTCATTAGCCAACGCGCTTACGGCCGTCACCAACTGCAGCGGTGTTACCGCAATACTTTGACCGATGGCCATGGTAGCAATATCAGAGTCGCGCATATCTTTTGGTTCAAACAAAATCCCTTCTTCTTCACCAGCCAAATCAATACCCGTAGGGCGTCCAAAACCAAAGTCCCTAGCATAACGTGTCAGCCGTTCGCCGCCAAGGCCTAGGCCGATCTGCACAAAACCAGTATTCAATGATTGCTTAATGATATCTTCGAGCGGAACCGCCCCGTATGCTTCACCGCTCCAGTTTTGGATGCGCCGCCCAGATACTTCTATAGTGCCATTATCCTGAAACCACTGTCCTGGATGTACAGTTCCTTCGTTCAAGGCTGCCGCCACGACAATGCTTTTAAAGGTCGACCCTGGCTCATATACGTTGGCAACAGCCCGATTACGCCATTCTCCCGGTCCGCCTTTCCAAAATTGGTTTGGGTTGTACGTAGGCCGACTGACCATGGCCAACACATCGCCTGTCTTGGGGTCCATAATAATAGCGGTAGCTGCGGCAGATCCAGTGGCCACCATTGCCTTATCCAAGCTCTGTTCCACAATGAACTGGATGTTTTGGTCAATGGTCAACAGCACTTTGCGGCCTTCTTCCGGCGATTTCAAGGAAAACACCGATTGAAAAATAGGACGCCCTTGATTGTCTGTAAAGACATTCTGTTTCCGTTTACTGCCTTTCAGCACAGTATCCAGCTTAGCTTCCAAACCCTCTAAGCCCTGATCGTCGCTGCCCACAAAACCCAATAGCTGGGCCGCCAGCGTTTCATTAGGATAATAACGTTTATTTTCTTCTAAAAACCCAAAGCCAGGCAATTGATACTGTTTGATAAACGCTGCCGCCTGAGCGGCTACTGGTGCATCCATACGCCGCTTTAGCCAAACGAACTTGCGTTCCGGCAGCAATAAATCCTCTTTCATTTCTTTGGGGTCAATACCCAAAAGAGGTGCCAAACCGCCAACGATGCTGTCAACGTCAGCTTGGTTTTTGCGTAATTCATCTGGATTGGCATATAGCGATTTCGTCACTACACTAACCGCCAGTTCATTGCCGTTACGATCACAAATCGAGCCGCGCGGCGACTGCATGTCGCGGCTGACCTCCAACTGAGCCATCGCTTTTTCCCGCATATCGCCGCCTTGGACTACCTGAATCCAGGCTACGCGCCCTGCCGCCACTGCCAGCAGCAGAAACAGCAATAGCAAGCATACCGCCAAACGCAGTTGCAACGACTTTTTCCCAGGCCGCTGCGGCGGCCCGCCGATTGTTTGATTAGAACCGCCTTGCGTTCCGGGCCTTCTATATCTTCGTTCACGTTCTACCATGCACTGATTCTCTCCTATGTCCTTTGAAAAGTTGCCTAACTTTTATAATATTCTCCCTCCACGACGTTCTTCCCTTCTTAGCGCTTTGGGTTCTTGCCGCGACAGACTGTCTTTTGTCTGCTATACTAACGAAGAACAAGCCCAGCGTGGAGGTATTTTTATGTTTTTCGTCTGGCCCCAGTGGAAAAAAAATCTGGCCGCTCTCTGGTTCGCCCAGTTCAGCGGTATGGGAGCCATTACCGGCGTCTTAGCCTTTCTCCCTTTATATGTAGAGCAATTAGGTATCAGCGACCCGGCCGCCCAAGAGTGGTGGGCCGGGCTTCTTTTAGGCATCGCTCCGTTATTTGCCGCCATCTCCGGTCCCCATTGGGGCGCCTACGCAGACCGCAAAGGCCGCAAGCTCATGTTAGAACGCGTAACCGTCGCTTTTTTTCTGGTCATGCTGGCGATGGCCTATGCCAGCTCCGTCTATGAAATGCTGGTACTGCGAGCTTTGCAAGGACTTTTCGGCGGCTTTACCGCGGCGGTACTGGCTCTAGTCACCAGCATCACGCCTAAAGAACACATTGATTTTACCATGAGCGTATATCAAACCGCCATGATTGCAGGGGCCGCCTTTGGTCCTCTTTTTGGAGGTTTTATCGCCGATACCCTTGGTTATTCTGAATCCTTTCTGTCTTTTGCCGCCTTATCCATCTTGTCTCTTATCATCATTCACTTAGGCGTACAAGAAGACTTCCAACCGCAAAGCACGGCCAATCGCCCTTCTATCGGCCGCCAAATCCGTACCATGCTCGCCATTCCCGGTCTGCGAGCCATGTTGGTTATTATGTTTCTCATCCAATTCGCTATTCAGGTCATTTCTCCCATTCTGCCTTTATATGTGCAGCGTCTGGCCGTAGATCCAGCCTATGTAGCCAGCTCCGTCGGCGCGGTTGTAGCAGCCGCCGCGTTAGCTAGCGCCATTTCCTCCGCCGCCATGGGACGTCTCAGCCAATATTGGCGCTATGAAACAACCTTGTTGGCTGCCAGCATTCTGAGTGCATTTTCTTTTATCCTGCAGGGCCTATCTGGGAGCGTACTTTCTTTAGGTCTAACCAGAGCTCTGGGCGGCCTCTTCATGGGCGCTATGCTGCCCACGGTCAATGCCTTGGCATATCTGCTCATCCCCCCGGATCAGCGGGGCCTAGCCTTCGGCGTCACAAGCTCCGCCGCTCTCGTCGGCAACATGATTGGGCCGGTGGCTGGGGGTTTTCTCGCCATCACCTTAGGCTCTCGTTCCGTTTTTTGGACGACAGCGCTGCTCTTTTTACTGCTGACTGGCTGGATTTATGTACAAAGAAACCGCTTACGGCAAAAAAATTAGAACTCCGTTTAAAGTCTCGCTACAAAAAAGCGGGACTTTTTTCATAAAATACATCCCTCTGCATTATCTTCTAGAGCAGGGAAACGTAGTCCTGTGTAGAATTGCAAAAGTATATTCAAGCAACATAACGATACGCTGTACGTTAAAAGACTGATATTGACAGGAGGAAAGCTTCCATGGAAGAAAGCGATTATTTCCAGCTGGTATTTTATGGTTCCTCCGTTACTTTTATTAGCGCTTATTTTTTTCAATCTTGGTTGTTATACCGTTTGTCCTTAAAATTCAATCTGGAAGCAGACTGGGTGCCGCACCTGCTGCCAGGCTACGCCCTGGTACTTCTTTGCCGTCAGTTGGAGCTGTCTCCCTGGCTGGCGCTAGGCTTGTTTCTGCCCATAAGCTATCTCTTTTTCGCGCCCTATCTCTTCTACCGTTTGGCCAAGGTGCTGCATAAGCGCCCGCATTGGCTTTGGTCCCTGGGGCTGACTCTTTTACCGCCGCTTTTTGTCTTTCCAGCTTTAGATGATTCACTGCCGGGTGAAGAGCTGCAGCCGCGACAAACGCTTGATGCCCAACCAGAAGAGATATTCACAACAACGTCTGCTTCTGCACCGGAGCCTTCCTCCTTGGAGGCACTCAGCAGCTCCTTGGCCCCCACTTTTGCACAGGTCAAAGCTCCTGAACTGCCATTTTCCATTCAAGTACAGCTTTTATTGCCGGACAATCAAGAAGCGCCCTGGCTGTTACCCTTGGAGGGACTAGCTTTGGGACGGGATCCTCAAAACGTCCAGATACTTCTGGACGATCTTCAGGTCTCTAAAGTGCACGCCCGCCTCTTGCCCAACTTGGGGGAAGGTTCGCCGATACTTCTGGAAGACTTAGCCTCCAAAAACGGCACGTACTACCAGCGCCCCTCGAGCCAACATTGGTATAAAGCCGTACCTCACTTAAAGGTTTTGCTTCCTTTCAAAAGCAAAATACGCATCGGCGAAAGCGTTTTTTTGCTGCTTCCAGGACACCCCCCCGCCTTAATTACAGACCAAGCGGCAGCGCCAACAGAAAAATAAAATAAATTTACACTTTAAAATCAGAGGTATTTTAATGAACAAATCATTTTCACGCACATCCTTGCAGCACGCACGCGAGCTGCTGCGCTACCTAGGTCCAGGAATTCTGGTCACCGTTGGTTTTATCGACCCCGGCAACTGGGCTTCTAATGTCGCCGCCGGCGCGGAATACGGTTACTTACTACTCTGGATGGTCACACTATCCACGATCATGCTTATCCTGCTGCAGCACAATGTCGCTCACTTAGGCATTGCCACAGGCCTATGCCTCTCTGAAGCCGCTACTAAACATCTGCCTTCCTGGTTATCACGGCCACTTCTTTCTTCTGCGGTATTGGCAGCCATTTCTACGGCTATGGCGGAAATATTGGGTGCCGCCATAGCGTTAAACATGCTTTTCGGTCTCAGCATCCGCGACGGCGCAATACTCTCCACTTTGGGAGTCTTATTCATGCTGGGCACCAACTCTTACCGACGGCTGGAAAAGTGGATTATCGGCTTTGTCTCTATTATCGGTCTGTCTTTCCTCTTCGAACTCAGCTTAGTAGACATTGCCTGGTCCAGCGCCACTGCCGGCTGGGTAACCCCGGTTATTCCCGAAGGCTCTTTGCCGGTAGTCATGAGCGTCCTCGGCGCAGTCGTCATGCCGCACAACCTCTTTTTACATTCCGAAATTATCCAAAGCCGTCAATGGAATCTGGAGAATCCGGCAATTATTCGCAAACAGATGCGTTTTGAATTTTTAGATACACTGTTTTCCATGATTTTAGGCTGGGCCATTAACAGTGCTATGATCCTAGTAGCTGCAACCACGTTTTTCCAGGCAGGAGTCGCGGTTGACGCTCTCGAGCAGGCGCAGGTTATGCTAGAGCCGCTCTTAGGCGGCCACGCCGCCATCGTCTTTGCAGTAGCCTTGCTCTTTGCGGGTTTTTCCTCGAGCATCACCGCCGGCATGGCAGGAGGCTCCATTTTCGCCGGCGTCTTCGGCGAAGCCTATGACACCGCTAGCAACCAAACCCGCGCTGGTGTTTTGCTCACCCTGATCGCGGCGCTAATCGTCATTTTCTTCGTCTCGGATCCTTTTCAAGGACTTATTTACTCCCAGATGCTGCTGAGCATCCAGCTTCCCTGGACCATTTTTCTGCAAATCTACCTAACTTCTTCCAAAAAGGTAATGGGCGACTATGCCAACCGCCCAACCACCAAATGGCTGTTGCTGCTGGTAGGCGCTATTGTGAGCGTTCTCAACATCATGCTGTTGTATAGCTATTTGTAGAAGAGGGAGCAGAGTGAGGGTTACGGCCTCTAAAACTTCAAGCTCCCAAAATACCGTCATAAAAAAGAGTGCTCGATGCAAAATTGCATCTGAGCACTCTTTTTTCGCTTTCACGCTTGCAGAAGCTTAACCTCCCGCACATAGCGTAGTTATTCACGGGCCTTGGCGTACAAAGACCCTTGTATCATAGAATGTGCTTCCTGCCGCCCGATCGGTCAGTCGCTGCGAAGTCAAGGCGTTCACCGTATTAGCGCCAGCTGCATCCGCCAGCTTCCACACGCCTTCGGCCACCACCACGCCGGGCTGCGCTTTTTCCGTTACCGCCAGCGTAAACAATACCTGGCCCAGTTCGTTCCAAACTTCCACCAAGGCCCCGTCCTGCAACTTTCTTTTCGCGGCATCCGCCGGGTGCATCAAAAGGCTCATCGCCCCCCGCAGTTGCCTTAAGCGCGGCTGCTCCCGAAAGGAGGAATTGAGACCATACAAACTAGGCGCTGTCATCAGCCATAAATCTCCCTCGCCGCCATAAGGCGGCAACCAGCGGGGCAATTCTTCTTTTTCCAAAGGGTTCCACACTTCAATTTTCCTAGACGGAGTAAGATATTGCAGTTTATAATCCGTTTCCAACGGCAACTCCGCAAATTCCCCCTGGCGTATTTTCTCTACCCCTGCCGCTTCCAGCCAAGGAGTGGCCCGGTCCAAAACGGCGTCCACCATCTGCGCCGCCGTTTTCTCATACAAACCGGCAAAGCCCATGGCTTCAGCAAGCAGTCGAAAAACATCCCAGTTGGATTTCGCTTCGCCTACTGGTGCAATGGCCGCCGGCGAACGCTGTACAAAGTAATTTCCATAACAGGTAAACAAATCATCTTGTTCCAGCGAAGTCGTCGCTGGCAGCACCACGTCGGCAAAAAGAGCCGTATCCGTTAAAAATCGTTCATGCACTACCGTAAATAAATCGTCTCGCCGCAGACCAGCCAGCACCTTGTTTTGGTCCGCTACCACCGCCGCAGGATTGCAGTGATATACGTATAAAGAACGAACCGGCGGCGTTGCCTTGGTCAGAGCATCGCCCAACTGATTAATGTTGATGCTGCGCGTCGCCGGATTTAAAAGATCCGGTCTCAACACTACGTCCTTGTCGACGGCAGCGCCGGTGCTGAGATCGCCATACGCGCCGCCACCCAAGTGCTGCCAAGCCCCCAACCAAGCAGGAACGCATAAGATCGCTCGTATCGTCATGGCGCCGTTGCCATAGCGTGTCATGCCGCTGCCCATACGAATGAAAGGCGCTTTAGCCTGTCCCAAAGCCTGCGCCAACTCCAGCTGTTCTTGCGGCGTCACGCCGGTCAAAGCCGCCACCTTATCCGGCGTATAATCCATTAGCACCTCCTGGCGCAACTTCTCATACCCTTGAACATGACGCTCTAAAAAGGCTTCATCCGCAAAGCCTGCTTCATCAATCAGCCGCACCAGTCCCAGAGCCAAGGCGGCATCGCTGCCAGGCTGCAGTCGAATGACCCGATCCGCCACCGCTGCCGTTGGCGTCTCATACGTATCAACAAGCCAGACTTTGGCTCCCTTTTTTTTAGCTTTCTGGACAAAATGAAGGAAATGCACGGACGTAGCCGCCGCGTTAGCACCCCAAATGACAATCAGATCACTATAAACCGTCTCTTGCACCCGCATTCCTTTAGTGCCGCCCATAATAGCCCGCCAACCGTAATCCTTGGCTGGCGAACAAAGAGTACGTTCTAGTTGAGACGCCCCTAGGCGATGAAAGAAAGCATGTCCGGCATTGCGCTGGACCACACCCATGGTTCCTGCGTAGGAAAAGGGCAAAATGGCTTCACCACCGCATTGTCCCACTATGCTGCGCCACTGCGCCGCAATGCGCGCTATCGCCTCTTCCCAAGAAATCGGCGCAAACTCTCCACTCCCTTTAGCTCCGGTGCGCAACAAGGGCGTCAAAATCCGTTCCGGCGAATATACGGTAGCCGGATAATCCCTCATTTTAGGACAAAGTTTCCCCTGTGTAATCGGATGCTGCGGTTCTCCTGTCACTTGCAGCGCCCGCCCATTTTCCACCTCTACCAAAAGAGAGCAGGCATCCGGGCAATCATAAGGACAAACAGATCGTTTATATGCTTTCATCATTTCACTTCCTTTCACTTTTTACCGCATTGGCAAAAACAAAAACGCTTAGAAACAGCGTGCCCGCCCCCCAGAAAAACATGGCATCATACCCAAAATATTCTCCAGCCAGCCCCAGCACCACCGCGCCACTGGCAATACCCACATCCATAAAGGACGTGAAAAAGCCCAACGCAGTTCCCCTATCACGCGGTGGCGTATGATCCACTACCAACGCATTAAGCACCGGAAAATACGCCCCTAAGCCAAAACCAAAAAGCGCGCCAGCCACAGCCAAATCCCACACACTAGTCACTTGCGCCAAAAAGACCATCGCCGCCGCCATGACCAACATAAACGGCACAATCACTTTCTTACGCCCGATTCGATCAGACAACTTACCTGCCACCGCTCGGCTGGCCACGGTACTGACCGCATAAACGCTAAAAAAAATACCGAAATCCTCAATGCCCCGCGCCGGTGCGAAAAGCGGCAAGAAAGTAATAACTACGCCGTAGCACAAGGCGCCGCTCCATAAAGCCAAAGAGGACGCCCAGACCTCTGTACGGACAGCCACCTGCCGTAATGACGCCCCAGGACGGCGCGATTCCTGGGTAGAACATTCTTGCAGGCCCGCCACAAACGCCCAGGCCACCAAGGCAATAACACCGCCGCCCCAAACCAGGCCGACAAAGTCGTCCTGGCTATATTTCATCCAAGCAACGCCTACTGCCGGAAACACCGCCATTGAGATAATATTGGACAGGCTGTAATAGCCAATCACTTCTCCCCGCCTTTCTACCGGTGCCAAATCGGCGATATAAGCGGCGGCAGCAGCCAAAAAGGCGGCATGCCCCAAACCGTGCAAGGCCCGCACCGCATACAAAACATATACGTCATCTACTACGGCATAAAGAAAAAATACCAAAGAAAAAAAGCCGACCCCTGCCAACATAACCGGCCGCCTGCCATAGGTCCCGGCCAATACGCCGCATTGCGGCCGAATCGTAACTGACGCAAATGTAAAAAAGCCCATTACCAGGCCCACTTGAAAGGTCGAAGCACCCAAGGCAGCCGCATACGGAGACAAGGTAGGCAACAGCAGGTAGAAACTACCGAAGTAGAGAAAGTTTGCCGCCCAAAGGCAAATGAAATTTCTCGACAAGTAACGAAACCCGTCGTCCTGCATGCGCTCACCCCCTTTACTTTCTCTGCTGTTTTTCGACATACTTTCACGCCATCCCTGCGGCCTGCTAAGAAAAGAACGAAAGAGCAACGGAGCGCAGCGTAACAGCGACGGTACATGAAGTGCCTAGTGCCGGTTGCGCCATGGATGGCATGGCACCGGTCTCCGCCAGAGAAAAACCAGAGGGAGTACTGTGTGTATTGAAAATACAGTTTGAAATCCTCTCTGTTTCCTCTGGCATTTCCTCAGTTCCTCAGTTCCTCTGTGCAATCGTCTCCTTACGTAAAAAAAGGCCGCGCTTTTAGCGCGGCCTTGGTTATTCGTCTTTGGCTGGTTTTTCCAGTTTTTCCTTTTTCTTTTCTTCTTCAAGCGCCTGCATGCCTCGCTCCATGACCATCTGTGTGGCATAGTAACGTTGCTCTTCTTCGGTCATGTTGTCGCCGGCATCTTTCACGGCCCAATAGCCTTTAAGCAAGCCAAATCCCAGCTGCAGCAGCGAATACGCCAAGCCGCAGAAGAAAAAGAGAAATACCCTCTCAATTAAGGTCTCGGACGGTATGGCAAAAAGAACCGCCATAATCAACACGATAAATAAGCCTCGTTCAAAAGTGGACAGAGGCGGCGCGCTCATCGCCGCGCGCACTAGCGTCGGCCGCCAGGAAGCCTGCTCTCGATTCATCGCCATACGCAACGCCATCTGTCCCCCCCGGCTACCCAGCCATTCTCCCAAATACAACATCACCGTCACTGCGGCGAAGTAAATTAACGTCCCCATGTTACCTCTACCTCCTTAGGTCACCAAAAAGTGCGTTCTTGCGACTCATATCTTCTTATTATAAAGTAAGACTATAAAAAAGAAAACGCCAGGTCTTTCCAAAAGGCCGGCTCAGGGAGGTTTTTTCATGAAAGTCGTCGCTTTTAACGGCAGCCCCCATAAAGAGGGAAACACGTTTCATTCACTGCAGGTTGTAGGCCAAGAGCTCACTGTCGCTGGCATCGAGTTTGAAATTATTCAAGTTGGAAGCTGCAGTCTCCGTGGCTGTACCGCCTGTAACGGCTGCGCCAGAAACAAAGACGAGCAATGTGTTTTACCTGGCGATGAGCTCAACGCTTGGGTTCAAAAAATGAAGGAAGCCGATGGCATCCTCCTTGGCTCTCCCGTTCATTATGCCGGCATCGGCGCTACCATGAAATGCTTCTTGGACCGCGCTTTCTATGTGGCTGGTGTCAACGGCGGCCTGTTGCGCCACAAAGTAGGCGCCAGCGTTGTCGCCGTACGCCGCAGCGGCGGCAGCAGCACTTTTGATGCCTTAAACCACTACATCACTTATTCTGAAATGCTGCTGCCAGGCTCCAATTATTGGAACATCGCCCATGGTACGACCCCCGGCGAAGTGCTGCAAGATGAAGAAGGCCTGCAACTGTTGCGCGTCCTCGGCCGCAATATGGCCTGGCTGCTTAAATCGCTAGATGCCGCCAAAGAACTGGTTCCGCCGCCGACTGCAGAAAAGAAAATTTTCACCAACTTTATCCGCTAAACTTTAGAAAACTAAAAACGCAACATAGCAAAACTCCCAAAGCCAGAAAATTTCAAGAGGTACATTGCAGCAAGCATTTTACCTCGTACCTATGCATAACTCCACAGCGTTAACCAACGCTGTGGAGTTATTTTTAAGCTTATTCTCCTTGGGAAGAACGATCTTCCTCGGCAGGTATCTGTTCGATTTCGTCGAAATCAGCCCAGAAGAGCACTCCATCTGGCGTGTTCTCCGCACCAAAGGCATTGCCATGGGCTTCCTGGATGGCGCGCACAATGGACAAGCCCAGACCATGGCCGCCGTATTGACGGGTGCGGGCCTTATCTACTTTGTAAAAGCTGGTCCAAATTTTGTCTAAGCTATCTTCAGGAATAGCTTGCCCCGTGTTTTTCACCTGCAGCCGCCAATGCGCCCCCATCGGTTGCAGCCAAAGGCGGACTTTGCGCTCCCCATCTGCATGAGAAAAGGCGTTGGTAAGGAAATTGGTTATGATTTGCTCGGCCCCCAGTACATCGCCATATACAAAGCAAGGAGTTGCAGCATCCACTGTCAACTCAATCTCTTTTTCCGCTAATACCGCCTTATATTTCTGCGCCACATCCACTGCTAAGCCGGCTAAATCAAATTCCTCCCACTGCAGATGCCCTGCGCCGCTTTCCAGTTGCGACAGATTCAACAAACTCTTGACCAGCTTGTCCATCTTTTGCGCCTCATCGGCAATGACAGAGCAGTAATAGCGCTGACTTTCTTCGTCAATAACTACATGTTCCTGCAAGCCCTCGGCATATCCTAAAATCAAAGCCAACGGCGTCTTTAGCTCATGAGACACTGCAGAAACGAAATCCTTGCGCATCCGGTCCAACCGTCGTTCTTTTTCCACGTCTTCCTGTAATTGACGGTTTTGTTCCTGCAATCGATCCATGGCCTCTCCCAACTGTTTCGACAAATGATTAATGCTGCTCCCCAATTCTCCCAATTCATCCTGCCGCCGCGTCGTCCACTTTTGGGAAAAATCAAGGTTGGCCATGCTCTGGGCAATACGATTCAATTCCAAAATGGGCGCCGTAAAACGCCGGGCAAAAAGGAAAGCCCAGCAGCTTCCCGCCAACAGCGCAATAAAACCGGCAAAAAGCATAAACTGCGCTGCCAAATTAGCGCTTTCCGAGACAGGCGCCAGCGGCTGCCGCACAATGAAAGAATCGCCATTAGACAGCCAATGACGCCAGACGAGAAAGTCAATCTTCAGATCTAAGTCCTGCTGGGTTTCCACTACTGTGTGCTCATCCACCCAATGTCGATCTTTATCAATATGCTTAGGCGGTCCGTGCAGTTCCTCATTGATACTGGAACCTATGCTTCCCGTCATGCGCCGCACGCGCAGGGGACCGAAGGAAGTATATTTTACATTTTTATCCTTGTCCAAAATAACGACACCAGCGCCCAAGGTGCTCGCCAAACGTTCCAGCTCCAATTCAATATGTTCTGGATCACCGTCATATTGATCTGCCACCGCTCGGCTGCTGACTAAAAGAACCGACTCTTTCTGCCACAGGTAGTAACGCTCCAACCCAAAGTCAATGACAACCCAAACAAGAATGCCAAAGAACGACACCAGCGCCAACAGCGAAACAAAGAGCTTCGTGCGTATGGAAACCATTAGCGTTCCCCCTCAAAACGATAGCCATAGCCACGGATCGTCTGCACTAGCGCAGCCTGGTCACCCAGTTTGCCTCGCAAACGGGTAATATGGGTATCTACGGTACGCAAATCTCCATAGTAGTCATAATTCCAAACTTGATTCAAAATTTGCTGACGACTAAGAGCCTTGCCGCGATGTTCCACCAAGTAGCTAAGTAGTTCATATTCTTTAGGACTCAGTTCCAAGGGCTGTCCATCAATAAATACCTGCCTAGCGGATGCATCAATGCTAAGACCTCCAGGCAGCATAGCCCGTCCGCCCCCATCAAGACGTCGAAACAACGCATTGACGCGAGCCGTCAAAATTTTAGGGCTGAATGGCTTGGTCACATATTCGTCTGCTCCCAACTCAAACGCAAAAAGCTGATCCATCTCCTCACTGCGCGCCGTCAGCATGATCACCGGAATGTCGCTGGTACGGCGAATTTCCCGACATACGGTCCAGCCGTCTTGTTCCGGCATCATTACATCCAAAATAACCAAATCCACTTTTTCCGTACTCATCCGTTCTAAGGCTTGGCGGCCATCACCGGCTTCTAGTATTTGATAGCCTTCGCGCCGCAAAAAATCTCCGATTAGCTTGCGCATCCGCTCTTCGTCATCCACTACCAAGATGGTTCGTTCCATATGGCAACGCTCCTTTTGTGTCTTCTCTTGTTTAGCATACGGTTCTCAAGAGGCAAAATCAACCATTCTAGAGGCCTGCCGCGAAATATCAGAGGACCGACACAGAACAGACACAAAACTGTAACAATGGAAATTCATAATTCTGGATATACATACGGCCGCTATGCGGTCATTTTGTCAGGAGGTGGCCATCATTAAAAATCCGCTTCACACCGTTCCTAAAAAATTTATTGCCCTGGCCCTCATTATCGTTTTCGCAGCAGGCGGCGCCTGGTGGTATCAAGAGCGCCAAAAAGCGGCTTCCACACCCAGCATCAACACGACTGCGGTCGGCCGGGAAACCATTCAGAGCGCAGTGTCCGCTACCGGCACCATTTCCGCCGTCAATTCAGTTGATATTTCTTCACGTGTAACCGGTCTCATCCGCGAGCTGCGGGTAAAAGAAAATGACTGGGTCACTGCAGGACAAGTACTGGTGGTCTTGGATGACACCAGTCTTCAGGCGCAGGTAGCCCAATACCGGGCACAACTTGCCAACTACGAAGCAGTTTACGCTCGCAGCCAACAGTTGGCTGCAGGCGGCGGCGAATCCGACCAACAGTTAGATGCAGATCGTACCAATTACCTTGTCGCTAAAGCCAACTATGACAACTACGCTTCTCAGCTTGGCTACTACGTTATTACCTCGCCCATTACCGGCTTGGTTGTCGGTAAGCCCACGCCGGAAGGGCAAACCGTCGCTCAAGGTATTTCCACACCCCAGGTCATCATGACCATTGCCGATATGTCGAAAATGCAGATCAAGGTCATGGTAGATGAAACCGACATCGGCAAAGTACAAAACGGGCAACAAGTAACCTTCACTGTGGACGCTTATCCCAACCGAACCTTCACTGGCGTAGTAAGCAATATTTCCCGCAGCGCCACTACAACTTCCAATGTTATTTACTATCCGGTATATGTGGATATTGACTCATCGGAAGGCTTACTCTTCCCAACCATGACTGCTCGAGTAACCATCTTGATTTCCCAACGCAATCAAGTACTAGCAGTACCATCTGGCGCCATCAAAGAGGAAAATGGCCGCAAAACCGTACAGGTTCTGCAAGATGGCAAAATAGTCAGTGTTGCCGTGGAAACCGGTCTAAGCAACGATGAAAAGGTAGAAATCATCAGCGGCCTGGAAGAGGGTGCGCAAGTAGTCCTGCCCGCAGCCAAGTCTAAAACCGCCAGCAGCAACCAAGGACCGCCGCCGCGCATTTAAGGAGTACGACATGAGCATTATTGTTTTGAATGACATCACCAAAACGTACCACATGGGCGACACCGCTGTCCATGCCCTAAACCATGTCAGCCTGGGCATTGACAGCGGTGAGTTCGTCGCCATTATCGGTTCTTCCGGCTCCGGAAAATCCACTTTAATGAACATCGTCGGCTGTTTAGACCGCCCCAGCAGCGGCTCCTACCAACTGGAAGGCAAAGAAGTAGCTACCTTGGACGAATCCGACCTTGCGTCGGTACGTAACGCCAAGCTGGGCTTCGTCTTTCAGAACTTTAATCTGCTGCCGCGTATGTCGGCCCTGCAGAACGTAGCTTTGCCTTTGATATATGCCAATATATCAAAGAAAGAACGGCTGGAGCGCGCCGCGCAGCACCTGGAAAAAGTCGGCCTTGCCGACCGCATGTACCATAATCCTAATGAACTGTCCGGCGGGCAACGGCAACGCGTAGCCATTGCCCGGGCTCTTGTCAACGATCCGCCCATCCTGATCGCCGACGAACCTACCGGCAACCTCGACACCAAGTCCAGCCTGGAAATCATGACTATTTTCACCGCCTTGCACAAACAGGGCCGGACGCTAATCATGGTCACCCATGAACCGGACATTGCCGCCTACGCCCAGCGAACGATTCAAATGCGCGACGGCCAAGTACTGCAGGATTCAAAGCGTGGAGAGGAGGCCTAGCCATGTTCTGGGAAAGCATACTCATCGCTTGGGAAGGCTTAATCGCCAATAAGCTGCGCACCTTCTTGACCATGCTGGGCATCATCATCGGCGTCGGTGCCGTTATTGCCATGATTTCTATTGGTCTGGGAGTGCAGCAGAAAGTCCAGTCTTCGATTTCCAGCCTGGGCAGCAATCTGCTTGTCGTCATGCCTGGGGCCAGTTCTTCCGCCGGAGGCGGCGTACGCCAGGCAGCTGGTTCCAACATTACCCTTACTTACAGCGATGCCAAAGCCATTGGTAAATCTGTCAGCGGCATTGCCAACGTAGCTCCAGCAGTCAGCTCTTCCTATCAACTGGTTTACGGCAATCAAAACTGGAAAACCTCGGTCCAAGGCACCACGCCGGACCAGCAGGCCATCCGCAGCTATACCTTGGCTACTGGTTCCTTCATCAGTAGCCGTGATGAAAATGATCGGGCCCGGGTAGTTGTATTGGGCAATACGGTCGCCACCAATCTTTTTGGCAACGCCTCTGCTATAGGCAAGATGATTCGCATTGATAAAGCCCCCTTCCGCGTCATTGGCGTACTAGACGCCAAAGGACAGTCCTCCATGGGGCAAGATCAGGATGACATTGCCATCATTCCTATTACAACCGCGCAAGAGCGCTTACTGGGCATTACGTACATCCACTCGATCAGCGTACAAATGGAAAGTGAAGACTTGCTCGATAAGGCCCAGGAAGACATTACGGCCCTCTTACGTTCCCGCCATCGCCTGGTGGCGACAGCTGAAAATGATTTTTCCGTCCGCAACTTGACAGCGTTGATGAGCACCATGCAGGAAACTACCGGCACCATCACTATCTTCTTAGGCGCCATTGCCGCCATTTCCCTCTTGGTCGGCGGCATAGGCATTATGAATATCATGCTGGTGTCGGTCACTGAACGCACTCGTGAAATCGGCATCCGCAAAGCCATCGGCGCGACCTTTAGCAACATCCTGCTGCAGTTTCTTATCGAAGCCATGGTGGTCAGCGTCAGCGGCGGTTTAGTCGGTATATTCTTAGGCATCGGAGCCGCTTACGTCATCACCTCTGTCTTCGGCTGGCAAACCGTCATTTCGCCGCTCTCCATCGGCGCATCCTTTGGTATCACGGTCCTAATCGGCCTTTTCTTCGGTATTTATCCCGCCAGAAAAGCCGCTCTTTTAGATCCCATTGACGCATTACGCTATGAATAAGTCCTTGGAGCATTTTCCCTCAATTCAGAATAGTACTTCTTTAGTATTTTCGCCTCTGTTTTCTAGTTCAATCATCCTATGTATGCTATACTGAACATATATTTACTAATTTATACTCTATGAAGCTCTTATTGTGGCACACAATACGAGCTTCTTTTTTCAACATTTTTTTGAAATCGTTCTACATATTTCAGCAGGAGAGATGCTTATGCCCCCTTCTTTTATGTCTTTACCGCTCCCCGTACCGGAAAGCCTTCTCGATCAATTTCCTTGCCCGGTTTCAAAAATTGACCGCAATTACTACATACTGTACCGTAATGCAGCCTCCGTACGCAGCAATGGTCCGACACCGCCAGAGGCTTATGCCAGACATTGCTACGAATGGATTGGCCGCACCTCGCGCTGCCCTCAATGCGCCGTCGCCCAAGCTTTCGCCAGCGGCCGTGTAGAAACGCAAGAAAAGCTGAATTTTACAGAAGACCAACGCTTGGTCCGGCTGGAGCAAACAGCCATTCCCGTCTTTGCTGCCAACGGCGAAATCGCTTATGTACTGGAGGTAGACCTGGACACTACAGCTACCTTGACCTTGCAGCAAGATAACGAAACTACCTTTACTCAAACCATTTTCGCTTTTGCTGAACTCATTGAAAAGCGCGACGCCTATACAGGACGCCACTCGGCCAACACCTGCTCCATCGCGCTTAAGCTGGGACAGCAATTGGGCTTACCTTCAGATAAACTGGATGATCTTTCTACGGCCGCACTTTTGCACGATATCGGGAAAATTGGCATCCCCGAGTCCGTGCTGTTAAAACCAGGCCGTCTTACCGAAGCAGAACGCCTGCAAATTCAGGAACACCCGCGCATCGGCTACGACGTTTTGTGCAAAGTAAACCGCTTTGCACACCTTGCCGACTACGTTCTCTATCATCACGAATGGATGAACGGCAGCGGCTATCCTACTAAACGCGGCGGTGAAGAGATCCCCTTTCTAGCGCGCATTCTCAGCGTAGCCGATGTTTTTGAAGCGCTTACCGCACACCGAGTCTACCGTCCAGCCATGTCAACGGAACAGGCTCTTTCCATTATCCAACAGGGACGTAGCAGCCAATTTGACGAAAAAGTAGTTGACTGCCTGCTCTCGTTACCCGATATCAATTAAATTGGCTTCACGCCAGGAGGTGTTCAATCATGTCATCTTTCCGCAATTGGAACATACGCTTAAAAGTGCTTAGCATCGCTGGCCTATTGGGATTGTTTTTGGTTTTAAGCAGCGCAGTGGGCCTCTATGTAACCAATCAGTTGACGGCGGAATTGCAATCACTGCACGCCAATGAAATGCAGCAGGCGTCCCTGGTCAACGCCATTCGCACCTATACTCGCGGCATTGAAGTATCGATCACTACCTATTTGCTGGCGCCTTTAAACCAGGAGCAACAAGCGTCCTTGCTAAAAAAAGTGGAAGAATATTCAAAGACCCGCACTGAACTTATCAGTCGCTTGGAAAAAGTCGACTTAAGCCCGGAAGACCGGAATTTGCTGGCTCAAGCCAGAGAAGCCAATCAAAAAGCGCTTGCCGCACGCACGAGCGCTTTTGAACTGCGGAATGCGGGGCAAAATGCAGCCGCTTGGTCCATTTATTTCTCCCAAGCACAGCCTAACCTAGACAAAGCCAATGAACTGTTGCTCACCTTAAACGAGCATGCTGAACAAAGCGCTCTTGTCGCTAAAGAACGTGCCGAAGCCATGACTTCAAGCAGCCGCTGGCTGCTGCTGGGATTTTCTCTAGCCGCCCTTTTCTGCGGCGCTTGCTTTTCCTTCTGGCTGGCAGGCCATATCTCTGCATCCCTGCAGGCTGTCACCCGCCGCGCCGGCAATGTAGCCGCAGGCGATTTATCCGGCAAAGACCTCACCATCGAAGGGCAAGATGAAATAGGCCAGCTAACGCAGTCCTTTAACGGCATGCAAGGAAAGCTGCACCAATTGGTGAGCACTTCTATCACTTCTGCCGATCAAGTGGCATCTGCCGCCGAAGAATTGACCGCCAACGAAGGTCAATGTGCTGAAGCAGCCCAGCAAATTACAGCGTCTCTTACCATTGTCGCCGAAGCAGCCAAAGGCCAGCTGCTGCACGTAGAAAAAACGTCTGCAGCCATTCAAGAAATTTCGGCCAGCACACAGGAAGTTTCGGCTACCGTAGAAAACCTGGCCCAAGAAGCGACTGCTGCAGCCAAGACTGCCGAAGACGGCGGTGCCGCCGTTCGGGAAGCAGTACATAAAATCCAAGACGCTGCCCAAAATTCAGCCGCAGTCAAACAAACCATGACCCACTTGGAGGAAGGATCTAAGAAAATCGCGGAAATTGTCGGCGTCATTACCGCCATTGCCGACCAAACTAATCTCCTGGCGTTGAACGCTGCTATTGAAGCGGCCCGAGCCGGTGAAGCCGGACGCGGCTTTGCCGTTGTTGCCGAAGAAGTACGCAAACTAGCCGAAGACAGCGCCAAAGCAGCTGGTAATATTGGCGAATTAATTGCGGAAAACGAACGCAGCATGACGCAAGCGCTTACCACCACCAATAACGCCAGCTCTGTTCTCTTAGATGGAGCTAGCAGCGTCGACGCCGCGGGCAGGCAATTTTCCGAAATTGTCGCTTCTATTGAAAATTTGGCCACAGAAATGCAAGAAATCAGCCGCGCTGTCGATGAAACCGCAAAAGGTTCTCAAAGCATCGTCGATTCAGCAGCACAAATTGACGCGGCTACGCACCATATTAACAGCGAAATCCAACAAGTAAGCGCTGCCATGGAAGAGCAAACCTCCTCGATGGATGAAGTGGCCTCTGCCGGACGCGAACTGGCCCAGTTGGCCGAACAGCTTTCCGCCAGGGTACACGAATTCAAAGTCTAATCTTTCGTTTACTTTGAAGAATGAAAACGACCCAGCTACCGCTTGCCGGTAACTGGGTCGTTTTTTCGTTTTTCAATTTCCGTTTCCCCGTCTACACATTGTCACAAAACTGTCACGTTTCTATGGTAAGATAATCGTAAAATCAATAATTTGCCAATAATCCCCAGCGCTCTTTTATTCCACTATGTTTTTAGTTGCTTGAGCAACTTATTGTTTAGGCCACGTGTTGTTTGCATACCTATTCAGTGCTATGATAAAAACGATAATCACCGGAGAGGAGCCTCGAACCTCATGAATTTAGCAAAATTGAAAACGATCTTACATACAAATAGGCATGCCAAAAAAGCCCTTGCCTTTTTTCTACTGTTGCTGGTATTGGCCGGAGGAATTTACCTGCTTACGGCTAAGGACTCGCAACGTGACACCAGCGGCAAGCAGCAGACCACCGTTGACATGCTCACTATTAACCGCGCCGACCTTTATAAGCGCATTTCCCTAACCGGACAAACGGTCCCCCTCTCCCAGGTCGACCTAGCCGCCAAATACCAAGGACGCATTTTGGCTGTTAATGTAGAGCTGGGGCAACAAGTCTCAGAAGGAGAGGTTCTACTTATTCAAGACACCCAGGATGCTGATATCTCGATCGCGCAGAACCAGGCAGCCTGCAGCCAAGCTTCTGCCGACTCTGTTACGACCCAAGCCTCTTTCTATGCTAACTACGAGAAAGCTCAGGCGGATTATCGTAAAGCGGTAGCGACAGAACAACGCTCTCAGCGCCTCTACAATGTGGGCGGCATCTCTCTGGATCAGTTGGAATCCGTCCAGCAGCAAACCGCTGACGCCAAGGGCGCTTTAGACGCTTTGGCTAACCAAATGCAAAACGGCCTGGCCGCCTCCATTCAGTCCTCTCAGGCGGCAGCGCAAAAAGCGCAGCATACCGTGCAAGCCATGGAAAAGCAGCGTTCGGATCTGCTGCTGAGAGCCCCCCGCTCCGGCACCATCGGTTATCGCCAAGCGGAAGTGGGCAATCTGGCAGCTGCAGGCCAAAAACTACTGAGCATTGTTGATAACAGTCAAATGTACGTGGACTGCCAAGTGGCCGAAGGCGACTTAGCAGCCCTTTCGCTGGGCATGCCGGTACAAGTACAGCTAGAAGCGCTGGGCCAAACACTGCCGGGAACCATTACCTATATCAGCCCGTCCATCGATACGCAAACCCTGGCTTTTTCCCTGCGTATTTCTCTTTTGCCGCCTTTGCCAGCCACTCTGCGCGGCGGTCTCTTTTCCCGCGTAGTCTTACAATTGCCTCTGCGGCAACAAGCATTGGTCATTCCCAAAGAAGCCTTACTAGAAAAAAACGGGCAGACCTATGTGTTTGTCATCAATGCCAACAACAAAGTAGAGCAACGTCTTGTTGAAGTAGGAGCTCGCGGAGATCGGCAGATTGAAATTCTGCAAGGATTGCAAGTTGGAGACAATATTGCTGTCTCCAATCTCTCTCGCCTGCGCCCGGATATGGTAATCTCGCCCCACCCGGTGACTCTCAACGCGGCAGGTGACGCTTCATGAACCTGACCCGCTTTTCCATTCAAAAGCCCATCGGCATTTCCATGATCGTTATGCTACTAGTCGTACTGGGCCTTTTTAGCTTCTGGCGCATCGGCGTAGAATTGCTGCCGGCCCTCAACATCCCCTACGTCACCGTAACCGTCAACTATCCTGGCGCCGGCACGGAGGAAATTGAACAAACCGTCATCAAACCCTTGGAAAACTCTCTTTCCGGCCTATCCAACCTCAAGCACATGACCTCGGTGTCCCGCCCGGAAAAGGCGCAGATCATTTTAGAGTTTGAGTTTTGGACTAATACCGATACCGCCGCCATCAACGCTTCAGAATATGTCAATTCCGCGCTAAACCGTCTGCCTACCGGCATTCAACAGCCGGTGGTTATGAAACGCGACGTCAACGCGGCGCCGATCATGGAAATTTCCGTCATCGCCGATAAACCCTTGGCCGACGTCTACAGCCTAGCAAACGATGTGTTCTTGGAACGCATGCAGCGCGCTGGCGGCGTTTCCGACGTGCAGCTTTTTGGCGGCCGCGACAAGGAAGTCGCCGTGGAAATTCAAAAGGACAAGCTCAACTTTTTCAACATTTCCCTGTCTCAAATCGCCAAACGCATTGAGCAAGAAAATCTCCTCACCCCTGCAGGCTCCGTATTTAACGACCGCCAAGAAACCAGCGTTCGCCTGATGGCGCAGTACGCAACCCCGGAGGAACTATCCCGCATTCATGTCAGCAATAACGCCGGCGTCAGTATTCCTTTGAGCAGCATGGCTACCGTCAGAGAACAGGACGCTCGCGTTACCCGCTACGCCCGTACGGATGGCCAGGATGTTATTTCCATGGCGGTGTATAAGAACAGCGACGCTAATTTGGTCGACACTGCCAAAGCCGCTAAAGAACAATTGAAGGCGCTGGAAACGGAATACCCGGACTATCGTTTCGTCATGGTCACTGACTCATCGCGCTTTGTGGAAAATTCATTGACGAATACCTTGGAAGCTTTGATCGAAGGCCTCATCACCACCAGCCTTGTGCTGTACTTCTTCTTGCGAGGCTGGCGCTCCACCGTCGCCGTACTCGTAGCCATTCCAACCTCGTTAATCTCCACATTCTTCGTCATGTATATTGCCGGCTTTACCTTCAATATGATGTCCCTCATGGGCATGGCTCTTTGCATCGGCATCCTTGTGGATGATTCCATTGTAGTTCTGGAGAATATTCATAGGCATTTGGCTATGAACAAAGATTCCTTTCAGGCCGCCGAAGACGGCCGTACGGAAATTGGCATGGCTGCCATTGCCATCACCTTATGCGACGTCGTAGTTTTTATGCCTATTGCTTTTATGAACGGCATGACTGGACAATATTTCCGTCAATTTGGCTTAACCATCGTCTTTGCTACCCTTTGCTCACTATTCATTTCCTTCACGCTAACGCCAATGATGGCTTCTCGCCTCTTCCGCCACGGCCTGCAGGAACCAACCGGACGCATTTGGGAACGCTTGGACCGTTGGGAAGCTAACGTCATCAACTTCTACGAAAAAACACTGCGGCGCAGTTTGGAACGCCCTAAAACCTTATTGACCGCCATCCTCGTCTTGTTTGTTTTTACAGTCTCCCTGATTCCCTTAGGAGTCATCGGCTCTGAATACATGCCCAAAACCGACGAGGGAAGTTTCCGAGTCAACATGCAGTTTCCCACGGGTCAAAACATTGACCAGACCAATCAGCGCCTAGCAGTTGTCGAAGCCTACCTAAACACCATCCCTGAAATCACTCACTATCTTTCTAATGTCGGCTCTCCCGCCGGCAATTACGGCAGCGTCAGCGTGCAGCTTGCAGATCGCCAAAATCGTGGTCGCACCGTCTGGCAGATTACGGACCAAGTACGCAAAGAACTGCGCGGCAAATACCCGGAAGCCATCATCCAAGTCAGTGAGACCCAATCGTCTATCGCCGGCGTTTCCGGCGGCACAGGCACAGGTGGCGGCGGCGGGGGCAACAGTTCTCCTGTGCAAATCGAGCTGCGCGGCAGCAGCCTAGATAACCTTGTCAAAGCCTCCTACCGCACACAAGAGCTGCTAGGCCAAGTCAATGGCATCAAGGATGTCCGCAGTTCCTACAGCGAAGGAGCGCCTGAAATGCGCATTCTGCCGGACCGTGAACGCCTGCGCTTCTACAACACAACCATCAACGACGTCAATTCCGTCTTTAGCGGAGCCATTTCCGGCATCCAAGCCGGTTATTTCGTCAACGATCCTAATAATAACGGCCAAGATACCAAAATCTACGTCCGCTTGGCTGGCAGCGACGGCTTCCGCGCCTCCGACATCCGCTCCATCCCTGTACAAGGCGGCAAAGGACTTGTACGCCTCAGCGACGTAGCCCGCATCGAAGACGGCGTAGGGCCAGTCATGCTGCGCCGCGTCGACAAGCAAGAGTCCATCAACATCGCCGCCAATATCACCGATCGGGCCCTTCAGGAAGTACTCAATGACATCAGCCAGCAGCTGACGCCTAAGGAACTGGGTAACGGCGTCACTTACCGCTTTACAGGCCAAGCCGACAACATGAAGACTACTTTCAGCGAAATGGCGCAAGCGCTCTTCCTCTCACTATTGCTGGTGTATATGTTGCTGGCCGTGCTCTATGAATCGCTGTCTACGCCCTTTATCCGCATGTTTTCCCTTCCTTTGGGCATGATCGGCTCGTTGCTGTTTCTGGCCTTTACCCGCAACACCATCAACCTATATTCGCTCATCGGCATTTTAGTCATGGACGGTCTCGTCGCCAAAAACGGCACTTTACTCTTAGACTACACCCTGACCCTAATGGAAAGAGGCTTCACCGCCAAGGACGCTCTCATTGAAGCCGGCAAAACCAGACTCAAGCCCATATTCATGACCACCTTGACCATGGTAGTAGGCATGCTGCCCACGGCGCTAGCCATGACCGCCGGTTCAGAAACCCGCGTCAGCATGGCCTGGGTACTTATCGGTGGCCTACTATCTTCAACGGTCTTTACGCTGATCATCATTCCCATTATCTTTTTGCATCTGGAAACGCATCATCCGTTCGCCAGATTGAAGCAATTTGTAGTATCGCTACTGAGGGGACGAAGAGGAACGGAAATTAAACAAGAGTAAGGGGAGGGGTACGCAGGAGGATTACGGGATATAATTTTCAAATGCTGTCTTTATAAGAAAAGCAGGCTGTAACCGTTCACATAAAGAACGATTGCAGCCTGCTTTTGCAAATTAACTTATCGTTTTTCAAAAATTCTTAGGGAGCCACTAATTTAATGAGAACGCCAGCAGCGAATGAATATTTTTTGTCAGGCGAGGAAGAAAACGCAGGCATAGCGGCGCTCTGCCGAGGCTTTCTGACGACGCATGACAAAAAAGAGGCTTCGCTGCCGCGAGATGCTCATAAATTATCGGCTCCCGCCTAGTGGCTCCCAATACAAATACAATTTCTCCCCTGCCGCTTGGCCTGGTACAACGCCTGATCGGCTACGGCCACAAGCTCTTTATATGTGTCGTCTCCTTGCGGTATGAATGCGGCAAGGCCCATGCTGACAGTTATAAATTCTCCGTTGTGCGACCGTTCATGACGCATGCAGGCAGCAGCGACAGCTTGCTGAATTTGCCCAGCCAGCTCCAATGCTCCCTCCTCTGTGGTTGCCGGCAAAACCACGGCAAATTCTTCACCTCCATAACGAGCCACCAAGTCGCTGCTGCGTTTAACCGTCTGCACCAACGCCACCCCGATGCGGCGCAGGCAATCGTCGCCACGCAAATGCCCGTAATAATCATTGTATCTTTTAAACTCATCTACATCGATCATGATCAAAGCCATACATTCCTGTTTTCGCCTGCTCCGCAGCCACTCTCGCTGCAGAAATTCATCAAAATAACGTCGATTAGCCAAGCCAGTTAAACCGTCCGCCCGAGAAATACGCCGCAACTCTTCATTTAATGCCTGCAACTCCCGCGTACGCAATGCTACTTTCCGCTCTAATTCCCCTTGAATATGACTCAACGCCTCGTCACGATGCAATAGCTGCTCCGTCATATCGTTAAAATTGGCCGCTAATTGTCCGATCTCATCCTTACTTGTTACCGGCAGCCGAAAGCTCAAATCACCTGCGGCCAAACGACGTGTAGCCTCGGAAATACGTATAAGCGGCATGGCCATAGTGCGCGCTAATTCGAGCGCTCCAACCGCAGCCAAGGCGGACGAAAGCAAAGCAATCACCAAGACAACCCATTTCAACACGGCAACCGGCTCCATCGCTTCTTGCAGAGGCTGCTGTACAACGACTCCCATGCGGGTCGTCGGCACAAAACGATAACTGGCCAAAAGTGCCGTACCCTTTGCATCCTCATATTCCAAGGAACCATTGTGTTCCGCCAGTACTTCCTGCACTGGCCGTAGCGCCGATGCATCCACTCCTTCTGCAATCAGCCCCAAATCAGGGTGCATTATCATGCGTCCATAGCGATTCACTACATAGGCATAGCCAGAATCCCCCACTGTCGTCGCTCCGATACGGCTCACTAACGAGCGAAGTTCAATATTGACAATCAATACTCCCTCAATACGCTCGTCTCTCAAGATGGGCTCCGCAACAACAATTCCCATTTTTTGGGTACTCTTCGCCATCAATACATCCGAAACAGCGGTCGTTCCTGTCTTCAATACTTCTGTATAGTAGGATCGATCCCAATAGGAAATATGTTGAGACTGCTCCATCTGCCCATCCCAACGCGCCACCTGGCGGCCCTGCGCATCCGCCACCACAGCCAGTTGTATGTCAGGGTACTGCAGCACCATTTGGCGCAGCGCTTCATTTTGCCGTTCCGCATCCATGGAGCGAACGGCAGCGGTTTTTGCCATCATCCGCAGCAAGCGCATCTTTTCTGCAAAGACCCACTCTAGATCTGAACCTATCTGTTCCGCTAATTGCCGATTCCGCTCCACTACCGTTTCCCTCATAGCTTTCCCATACGATTGCCATGTGAAAAAAGTGGTCATCAGCAACGGCACCACCGTCAAAACAGCAAAAACCAATCCCAGTTTTTTACGCAGACTTAGCTTCTGCCACATTCGCCCCGGCAGTTGCCAAAACTTTTTGCTCACATAAGTGCCCTCCCGGTTTGCGAAAGCTGTTTTATAAAAAATTTATATCTATAGTAATAATTCGCTTTATTTTTACAAATCCTTTCTCGAAGAAAATTTATTCTGATTTTTCAAGCATACTTTTTATAAAAACAATCGCATAAAAGAAAGGCGTGCACTATGCACGCCTATGAATCACTCCTATGTAATTAGCGTAACTGCCGCCTCAGCTCCGGCAGCACATATCGCACCGCCACGGCCGTCAAGATGACGCCGCCTCCCCACAGCGACCAGATACCGGGTTGTTCTCCCAGCAATAAAAATACCCAAAGTGGATTGAGCAAAGGCTCTACCATGGTAACGATGGATGCTTCTAAGGCGGTTACCTGCTTAATCGCCATAGAATATAACACATAAGACAGACCTAGTTGCACCACTCCCATGGCTAACAGCGCCAGCCAACCTTCTCCTCCAGGGCCTCCGTCAAAGACAAACGGCAAGCCGCACAACGCAGCCAAGACGTTGCCCAACAGTACCGACCCCCAGGGAGTTCCCTCTTTCTGACTGCGCAATGCCACCACCATTACAGCCATCGCCACGCCGCTGCCAATAGCCAACACATTGCCTTCCAGTCGCCCCGGCGACATTTGCTCTTGAAAAAACAGCACCATGCCGACGCAGACGGTTCCCATCGTCAACCAATCCGCTCGGCACGGTTTCTCCTGCAAAAACACCATGCCCAGTACGGCAACAAATATAGGATAGGTATATGCATTAGCCGCTGTTGTAAGTTTTGTGGCCGACACAAACAAAAGCACCGTAAGCGCATAGGCCACCCCGCCGATAACTAAGGACCGATTCCAGTGCAACGAACTTTTGCGAAACGCCGCCCAAACTACAATCGCCGCAATTCCGCTGCGCACTCCAGCAATGGCCAACGGATGCCAGGATACCCATTTAATTCCTATACCACTGGTGCTCCACAGCACCGCTGTTGTCAACAACAGAGCCAACCCCTGCAAACGTGTCATATTCCCCACTGTCTTCTCCTCCGGCTTTATGCATTGTTTTTTCATTGTAGCACAGAAGAAAAGAAAAAATTACGCATTTACGGTATCACTTCAACAACGTAGTCCGCTGCAAATAAAATAAACTTCGCATCACATCCTCATGAAGCGAAGTTCAAAGACTTTCTCCCTCTGACGTCAATATTCTCCTTATCCGCCGGCTCATGCTACTTCCGGTTCTTCCCAGGTGCGAATCAATGCCCCTCCAAGCCAGATCAGTTGGTGATCCACTTCATCCAACATAGCTTCGCATTCGGCCGACACCATCTGCTCTGCATGCAAGATAATGCGCCGATATCCTTGGGCCACGCAAGCCAGGAGACGCTGCCGAAACTCCTCTACATGCTCTCTTTTGACCGTTCCGTGAATCTGCACGACCGCCTCTTGCCAATCCGTATGAATCCATAATGACATAGTCTTTCCTCCTATCGTCTATACTAGCGTAAGTTCATCGCCCAGCTTGTTGCTTCGCCTGCAAATTCAACAATTCCGTCTGAATATTGCTTGCTTCCATCGCACCCCAGGAGCGCTTACTAAAAAAAGAAGGAACGCCCTGTAGTTTAGCTGCGCCTTTAATCAATTTCGCCGTATTGTGATTAATATAATCAGTAAATACAAGAACACAAGCTACTTGTTGAGGAATATGGACCCGGCCTTTTTTACCGCCCTTGCGGCCATCCACATGGAGAAGTTCACTAACCCCAAGAGAATATAGATTTTTTTCAATTACACCTAAATAATCGCCGCCTACTACCATTACCGACATCTTACTCATCTCCTTTTTGATATTGATTATCAATCTCTTTTAATCATACAAGATATGCCTTTTCTCTGTCAAGACTCCGTCAAAACAAAATAATGCTTCCTATCTGCGCCAAAACATGCTTTTATATAGATATATTCATTTCACAAAGGATGATTGCATTTCATGACACAAGAAAAAAGTACCAGCAACCGACTGCTCAAGGGCACTTTGATCCTTACCGCCGCAGGCATGGTTGTTAAGGTCATCGGTTCTCTCAACTGGATTATTCTTTCTCGCGTCCTCGGTGGTGAAGGCATCGGCCTCTACCAGATGGCTTTTCCACTGTATCTGTTGGCCCTGAGTCTTTCCACTGCAGGCATTCCTGTCGCCATTTCCATCCTTACCGCCGAAAAAATTGCCAAAAATGACGTCTTGGGACGGCGACAGCTTTTTCGGGCGTCCTTTTGCTTTCTTACCGCCACAGGCCTGATTTTAAGCTTGGCGATGTACTGGGGCGCAGCTTGGCTTATTGACGCCGGCTTCATTCGTGACAGTCGCGCTTATTATTCTCTTTTAGCCTTATCTCCAGCCGTTTTTCTGGTCACCCTCATAGCTGGTCTGCGCGGCTATCTGCAGGGCTGGCAATACATGACTCCTACCGCGGTTTCACAAATCGTCGAACAGCTTTTCCGAGTCCTGGCTATGCTTTTTTTTGCCAGCTTGCTCCTGCCCCAAGGCTTGGCTTTCGCCGCCGGCGGCGCCAGTTTGGGCGCAGCTGCCGGAGCCGCTGCCGGATTAGCGGTGCTGCTCTACTATTTCGCCCGCTTGCGCCGCCAAGAAGACACCCTATCGGCAGCAAGCACCTCGACTCTACAACCGGCAGAATCCCTGGGACGACTGTTTAAACGCCTTTTCAAATTGGCCTTGCCCGTATCCCTAGCCAGCTTAATGTTGCCTGTTGTTGCCAACTTAGACTTGCTCATCGTGCCGGTCCGTCTAGAAGCGGCTGGCTATAGCATCACCCAAGCCACCGAACTGTTTGGCTATCTCACCGGTATGGGCGTTCCCTTGGTAAATCTAGCTACGATGATGACCGCCGCTCTGGCTACCAGTATTGTACCATCCGTCTCTGCCGTCGCCGCCCTGGGCCAGCGGCAGGAAGTGCAAGAGCGCATCACCACGGCCATACGCATGACGAATCTCGTCATTTTCCCCGCTTCCGGCGCTTTATATGTGTTAGCTGTACCGGTAGCTACTGTTGTTTATGGGGCACCGCAAGCAGGAGATGTTATTCAGGTACTGGCTTTTGGCGTTTACCTCTTGGGCGTACACCAGGTCACTACCGGCGTTCTTCAAGGGCTGGGCCGCCCAACACTGCCTGTAGTCAATATGGGCTTGGCCGCCGTAGTAAAGATCGTTCTTAATTATATTCTCACCGCCATACCTTCGCTGGGCATCTGCGGCGCCGCCTGGGCCACCAATGCGGATTTCGGCGTTGCCGCCCTTCTTAACTACTATTGGATTTCCCGTCACACCGGATTTCGCACGGATTGGGCGGAGCTGAGCAAAACCATCCTGGCTACGCTGCTCATGTCTGCTGCACTCTATGAGGCACTCGCTTGTTTGCTGCAATATGGCATTCCAATTGCTTGGCTTCTGCTGCCGCTGATTCTCTTAGCGACAGTCTTGTATGCCGCTATTCTGCTGGCATGCGGCGGCCTGACTTTGGCCGACGCCGAACGCGTTCCCTTCCTGGGGCATCGCCTGGCAACCCTCTTGCTGCGCATAGGGCTAAAAAAATAACGAAAAAGCATACTAAAAAGCCGCCTTTTGGCGGCTTTTTAGTATGCCCTCTACTTAATCGGTTACTCTGCGTTTCGTAAGCCTTTTTCTATACACTCTGCACGGCGGTAGTACTGTCCGTGCTAGCTACGCTATAGCTCTGATTGGTGTCATAGGCGCTGGCCGCCACTTGCGTCGGCGGTGGCGGAGGCGGCGGCATGAAGGCCGCTTGGCTTTCCGCTTCGATCTCTTTGAGCAAATCCGCCAATTCATTCAAGTCATCAGTACTAACAGTTCCATCTTCCACTTTCTGCAAGAACGAAGCCAAGCTGAACGAACTGCTCGTCGTATCTGACGCGGTTGTGCTGGCCGTGTCAGTAGAGGTCGTCGCAGAAGCTGTCGAGGAATCGGTCGACGAAGCCGAGGTTCCCGCTACAGCTGCTGCAGTATCGCTTTCTTCACTGGAATCGCTCAAACTGGCCAACAAACTTTGCAATGCCCCCAGTTCATCTCGATTAACATGTTGTGGCGGCGGTGGTGGTGGTGCGGCAGCAGCCAGCGTAGTAGAATCGCTAGATTCAGTTAAGGCGCTCTGCAATGCCGTCACATCATCGTCTGTTACTGTACCATTTTTCACTTTGTCGAGAAAAGACGTTAAAATCGTCTCCAAATTTAAAGAGCTATCGGTCTCAGAAGCCGAAGTCACTGCCGCCACTGTAGATGAAGACGTGCTGTCACTGCTGCTTTCGGCCGTATCCGAACTGGTACTTCCCGTTACTGGCACCAGCCCTTGACTCATGAGCCCGCTGAAAAATGCTGCGGCCGTCTCACTGTCCTGTCCTTCGTACCGAGATTTTGTTTCTGAGGTCGTGGCTGTTGTTTGCGTAGCTGTACTCTGCGCTTCTGCAGCAGCACTCTGCAGCCGCTGCAGATATTGCCACCAATTGCTTGTTACCGAAGAAACATTCATGGTTTCGCCTCCTTATGCGTCAAAATAGAAATCCTTATTGACTATTATCGGCGATACACCTTTATTTCTTCTTTGAAAATAAATTCCATGGCAATATTTTACATTAAAAATTTTAACGCTTCTTCGGCATCTACAGGACGGCTGAAAATATAGCCTTGCAAACAATCACAGCCGCGCCGCTTTAATACCTCTTTTTGCAACTCTGTTTCCACGCCTTCCGCCACTAAAACCATGCCTAGCGTATGGCCCAAGGAGATAATGGAAGCAATCATTTCCTCTTGCGTTCCCTCCATGTCCTCTACATTAATAAAGGATTTATCCATTTTTAGAATATTGATCGGCAAATGCTTTAGATAGGTCAAGGAAGAATAACCTGTGCCAAAATCGTCTAAGGCTAAAAGCAGTCCCATTTTGCGCAGTTCCCACAGCTTGCCGATACTTTCTTCCATTGATTCGATCATGATTCCTTCGGTCACTTCCAAAACCATTTGCTCCAGCTCAACCTCTTCACGCGTCAAGATATCTTGTACCTGCCTCACAAAATCCGCAGCCAACAATTGCTTCGGCGATATATTGACCGCGATATGAACTTGACCAAAGCCTCGCGCTGCCAGGCGTTTCGCAAAACGCGCCGCTTCCCCCAGTACCCAGGCGCCAATCGGCAAAATCAAACCACATTCTTCTGCAATAGGTATAAACTTGGCTGGTGAAACAAAACCATGCTCCTCGCTTCGCCAGCGCAACAACGCTTCAAAGCCATTCACGCGGCCGGAAATCAAATCAAGCTGCGGCTGGTATTGCAAGAACAGTTCTTTGTTTTCAAGGGCCCGGCGCAAGCTGTTAGTCAGGGCCATCCGCTCATACGCTTCATCAGACAACGCCGTTTCATAAAAACGCCAGCAGTTTCTCCCAGCTCGTTTAGCAGCGTACATGGCGCTATCTGCTCGTTTAAGAAGCTCTTCTGCTGTTTCCCCGTCTTCCGGGTATAAAACAACGCCCAAACTGGCAGATAAATGCACCTGCCTTCCGGCCACTGCATACTCACAACCCAGCTCGCGAATGACCTTTTCCGCTACAGCACCGGCCGCCTCCTGTCCCAAGCCAGGAATTAAAGCGATAAACTCATCTCCGCCCAGCCTGGAAACAAAGGCTTCTTTTCCTAGAACCTGGCAAAGAATGTTCCCGGCAGTAATAATTACATGATCGCCGCTGGAGTGTCCGAAATTATCATTAATCGCCTTCAAATCATCCATGTCGATAAAGAAAAGAGCCCCCTGCTTTTCTTTCTTGCTCTCAATAAGCTCGTACCTCAATTTCCTTTGCAAGCCCGCCCGATTGGGCAAGCCTGTAAGGGCGTCATGAAAAGCCATATGATGAATGACTTCCTGCGCTTGCACTCGTTCCAAAATCACCGACGCCAAGTCGGCAAACTGGCGGAGCGTTTCCACATCTTTCTCCTGAATGCGGCGCACCTCGCCTTCCCAACTGGCGGCAAATACGCCGCATACGGCAGAACCGTTCTTTAGGGGCAGCATGATAATATTCGTCATGTTAGCCAAATACATATCGCTGATACGTTCCGGGTACACCCGATAATCCTCTACATATAAGAGCTCTCCGCTCGCATAGACCTGTCCCTGCATGCCGATCCCCATGGGAAATGCTTTTTGAATCCGCTGGGCGTGCAGGCCCTTGGCATGATGCAGCACAAATTCCTGTGCAGTGACGTCATAAAGACCGATATAACCGCTTGGCGCCTCAACCAGCTCCAAGGCATTGCGCAAAATGACCTCCAAGCACTGGCTGCTTTCGCTGACAGGACGCGTCACTAAATCCATAGCCGCCAAATATTGACGCTCTCGCAGTTGCAACCGCTCACTTGTCTGTCGACGCATTTCCACTTCCTCTTCCAAACGGCTGTTCGCATGTTCTTGCGCCTCATTCATGGCCGTCAATTCTTCATTTGATGCCATAAGATCCTGCGTCTTTTCCTCCACTTTTTGCTCCAAACGGTTGCGCGCCTCTTCCAGGTCCTGGTTTTTCAAGGCCAGTTCCCGCACCATCTGCCGCAGCATATCAACCATATAACGAAAGGCTGCCGCCAAGCGCCCTACCTCGTCTCCCGAATCCAGCCGCAGCAAAGGCGTCTCCAGATCTCCTTCGCCAATGCGCCGAGCCTGCTGGTCCAATTGCTGCAACGGCTGCGTCAAGCGCCTAGCTGCCAGCCACAAAATAAGACCAACAACTACCAATAGCACCGTAGTAATGCCTAATAAAAATTGCAACATCTGCCGCAACGGCGCCAACAATTCGGCTTCCGCAATGGTAGTAGCCACAGACCAGCCCGCAAATGGCACGGCAGCGTAGAAGGCTACTTTTTTCTGCCCTTCAAACTCATAACGATATATACCGGAACCGCCGCTTTGCATCTGACGACCTAATTCTCGCACAGTTTCATCCGAAGATTCGCTAATACGCGTAGCCATGATAAACTCACGACGCGGATGATAAATAAAGGTGCCGTCTTTCGCGACAATAATTCCATAGCCGGTTTCACCAATGCGCATGCTTTGCGCCATTTTTTCTACATAATCCAGTGAGATCCCTGTTCCCACCAAGCCTTGGGGCCTGTCATTCTCGTCTAAAATGGGCGCAACCGCAAAGATCGTTGGCTTCCCAGTCGTCCTTGAACGCAGCGGCGGTGTTAACTGCGTCCCTCCTCCTGCCATAATGGACTGAAAATACTCTCGACTCCATACGCTGCCGACATAGATGCGTCCTTCATTTCCTTCTAAATACAAGGAGTGGTATACACCCTCCCGATTCACTGCGTAAATATCCAAAAATAAATTTGGGTAATGGGTTTGTAAAAATTTCTTTCGATTCAAATTCTGTGCATCAATTCGTGCAAAACTTTCGTTAATGACCTTAGCTGCAGGCGTCGCCGCAATGCTTTCCGGTTCCACCACTAACGTGCGACACCATAATTCAAGGCCAGCGGCCGCTTTTTCCGCCGTCGCCAGCATACTTTGGGTCAGTTTTTCCTCTACCACTTTATGATTGTACCAGTACGCACCGGCAGCTAGGCCGACGAGGCCTAAGAGCAGCACTGGCATGACCCAGAGCAGCAATTTGTCACGATACGAAATTCGATTCCACATAACACGATCAACTCCCGCCTTAAAATGCTGGACTGTTGTGTTTGCTTTGTATCGATTTCTTTATTTTATAATTGTCTCATACTATTCCAGTTATAACCAAAAAGCTCCTGCTTTATTTTTACAAATAAAGCAGGAGCTTAAAAAGAATATGAAATACTTTCTTACTCTGCAGCCGCAAGAGAAACAGGCACAATTTGAAAAAGATCTACATCTACCAAACCACGATCCGTCAGTTTCAACTTAGGAATGACAGGCAAGCTCAAAAAAGCCAGCGTCATAAAAGGATCATGCTCTTTTTTCACGCCTAGTGAGCGGGCCGCCTCATGCAGCTTTTCCAGTTGCCGCTGTACTTCCTCTAACGGCTGCTCCGACAGCAGCCCCCCCAACGGCAACGCTAAAGAAGCCAGCACTTCGCCAGCCGCTATGACTGCCAACCCGCCTCCCAAACGCTGCACTTCCCGAACTGCAGCCAGCATGTCCTCTTCGTTAACGCCAGCCACAATCAAATTGTGTGAGTCATGAGCCACCGTCGAAGCCAACGCTCCTTTACGAAGTCCCAAGCCGCGCAGAAAGCCGGTACCAACACGACCACTGCCCTGATGCCGCTCCCAGACTGCCAGCCGCACCACATCATGCGCACTGTCTGCTATAAAACAACCATTTTTCACGGGAAGCGCCAACTCACAACCGCCCGTTACAAGCTGCCCCGGCACTAAATCAATAACCATAGCCTTTTTGCCGTGCGCTTCTACCTGCAGTTTCTGCGCCTCCAGCGATGACAGCCTCACCGTTTGCCGTACGGCCTCAGCATCTATCTTCTCCACTTCAAATAATGGCTTTCCGTTTTCCGCCACCAACTGTCCCTGTTTCCACACCTGTGTGGGCCTCCAAGACACTAAATCCTCAAAAACCAATAAATCCGCCTGATACCCTGGTGCAACCGCCCCTAAACGAGGCAACCGAAAATATTGCGCCACATTCCATGTCGCCATTTGCAAAGCCCAGGCAGGCTTAAGCCCAGCCTCCACAGCCAGGCGCACTAAATAATTGATGTGACCCTGCTGAAGCAAATCCGCCGGATGGCGGTCATCCGTTACAAAAAGGCAGCGCGGCAACGTCTGTGAGTTCACCGCCGGCAACAAGTCCAGCAGATTATGCGCCGCCGAGCCTTCGCGCAGCATCAAATGCAAACCTCGAGCTAAACGCTCTTTGCCTTCCTCCGCCGTCGCGCACTCATGATCCGAATGAATGCCTGCCGCTGCATAGGCATTGAGCGCCAAACCACTTAATCCAGGCGCATGACCGTCCACTGGCCTGCCTTCAAAAAGCCGCAGCTTGCGCAGCATAGCTGCCTCACCTTGTACCACTGCAGGATAGTTCATCACTTCTCCCAGCCCTAATACCCGAGGATGTTGGGCTAGGCATGCCAGATCCTCAGCCTCCAGCCTCGCCCCAGCCGTCTCCAAATGCGTCGCTGGCACACAAGAAGGCAGCATCACATAGACGCTGCAAGGCAGATTCTCGGAAGCTTTCAACAAGTATTCAATGCCAGTCAAACCGCTTACATTCGCTATTTCATGGGGATCAGCCACCACAGCCGTCGTCCCCCTCGGCACTACCGCCCTGGCAAACTCGCCTGGAGTCACCATCGAGCTTTCTAAATGCATATGTCCGTCAATAAAACCTGGGGTAACATACCTTCCGTCCAGATCGATCTCCTGTTTTCCCTTATACTCGCCAATACCAGCAATATACACACCGCAAAGAGCTACGTCGCCTGCTTCGAATTCACCGGTAAACACATTAAAAACTTGCGCGTTCTTCAGCACAAGGTCTGCTTCTTCCCGTCCTGAAGCCACAGCCAGCAGCCGCTGCGTAATTTTTTCATCCATAAAATCCTCCTTATAAAAAAACCACCCGAGACCAAAAGTCCGCGGGTGGAAAGTTCAGCGTCAAACCGGCAGAATCTGCGGCAACAGCCCCCGTTTCGCCAAAATATACCACAATGGTTGATCCTTGGCAAAAACCGGTATGCGTTTAATCGTATAGGGAACATCGCCCTCTTGGTAAAGTCCATAATGCACGGAAAAAGCGCCACAATAACCAGTATGTTTTACTGTTTCCAAAATAGTCGGCGTATAAAACCCGCCAGGGAAGGCAATAAAGCGCACCGGTGAACCCAGCCAGTTTTCTATATGGAATTTGGATTTTTCCACTTCCCAAATAGCTTCTTTTTCCGGAAGTTCATTGAGAAAACGATGACTCAACGTATGCGAACCAATACCCATGCCGTACTTTTTCATTTCTTGAATCTGCGGCCAAGTAACCCGCTCCGTTTGTCCGACAAAATCGCTGATAATAAAGAATGCAGCCGTCATCCCACGCTTTTGCAGTTCTGGAAAAGCATGCTCGTAATTATCTGCATAACCGTCGTCAAAGGTAATCAGCACAGGGTTTTCCGGCAGTTGATCCCGTTTGCCGGACACTGCCTGATCAAATTGTTTTAAGCTAATTGTATGAAAGCCCTGCTTTTGCAGGAAATCAAGATCCTCAATGAACCGTTGCGTCTTCGCCGTAATCTTGTCGTCTGAATCTCCAATCCGATGGTACAAAAGAACAGGTATGGAGCCTGCTGCGGCGACGACAGGAACTCCTACCGCCATAGCGGCTAGTGATACACCACACATCTGCAAAAAGCGGCGGCGTGAAAGCATGCGGGACACCTCTTTATTCTGAAATCATGGTTTCCTTTTATTTTACCACTGCTCCCCCTTACGGCGCAATGGAGAATAAGAACGAAACACCGCACAAGCAGAATTCAAGAAACGAGCCTATGCGTATCAACCCAACGCAGCATCTCTTTGGAAATGCAAAACGGAGCCTCATTTTCCTATGAGACTCCGTTTAGCCTTCGCCCGAGCGCTTTTTGAGCCGCGCCCCGTTCCTTAGCATTCTTTAACGCTGTGCTTGGGACCATGATGGCCGCGCAGCAGATGCCCTAGCCCGGAAAGAACATACATGAGCGGCGAAAGCAGGAAACTAACGAACAGATAGAGAACGTAAAGAGGGCTAATAATGGCGAAAAACAACGTTGCAAACACTCTCAATAGTAGTTTCATTCCTTACACTCCTTCCCCTTGTTGCGTCTCCGTGTAGTGAAAGGCTTCACGTGAAGTGTTTCACTTTCCTTAGTTTTATTATAAGATTCATTCAACTAAAAATCAACTACTTCTATATGTTATTCTGTATACATGTTGTCTGTTTTTGTCGTATTCTGCGAGGAAGGTGTTTATGCGCATCTGGGAAATTGACGCTTGGCGCTCCTTAGCGCTTTGCTTCATGATCTTCTTTCATATTTTGGTGGACCTGCGGGATCTTTTCTCATACCCCATTGACTATCATCAAGGATTTTGGCGTTTTACCGGCGTTTTTGCCGCAGTAAGTTTCATTCTGCTGGCAGGCGTTTCTTCTACCCTCAGCCGCTCCTCCTTGCGCCACGGCCTGCGCATTTTACTGGCCGCCGCCGCCGTATCGGCCGGCACTTGGTGGTGGGACCCCGACACCTATGTTCGCTTCGGCATTTTGCACCTTCTAGGCGTTGCTATGCTGACCGCTCCCATTTTACGCCGTTTGCCCCTTGCCGGGGTGGCAGTTCTTGCTGTGGTCGCTGCAGCAATGCCCGCACTCTTGCCGGCTTTCGCCTCGACCCCTTGGCTTCTGCCGTTTGGCGTCACGCCGCCTGTATTCACAACCCTTGACTATTATCCGCTGTTTCCTTGGTATGGTTTGTTTGCCGCGGGCCACTTGGCTAGCCGTATTTTATACGCCGAGCGACGTTCCCTGCTACCGCAGCCGCCAGCATGTTCCCGATTTTTGTGGCTCGGTCAGCATACCTTGGCTATTTACCTGCTCCATCAGCCGCTGCTTGTGGCCCTGCTCACGCTATTGCATAAATAACGGGATTTGAACAAGAATCGCGGTGAGAAGTGGAGGACACGACTGAGGGTTACGGCAGCAATGCTTGTATTTGAGACTTTCAAGGAGGTTTTTATGAATTTATTCGACGTTTTAGGACCCGTCATGATCGGTCCTTCCAGTTCCCACACAGCCGGAGCCGTACGCCTAGGCCGCCTGGCCCGCCTTGTGCTAGGAGAAAAGGCCGCACATGCAATGATAGGCTTACATGGCTCTTTTGCCCAGACACACAAAGGGCATGGCACGGATGTAGCCCTTGTAGCTGGTCTTTTAGACTGGAATCCCGACGACGCCCGCATGCCCGATTCTTTCCGCTATGCTGCCGAAGCCGGTCTCGATTTTTCTTTCCAGCTAATTGATTTAGGCGAGCAGGCGCATCCGAATACGGCCCGGTTAGAATTAACTGGGCTTTCGGGGCAGCATTCTTGCATTACTGGCTGCTCCATCGGCGGTGGCCGCATTCAAATCACTGATATCGACGGCTTTGCTTTGGAAATGGGCGGCGAACTGCCGACATTGCTGGTAGTGCACCCGGACCGCCCCGGCGCTATTTCCCAAGTTACCACCGTGCTTTTTGAACACAATGTCAACATCGCCGCCATGCGCGTTTCCCGCCAACAAAAAGGCTCCACCGCCCTTATGGTGCTGGAGACGGATCAACCCATCAACAACAATGTACTCCGAGCTTTGGGCGGCCTATCCCTGGTCGACGCTGTGCGCCGCATTGATCCCTTATCGTAGGAGGATGACTATGTCAACAAAACTATCGCTAACCACCTGGCTAATGGAAGCCGAAGAAGAAGCTCTTTCTTTGGGAGACTGGTGCCTGCGCCAGCAAAGCCAGCAATTAGACTGCAGCGAAGAAGCCCTGCTGCTGCGCAGCGGCGAGCTGCTGGATGTTATGCGCGCTGCCATTAACACCGGCTTGAGCGGCGTCCGGTCTGTAGGCGGCCTGGTTGGCGGCGACAGCCGCCGCTTGCAGCAGACTACACCTTCTTGCGCCGGAACTCCCTTGCGCAAAGCCTTAATGTACGCTTTGGCAGTAGGCGAAGCCAATGCCGCCATGGGACGCATTGTGGCGGCCCCTACCGCTGGCGCCAGCGGCGTACTTCCTGCACTGCTTTTCACCCTCCAAGAGGAACACGCTCTTACCCGACCGCAACTGGCTAAAGCCCTAATTACCGCTGGCTGCATCGGTTTGGTCATCGCTTCGCGCGCCACTTTGGCCGGCGCCACCGGCGGCTGTCAAGCCGAATGCGGAAGCGCTGCGGCTATGGCTGCCGGCGCCGCCGTCGACGCCCTCGGCGGTTCTCCTCGTCAAGTCGGCCATGCCGTAGCCATGGCCCTGAAAAACATGCTGGGTCTTGTCTGTGATCCTGTGGCTGGCCTGGTAGAGGTTCCTTGTGTGAAGCGCAATGCCGGCGCAGCAGCCAATGCTCTTGCGGCAGCGGAAATGGCTCTAGCAGGCATTTCCAGCGTCATTCCTCCTGACGAGGTCATCGATACCATGGGCCGTATCGGCACACAACTTCCCTGTTCTCTGCGTGAAACCGCTCAAGGCGGCCTCGCCACCACGCCTAGCGGCCTCGCTTGGGCGGAAGCCATTTTGGGCAAAAATCGCTAAAAAACTAATGAAAACAGTAAAACCGAACAAGAGTCGCGAGCAGCCGTAAAAATTCATACTTTCCACTTGAAATAAAAAGATGCCTCCAGGCCATACCTGGAAGCATCTTTTTCCATATCTACCATAGCCCTCAGTCATCTCCGCCGGTCACTCCGGTACCCTTGTTCGTTAAAAACCGCATCGTCCCTGTTCAGTTCAAGCTGCTCTTGGCCCCAAACGTATAGGGCATCCAAAGCAGGAATTAGCGCCCGCCCCCGCTCTGTCAAGGAATATTCGACCTTAGGCGGAATTGTCTCATACTGGACTCGCTTTACAAGACCATGTCCTTCCAGCTCTTGCAAGGATTTGGTGAGCATCATGTTTGTAATGCCTGTAACGCTGCGTTTCAACTCATTATATCTTGTGGCGTCTTTTTGAAACAAATACCAAAGGATGGGCAGCTTCCATTTCTGCCCGATTAAGTCTAGAGCGTAAATGATTGGACACTTTGTTTCATAGATATTCAAGTTGGGAAGCTTCACATCATAGGTTTGCTGATTCCTCATACTTTCTCCTTTGGTATATTTTTTATACCGACACAGAAAAAACTGCATACTTGTTAATTTGTTCCTTTGTGCTATAGTAATTGTAACAGGATAAAGAGAATTAGGAAAGAGGGTAGCATCTATGTATGTATTGGCCATCAACGGCAGTCCGCGAAAAAATTGGAACACCGCCACTTTGCTCACTAACGCTTTAGAAGGAGCCGCTGCACAGGGAGCACAAACTGAGCTCATCCATTTATACGATCTCAATTTCAAAGGCTGCATAAGCTGTTTCGCCTGTAAACGAAAAGACGGTAAAAGCTATGGAAAATGTGCGTATCAAGATGATTTAACTTCCGTTTTAGAAAAAATTGAAAAGGCAGATGCCATTATTCTTGGCTCGCCTATTTATTTTGGCAATGTCACTGGCGAAGTACGCGCTTTCATGGAGCGTACTCTTTTCCAGTATCTTGTGTACGACAAAGACTATTCCTCGCTGGCGGCAAAGAAGAAAAAAGTAAGCTTTATCTACACCATGAACGTAACGGAGGAAAAAGCCGCCGACTGGGATTATCCGAAAACCTTAGGCACTATGGAAAAATACTTCGCTAGAATTTTCGGCGCTACAGAAGCGCTTTATGTCTATGACACGTACCAATTTCCCGACTATGCTAATTATGTCTCTACGGCCTGGGACGAAACTGCAAAAGCCAAACAGCGTGACGAGGTCTTTCCGGAAGACTGCAAAAAAGCCTTTGCCCTAGGCAAACGAGCCTTTGAAACCAAGGAATAAAGACCGAATCAGACTAGTCTGTAAAACAAAAGGGCTGTGGAAATCGTAGCAATGCGATTTCCACAGCCTTTTTCCGCTCACTGTATCCGGTTTCAATAATACTCTACGCTAAACCAAGCTAGTTCCGCTTCAAGCTGGTCTTCCGCCAAACGGCGCACCTGCTGAACCTGCTTATCCAAAAACGCTTTTTCACCGCTGACCATAGCTACTCCCAGCGTCGCCCGCTGCCAAGTTTCCTGGCCATCTACTTCGGCTACAGAAGCCCCTGTGCGCGCCCGGATTCGTTCCACCAGGCTTTTTACCACCTGGCGACGATCTTTACGGGAAGAAGCTTGCGGAATAAACAATTCCAAGCTGCATACTGCCACATACATCGTTAGCGTCCCTGTACGACGACCTGGAAGCTGCGTCGCCGTGGTCCGTCAAATTCGCAAAAGTAGATCCCCTGCCAGGTACCTAACGCCAGTTTGCCGTTAACAATGGGTACCAGTTGGCTGCAGCCAAAAAGACTGCTTTTCAAATGTGCCGGAGAATTTCCCTCGCCGTGGCGATAGGATAGCTTAGGCGTCAGCTCCGCCAGCGCCAAACGCAGATCGTGCAGCACATCTGGATCGGCGTTTTCATTAATCGTCACTGCCGCTGTCGTATGGGGCACAAAGACCAGCGCCGTACCTTCGTTTACCCTACTGTCACACACCGCTTTTTGCACTTGCCTGGTAATATCCACAAAGCCTTCCTGAGGCGTTTCCAGACTGTATTGATACATAGTCCGCTCTCCTTAACGTTGCCGGACTGTTTCCGGCCAGCAATTGACAAAGTTCAACGAATCCAGTACCGGCGCCGCCCCCAGATAATATAAGTCCAAAGCGCCGCCAGCGTTTTCTACCTGCACTGAAGCGCAATCTTCAAAATGACAATGCCGCACTAAGGTCTGCTCCAGCGGCTCGGTATTGTCCTTCCAAATAGCACCGCCGCGCTGCGCCGTCCGGCAGTCTATAAAATGGCAATGCTCCAACGTAAGCTGCATAGAACCTTGCACCGCAATCGCGCCGCCGCCTTCCGGGCCTTCGCAGTCTTCAAATTCCGTATGTTGTATAAGCATCTGCGCACCGCGCAGCATATATAAAGCTCCACCAGTTTCCTTAGCTCGGCAGCGACGCACCTGACAATCCTTCAGCCGCACTGACGCTTGCAGTGCCGCATGAATCGCACCACCGTCGCCACCTCGACCATCCAAAATGCGGCAAGCGAGCAAATACAGCAGACCGCCTTCTTGATAAATAGCCCGCGCTTTGCCTCTGGCTTCAAAGGTTACCCCTTCCAACTTAATGCGCAGACATTGGCGCAATACCAACATGCTGGCTTCGCAAACACCACCGGCTTCCAAGGTTGTCCCTTTCATGGAAAGACTGCCGCCTTGAATAGTTAGGCCAGCACCCGGGCCGTCCAGCACAATAGGAACCGCCCCAATAACCAGCTCGCCGCCAGCTTCCACTCGCACTGGCCCAGTCAGCTTCGTCGGCCTCATAATGCGTCGCACCATGCCTGCCGGCACTACAAAGCCGTCCATTTCTTCCTGGTACGCCAATTCTGGCCAAAAGTACCGCAAAAGCAAGAAAGCCGGATCTAAGCCATTCTTGTAAGCGTTCTCTAAAGCGGTCTGCGCCTGTTTTCCTTGTTTACGCTGAACTGCTAGCGCAAATTCCTGGATAAACCGAAACACGGGCAGCGACACGCGCAGCATATCGCCCAGCAAATCCAAGCCTTCCTTTTCTTCATTAACCGGCTCGCCATCGACAAACGCCAAAAGATGCGCCTCAATCAAAAAAGCAATGTTTAAATCTTCACCACTGAGCAGGCCAAGTAATTTGGCTAACCCTTCTCCTTCCAGAGCTTCCGCCGCTTCCTGCGCAGCTAGAAGGTCTGCACTTTCCAGTCCCAATGCTAACGCGGACAACTCCAAAAAAGAGTTTTCCTGCGGTGTTAACGCCTTATCCACCAGGCCCACCATCGCCAAGCCTTGCAAATACGCTTTACGAACCTCTTTCGCTTCTGTCGCCAATGGATGCGCTACATGAAATATCTCTTGCTTAGCCTTTTTTAAGACTGCTAATTTCGACATACTGCCGCCTCCTCACACGTTTCGTCCTTAATGCCGTACTAGTCGCAAATGCCGTTTGCGCTCCAATTTCTCTTTCAAGCCCGGTTCTTCTACAGTTGGCTGCGCTTCTTCCATGGCCGCCGCTCCTTCTGCCACCACCACTTGGCGCCCGATATTCAACAGCAAGCCCATTGCCGCCATATTAACAATCAGCGACGTGCCCCCATAGCTGATAAAAGGCAATGGTACGCCAATTACCGGCAGTACCCCCAGTACCATCAATAAGTTACCTACCGCTTGGCCCACAATCAACAACAGACAACCTAGGGCCAGCATCTGGCTCAAGGAATTCGGCGCTTTGCGCACAATCTGCCCCCCATAGACCAAGAGCAAGATAAATAAAAATATCAAAAACCAGGCGCCGCCCAAGCCCCATTCCTGCGCAAAGACAGCAAAGGCAAAATCCGTATGTGCTTCCGGCAAATAGAAAAACTTACCCATGCCTTGGCCTGGGCCGGTACCGGTGATGCCTCCAGACCCAATCGCCAAAAGAGCCTGCACTGCCTGATACCCTTGATCCTGAGCGTACTGCCAGGGATTAAGCCACGATGCAATCCGCTCCGCTCGGTAGCCTTCGGCCATGATAAGCTTGGTAATGCCAACACCACCAATGAAAAGTAAAACAAGCCACTGCCAGCCGGCTACGCCAGCCACTAAATGCATCACCAAAGGCAACGCGATAATCAAAGCCGCCGTCCCCATGTCCGGCTGAAAATACACTGGCAGCGCCAAAGCCGCCGCCGCTACCAACGCGGGAGAAAAAATAGTGGTCAGCCGCCCTCGTCTAGTTTGAATCCCTAATGATGCCGCCGCTAAAAAAACAGCCGCAAGCTTAGCCAACTCGGAAGGCTGCAAGGTAAACGAAGCCACTCGCAGCCAGCGCCGCGATCCGTTAACCGTTACGCCGGAAACATGTACTAAAAACAAGAGAACCATACAGACAATCCAAAACAAGGTCGCGCTAAGACGCATTTTCCCCTGATACTTCACTCTCGCCATGAAAAAAAATATAACAATGCCAACCGCCAGCGACATCAAATGCCGTTTAAAAAAGAAATAGCTGTCTTTCATTTCCTGCCCGGCCGTTACAAAGCTGGCGCTGAATACGTTCAGCGTCCCCAACGTAAGGAGCAGCAGCAAAATTACCAACAGCGCCTCATTATGATTGCGCCAAAAGCGAGCCACTATATTCATGCCCAACCCCCTTCAAAGAAGCCCAAAATACTCTTTTTATTATAGCAGAGACAATGCTCCGCGTCTTCCGGCCCTAAGGCCTACATTTATAAACTAATGAAAGAAAGAAACGAGAATTGAACAGGAGTAGATGGAGTAGAGTGAGGGTATGAAGGGGTTATTAGATTTACACAGAGAAGCCGTGAAAAGAATATGACAGCCGCCGTTGTTTTTGCAACTTTTTTGAAGCAAGGCGGTCCGCAGGACGCAAAAACAGGAGACGATGGAGAAAAGTTCCGTATGTCTAAGCGCCAGCGAGTTCGCGGAACTGCCATCGACTCCTATTTTTGCGAGTCGCGCGGAAATCTTGGCGCAAAAACAACGGCGTCTGTGATTATCCTGCATACTTGACGGAATGACAAAAAGCGGCCGCAGCAGCGTCCGCTTTTTGTTATTCCAGCACCACCACACACCGACAGATCGGCGTACCTTGACCTGAAAATTTTTCTTCGTATTCCGTCATAATATTGTCCGCCCGCGCATCGGCAACCAAATCAAACGTAACGTCTTTCATTGGCAAACCAGCTTCAGCAAACTGCTCCAGCGAAAAATCAAAGAGTTCTCTATTGTCCGTTTTAAAATGAATTTCTCCGCCCTTTTTAACCACACGGCGGTAAAGCGCCAGAAAATCTACATGCGTCAACCGGCGTTTCGCATGGCGCTTTTTCGGCCAGGGATCGCAAAAATTAATGAACAAGCGATCAATTTCTCCAGGCGCAAAGAGTTCCTCCAAACGAGCTACATCGGCTTCCATCAGACGCAAATTGGCAATCTCCGCCTCTTGGGCCTTTTCGAGAGCATAGTAAATTACTTCCAGTTCCCGTTCAATCCCCAGATAGTTCACATGGCTGTCGCGCAAAGCCATTTGACTGACAAAACGCCCTTTGCCGGTCCCCACTTCCACATGCAATGGCGCGGTCCTGCCAAAGGCCTCCGCCCATCGCCCCTTATAGGTCGCTCCGGCTTCAAAACGCACCAGCCAATCGCTGAACTTATCCAACGCCGCCGGTATCCATGATTTTCTGCGCAGTCTCAACGTCGTTCCTCCATTGCTTATAAATAAAAGAGAGTTGACAGGAGGATACCATGACACACTCCTCCTGTCAACCCTACTCTGCCTCTAGAACCGCAATCAGCTGCCGCTCTTGGTCAAGCCGTACTTTTTAAGGTAACGATACAGTGTCACCCGGCTGACATCCAACATATTCGCCAAACGGCTGATATTGCCGCCTGCCGTCTGCCAAGCCTTGACAAAGATCGCCCGGTCTTCTTTCCACTCGTTGCCAAAAGCCGGTTCTGTTACCATCTTAATATCTCCAGGCTGAATCTCATTGCTTTCCGTATGGAAGAAGGCATGCTCCACGGCCACCTGTAATTGCTTGATATTGCCGGGCCACTCGTAATTGAGAAGCGCTTCAATCGCATCTTCACGGAATGTTTTTTCCGGCAAATGATGCTGTTCCGCCAGTTCTTGAATAATATGGCTGGCGATAAGAGGAATATCTTCCCGCCGCAAACGCAGCGGCGGAATGCGGATCGTGTGTTTCGCCAATACTTCATACAGCTCGTATAAGAAGGCGCCACGCTCGCTCAAGCGTTTGAGATCGCTGTCACAAGAAGCAATCAAACGTACATCGAAGGAGCGGGAAATGGCTTCTCCGTTGCGGTGGAAAATACCACTTTGCATAGCTGCAAACAGCCGCTGCGCCACTTGCATCGGCATTTTTTCAATTTCATCCAAAAACAGTGTGCCGCCATTAGCCAATTCCAGCTTGCCCGGACGTCCGTCTCCTTCAGGCGAGCCAAAACCAAAGAGCTCATTTTCTAATACCTCCGACGGCAAATCGCCGCATTTTACGGAGATGAGCGGTCCTGCCGCCCGTGGGCTGGCTTGGTGCATACCGTGAGCCAAGCGTTCTTTTCCAGAGCCAGGCTCGCCTTGCAGCATAACGTGGTACGTGTTACGCGCCAAGCGCGCAGCACGGTCCTTCATAGCCGTAAAGTTCACCGTCTGTCCCACCATGCTGGACAAATTGTATCTGGCGCTAAAACCTACCGCATGCGCTACAAGAGTCCGCAAGTCTTCGATCGGCAACGACAAAGCGACCACGCTGCCTACATCCTGCTCGTCACCGCGCTCCATCGGTACAATGGTAGTAATATCCTCATAAGTCTTGCTGTTGGTAATCCAGGTAACCGCCTTGTTGTAAGACGGAATGCCCTGGAAGCCCTTATAAATTGGCGTATGTTTGTAATTCAGCAAGACATTTTCCAAATTCGGCGGTTCTTCTTCTCTGGCCTGAATGCCCAGTTCGCCTAGACGGCTCTGACCCAACCGGTTTGCATAGGTCACTTCCCCGCCAGCTTGAATCTGGTACACCGCAAAAGAAGCAGCATCCAAAATTGCATTTTTCGCTGCCAAACGGTGTTGAACCTGCAAATAGCTTTCCAGAGCATATTTCAAGCCCAACACAGTAGACACCAGTGCGTCATACGGCAATGGTTCACGATCCGCCGCCACCAACGCCAGAATGTACTGCATCCGTCCACCTGCCATAACCGGCGCCGAACAAGCGTCGCTGTTTTGGCATTCCCGAATCCACATTTCCGGTCCGAAGAGCAAAAAGGGAACTTGGTGTTCATAGGCGATACTAATGCTAGAGGTGCCTATATCTTTAGGAGACAGCCTTGTGCCTGGGGTATCAATCGTAGAAATTTGATAAAAAGGCATAGCATAGCTACGCAGCACATAGCATTCTTCATCCAAAAGAAGCAAGCTTAGGTTGTGGTTCGTGAAAAATTCCCGCACCGTTTGGTAATATTCATCTACATACTGAATGGCTGCCTGATGACGCCCTTGGCGCAAGCGAAACTCCTCTTTACCAAGGCGAGGCAGCCCCTCCAATCGAGCTGAGCCTACTTTCCAGTCGCGGCTCTTCTGCCAAGATTCCGACACATACGGATGCACATTAGCATCCATAACGCCTTCTTCCATAAATTTACGATAGTATATTTCTAATTTTTCTTTACTCCGTTTTTCACGAATCATGGTTTTCCTCCGTTTCACGCCTTTCTTTGACCGCACTGCTCACTTTACAAACAGCCGCTCTTTCATGGCGGAAAAATCTAACAATTTACATTGTACAGCACTTTTTGTAAAAATACAAGCATATCCGAGGTCAATTCGTAACTTCCAGAAAAACCCCTACAGCCTTTTTCCCACAACTATACAATTCAGAAGAAAAGCAGCCTGCGCCGCAAAGCGCAGGCTGTACAATTGTTCAATTTTCTTTAGCCAATTCCACTTTTACCAAAAAGCAGGTCCCCTGCCGTTCCAGTCGAAAAAGGCGCGGATACTTCTTTAAAAACTTGGATAGTTGCTTTCCCTGCCCAGCCGGCAATGCAAAATCTTCCTGTTCTTCCTTGAGGCGCTGCCCCAGCACGGAGCCGCCCACCCAATCCTGTTTCGTTTCTTCTTTGAGACGCAAATACATATCGATGATTTGCGCCATGGGCCGCTGCACTTCTTCTGCCAGCTCCCCTACCGCCGTGCGAAGTTCTCGCCGTTCTTTGCTTCGCCCCGCCAGCTCCGGCACCGTCCGCGCCGCTACGGATTTGCTTTTTTTATCCGGCGCTTCAAAAAAAGCGGTATATGCACTGCGCAAGCTCTCTTTAACCAGCATATGCCCGGCACCGTAAATCGGCACCCCTTTTTCTCGCACCCGCAATGCCAGAAAGCGAAAATCCGAATCATTAGAAACGATAACCAGCGCATGCACATTGCCAAGGAACACTAGCTCCATGGCCTCAATCGCCAACGCAATATCCGCCGTATTTTTACCGCTGGTTCCGGCGGGAGTATGCACAACCGAAACCCCGTTTTCCATAGTAAAGTTCCGCCATTCGCTACGCGTCAAATCTAAATGCGACCAGTCGGCATACGCGCGACAAAGAATAACTTCTCCCAGCTCTGCCGCTTTCAGCAAAGCAAACCGTGCTAAGTCCAAATGTATATTTTCTGCGTCAAACAGCACAGCCACTCGCTGCTGCCGATGCCGCCGCCATTGAAGCGTACTTGTTAGAACATTAATTCCCATTTCGGTCTTCCTCTCTTTTGGTGCCTTCCGGAACTATTATACCAGAGTACACCCGTTGAGGCTACGGAACCGAGAAGACAGCTACCATTCTGTATGAAAAAAGCCTGGACGATCTACGCGTTCATAGGTGTGTGCGCCGAAATAATCACGCTGCGCCTGCAGAAGATTCGCCGGTGAAGAAGCCCGGCGATACCCATCATAGTAAGCTAGGGACGCCCCCATTACCGGAACCGCCAGCCCCCGCTCCACAGCATCGCTTACCAGCAAACGCCATTCATGCTGTCCTCTGCCAAAAGCCGTCACAAAGCGAGGCGCCAACAGCAAGTTTTTCAAATCTGGCTGTGCTTGATAAACAGCCGCAATGTCTTCTAAAATGCGCGCCCTCACAATACAACCAGCCCGCCAAACCAATGCCACTTTCGCCAAATCCATTTCCCAGCCGTACCCTTGACGCGCGGCTTGCAGCAAAGCGAACCCTTGCGCATAGCAGCACAGCTTAGACAAAAACAACGCTTCTTTCAAACGACGTCCGGCATTTTCGCCGTCCCCAATGGCCCAAGTCCCGGTGCCGGGAAGTTCCTGCGCCGCAATCACTCTTTCTTCCTTTAATTGGGATAAATACCTGGCAAAAACTGCTTCGGTAATGGCTGGTACCGGTACGCCCAACTCCAATGCCGCTTGACTCGTCCACTGCCCGGTCCCTTTTTGAGCCGCCTTATCCAAAATCAGATTCACCAGCGCTTTGCCAGTATCCTTGTCCTTGCGCCGCAGCACCGCCGCCGTAATCTCAATAAGATACGAACTAAGAATGCCTTTGTTCCACTTCTCAAATAGCGCTGCTTGCTCCGTCTCCCCTAAGTGCAAGGCTTCCTTCATGTAAAAATAGCTTTCTGCAATCAACTGCATATCTGCATATTCAATACCGTTGTGGACCATTTTTACAAAATGACCGGCACCGCCGCTGCCGAAATACGCACAACAAGGCGTGCCATCCTCCGCCTGCGCCGCCATACGCTTTAAAAGCGGAGCTACCGTCGTATAGGCCAAAGCATCCCCGCCAGCCATCAAGCTAGGTCCCCGCAGGGCTCCTTCTTCGCCGCCGGAGACGCCCAACCCCAAATAACGAATGCCGACATCAGCCATTTGTTCTTCTCGGCGCTGGGTATCCCGGTAATGCGAATTCCCTCCGTCAATTAGAATATCGCCTTCATCCAAAAGAGGCGCAAGTTGAGTCAGCATGGAATCAACCGCTTCACCGGCTTTGACCATCAACAGAATGCGTCGCGGACGTTCCAGCATACTGGTCAGTTCTTCCAAGGAAGCCGCACCTCCTAAAGGAAGCTTCGCGCCTTTCTCTAAAAGAGCCGCCACCTTATCCGCTGTCCGATTGTATACAGCTACAGGTACACCCTTCCCCGCCAAATTCAACGCCAAATTCTGTCCCATTACGGCCAAGCCAATCAAGCCAATTTGATACTTCATCTTGCCACTCCCCCTTCTACCGCATGTACTTACCCACTATTTCGCCTTTTCCCTTAAAACACCTTTTTTGTGACATAGCTCACAGCAAGCTTTGACAGGGCGTGGTATGCTACAATTATTTTCAACAATAAAAGGAGGTCCACTATGTCCAAAATACTCAGCCAGCTTCCTTTTCTCAAAAATCGTGTGAAATTCCCTGTCACGCCGCATATCGCTGGCGGCTTGACAACGCCGGAGCAACTGCGCGCCATTGCCGACGCAGCAGAAGCCCATCAGGCCGATCTTAAAATTGTCGGTAACAGCATTACCCTCTTGGGCGTCAAAATCGCCGACGGAGAAAAAGTCATTACTGCGTTGCAGGTAGAAGGAGAAAGCTTCATCGCCAAAGCTGTGCGCGGCGTCACAATCTGTCCCGGCAAGCCCCATTGTCCCATGGCCCGTCAGGACAGCACTTCCTTGGGACTGGAAATGGACAAGCTCCATTTTGGTCGTCCCCTGCCGGGCAAGGTGCGTATTGGCCTCAGCGGTTGTCCCAACTGTTGTGCGGAAGTCTTCGTCAAAGACATTGGCTTTTACGCTGACGCCCAAGGCTTCCATCTTATCCTAGGAGGTAACGGCGGCCGCCAGGCCATTGTGGGCCGTGAAACCGCCAAAAACCTTTCCTCCGACGACTGCCTGCAAGTAACCGCTGCCATTCTTGATTTTTTCGAACAGCATGGCCAAGAAAAAGAACGCCTGCGTCAAACCATCGAACGCGTAGGCTGGGATGCTTTCTTTAATGCTGTCCCGTTAGCTTCTAAATGCTAGAACCGAACGTCACGGGAGAATGAGCACGCTTCACACAGAGAAAACAGAGCGAAGTTATTAAAAAAGGAGCGAAAACGACTCACGTCGTTTCCGCTCCTTTTGTTTCTTTTTTCCCACCGCGGCTCACCCAGATATCTCCTAGTTCAAAAGGCATTTCGCCCACAGCCTGTCGCACTTCCGGCAACACTTCCCGGAAAGCTTCCGCGCCCTCTTCGCCTTCAAAACGCAGTCGTACATCTAGCGCTTTCTCGTCGTAATAGCGGAATACCACATCGACAGTTCCCATATTTTCCGTTTCCAAGCATACGCGCAGCCAGGTTTCAAATTCTCCCGTATCACGGCCCTGCGCATCTTTTTTCTGCTGATGATACAGATGCCAATACATAGGATACGGAGTGCCTTGCGGGTTAAAGAGCAAAGTGTTCGTAAAGGTCAGCAAACTGTGCTCTGTTTTGACGTCCGCCTCCCATACAGCCGGGCGCTGCAAGGAAGAAGCCAATTCACGGACCACCTCAGCCGACTTTCGCTGGGCCTGCACAGGAAGCTCATTCCATTCGCCTGCTTCCATTGTTTTTAACAGCACCCAAAATTTCGGCAAATCCGGTAAATTGCTTTTCAACGCCGTCTGCGCCACATCCGGCGGCACCTGCGCGCCAAATTGTCGCACCGTCCGTTCTAACAGCAAAGTCTGAGCCGGATCTCCCTGTACCTTGGCCTGCCATTGCTGCAGCAGCTGCGTTAATTCGCCCTCTGCTTGTCCTTGGCGGCTGGCCAATTGGCTAATTAAAACCAAGAGCCGTTGCGCCGTCTGCGCTGCTCCATCTGCACCGCCAGCGGGCGCTTGCGCTCCAGCTTGGCGCAAAAACAAAAGGGTTTGACTTTGGGGAGCTTCTTCGGACAACTGCGTAAACAAGTTTCCCATGTTGCGCAGCTGTTCTGCAGATCCATCCTGGGCCAGCACCTTCTGTACCAGTCTGGCCACTTCCGGTGGCAGCAGCTTAACCATACGCCCCATAGCCGCTAAAGAGCGATTGCTGTTCCCCTCCAGCCAATCTGCCGCCTCATTTAATAGATTGGCCATACGGGCTGCATCGCCGCTATTACCCAGACGTTGCTGCAAAGAAGACAGTTCCCGCGGAACTCCGTCATTATTCGCAGCTCCTTCTCCCAGCATCTCCGCCCACTGCTGCAACACATTGGGCAGTCCTTGCTGCCGAGCCAAAGACCAGATACTTTGCTGCGAACTTTCCGGCAAAAATTGTACCAATCCAAATAATTCGCCCAAATCCGGCGTTTCCCCCTGCGCTCCCCCGTTCAGCCAGGCAGCAAGCTGCCGAAATGTTTCGCCAGAAGCCTTAAATTCCTGCCGATTCAAACCTGCAGTCGCACCACTCTCAACGGTCTTGAGCAAGGCCCACAAACGGGTTCCTTCTAACACAGAGCCTTGCACGCCAGGACGCTGCAATTCCTCTGGCAGTTGACTTTGGAACGCTTGCGCCAGTTGCTGCAACACTGACTTGGCACCTTCGCTCACAGCCGAGCGTGCCCCAACTACCGTTCCATTGGCCGCATTAGCAGCCATTCCCTTAGCCATAGCAGCATCAGAATTCTTGCTAGCCTCTTGTAGCGCCGCGCCGATCCCTTCTTCCTGAGTCAACGCTTTCATCACTGCCAACAGTGCTTCGTTGCTCTGAGACATTTGCTTAAAAGCCGCGGCCGTTGAAGCAGCAGATGTGAGAGGGGCTCCTGGTTCCGGTGCGCTTCCGCCAGTTCCGTTGCCGCCAAGCATTTTGGCAGTCAATTGCTGCACCAGTTGTGTCAACTCTTTGTCCAAAGGCGTCTGTCGTCCATTGATGTCTTGGACTAAAGAAGCCAGTTTTGCCGCTATATCTCCCGGCGAAGCAGACAAAGTCTCCTTAAAAGCGCTCAGCAAACGATCCACCAGTTGCTTGACGCCTTCGCCACCTTCCTCTTTAAGTGTCGCGCCTTCGCTCAGCGCATTCGCCAAACGCGATAATAAATCCGCCGCCTGACGGGGCGACGTCAGCATGGCGTTGATTCCTTCGGGAACGACTTTCTGCGCCTGCGTATACTGTTCCAAGATAGCTTCCACCGCTTTGCGAACTTCCGCCGGCAAATCAGACACATCCTGCAATTGTTCCTGCATAACACCTTGCAGCCGCTGCAACGCCGCCTTCATTTCACCGTCCGCCTGCATATCCACGCCGTCAGCGCCTACCTTAACACCGCTCTCTTGCAGCGTTGCTGTGGTCTTTGCCGCCATGGCGTCCGTATTTCCCTTGACCTGGGGCAGCCAATGCTGCATCAGTCCTTGCAAATTGCGAATTTCCATGGAAATCTCTCTCTTTCCTACGACCTGCTGCGTTCTCCGCAAACTATTCATGAACTATATCGTACAAAAAAGGGCAAAGCCTAAACCGGCTTTGCCCTTTTCTTACCATAATATCTTTATAGTTTTGAGAAATCCAAGGTAGCAAAATAATCATCCAGCGTTTCCGCCCGACGGATACATTTTGTTGTACCGTCCGCCTTTAGAAGAATCTCTGCGGAACGCAACTTGCCATTATAGTTGAAGCCCATGGCATGTCCATGCGCACCGGCATCGTGAATTACCACAACGTCGCCGATATCCATCTGCGGCAACGCCCGGTCAATAGCAAACTTATCATTATTTTCACACAGCGAGCCTGTTACATCATACACATGGTCCAGCGGCTGCTGCTCCTTGCCTACTACGGTAATATGGTGATAAGAACCGTATAAGGCAGGACGCATCAGATTGGCCATGCACGCATCCAAGCCCACATAGTTTTTATAGGTTTCTTTTTTATGCAGCACCTTCGAGACCAAGTACCCGTAAGGTCCGGCAATCATACGGCCACATTCCAAGGCCAGCTTCAGCGGTGCAAGACCGGCTGGCACAAGGATTTCCTCATACAGCTTGCGGATGCCAACGCCGACATACTCCAAATCTACCTGCTCGTCTTCCGGACGATACGGAATGCCGATGCCGCCGCCGAAGTTGATCATTTCAATGCGAATCCCTAGGGTCTCGTAGATTTCTTTGGCCAAGGTCATCATCATTCGAGCCGTCTCGATAAAGTAGTCCGGATTCAATTCATTGGAAATAACCATAGTATGAATGCCAAAACGTGTAACGCCCTTGTCTCGCACAATACGGTAGGCTTCAAATAACTGCTCTTTGGTCAGACCGTATTTGGCGTCTTCCGGTTTGCCGATAATCGTATTTCCCGCCCGAGCGCTGCCTGGATTATAACGGAAGGACAGCAATTCCGGCAGGCCGACATGCTTTTCCAAATATGCAATATGACTGATGTCATCTAAGTTGATGATCGCGCCCAACTCGACGGCTTTAGCATATTCCTCAGCCGGCGTATCGTTAGAAGAAAACATAATGTTTTCGCCGGTAATACCTACTTTTTCTGCCAATATCAATTCGGCGGCAGAGCTGCAATCCGCGCCCAAGCCTTCCTCTTTCAAAATCTTCAGCAGAAACGGATTCGGAGTCGCCTTGACGGCAAAATATTCTTTAAAGGAAGGAGCCCAAGAAAATGCCGCCAAAAGACGTTTTACATTCGCACGAATGGCTGCTTCGTCATACAAATGAAACGGTGTAGGATACTTTTGCAACATTTCGTCCAGCTGCGTCTGGGAAAATGGTAGTTTCTTCTCTGCCATTGTTGTATAACCTCCTGAACCTGGTCTTTACACCATGTTTTCTTATTTTTTCATATCAGTTAACTTTCATTATAACAAAAATCATCCTCAGCTGAAAGACATTTTCAACAACCGCCAAGCTAAAAAGAACCGCCTACGCGGTTCTTTTCCTTACTGTTTCCAAAGTCCTTTTTTGCTCTCACGCGCTTGACGCTGCGCTTCTACAAATCGCTCTTGATATTTGACATTCGGCTGGATGGTCATTACCTGAGCATATCCTTCTTGCGCCAGCACCTCATTAAACATCTTACCGTCTTCCATATACACATAACGCAGCAGCCGCCCATACTTGTCCGTATCACCGGCATCCTTCTCCAAATACACGGTTTTGCCTGTAAGCATCTTCTTCGTATAGTCGCTGGCTTCCTTACCATAGGCTTCTACCGGCGAATTTGGTTTCACCGTCTCCGGCGTATTGACGCCAATCAATCGCACCCGTTTGTCGTTTGCTAAAAGCAGCGTATCACCGTCAACGACTCGCTTCACGACTGCTTTTTCATATTTAGAAGCATCAAAGCTTCCGGTAGTTGTTCCATTGCCGCCGCAAGCCGTTAAGAGCAAACAAACCGGCAATAACAACAGCCAAATCCATCCTTTTCGCATCAAGACGCCTCCCCGAACTTATTTTCGCCTATTATAGCACAGACCTTAGATTTTGCGCAAAAGTTGCCATTTTTGCGTACTGTCAAGGCTATGCTTCAAACGAAAAGGAGTTGATTTCCATGTTTATTTGCTTAGACCCCGGCCATAGCGGTCCCGTAGAACCAGGCGCTTGTTTCCACAATCTGCACGAAGCAGACCTCACCTTGGCCATTGCCCTGCAAACCGCGGCAACGCTGCGCCAAAGGGGCGCCACTGTCTGTCTTACCCGTACGGAAGACATCGACAACGACGGTCTGACCTGGCGCGCCGAACTAGCCAACGAAGCCGTCTGCGACGCCTTTCTTTCCATCCATTGTAACGCCGCCGCAGACGATACGGCCCGCGGCATCGAAAGCTACTATTACCCCGGCTCCTCTCCAGGACTCCATTTAGCCGGTTCGGTACAAAACGAGTTAAATGCGCTTCACTACTCTCTGGATCGCGGTGTCAAAGACGCCTTTTTTACCGTCCTGGAAAAAACCTCCATGCCTGCAGTGCTTGTAGAGTGCGGCTTCATCACCCAATACCAGGACCGTCAGATCCTGTGCGATCCCTCTTGGCAGCAGGCTCTCGGCCAAGCATTGGCTCGCAGCCTGCTCAATGTTTCTTTTTGAAGAAATATAGATTGAACCTGAATACAACACGCACAGAACCCCAGGCAACCCAGAAAGTATTTCTTGGGTTGCCTGGGGTTTATTTGTGCTCCTTCAGCATGCGCTGCAGCTCTGCCACGCTGAGAAACTGCGGGTTGGCAGCGGAATTATAAATAAAACCATCCGGCACTGCTTTGCCGCTTTCTCCCTGGGAATTCACAGCATATACAGAATTGGAGACCGGCGACGTAGGTGGCCGAAGCAAATAATAGCCGGGAAATTCCAGCACCAGGTGCGCCTCACCCTCCGACCACATGGCTTCATGCAGCTTTTCTCCCGGACGCAGACCGATGATTTCTGGCTCTCTTCCTGGCAAAAACGCCTCCGCCAACTGCACAATGCGGCAGGAAGGCACTTTGGGAATAAAAATTTCTCCGCCTCTCATGTGAGAAAATGCCGCCAACATGGCTTCCACACCTTCCGCCGGAGTCAGCCAAAAGCGCGTCATTTGCAGATGCGTAACAGGCAGACGTGTGCAGCCCTCCGCAAGAAGCCTGCGGAACAGAGGTACTACCGAGCCCCGTGAGGCGGCAATATTGCCGTAGCGCACCACGGAAAATTGCGTTACTTGTCCTTCTATGCTCTCATTAGCCGCCACAAACAGCTTGTCCGAAACTAACTTTGTCGCACCGTAAAAGCTGGTAGGATTTGCCGCCTTATCGGAAGAAAGGTCTATCACTTTCTTTACTCGGTTGGCGATCGTTGCGGCAATCATGTGCTGCGCTCCTAAAATATTTGTCTTCACAAATTCTGATGGATTGCATTCCGCAGTTGGCACTTGTTTGAGCGCCGCCGCATGTACCACATAGTCGACTCCCTGCAACGCCTGGTGCAAACGCCCTTCATCTCTCACATCACCAATAAAGTAACGCATACAGCTTTGCGGAAATTCTCGCTGCATTTCTGATTGTTTCAGTTCATCCCGAGAAAAAACAATCACCCGGCGCGGCCGGTAGCGAGCCAATAGAGTCTGCACCAATTGTCTGCCAAAGGTACCCGTGCCACCGGTAATCAATAAGGATGCCTCGTTAAACACGCTCCCACCTCGTCCCTGCACTGTATTTTCTCTGCAAGACTGCGCCCTTCACTGCCGCACAGAATCCGGAAATTGCGCCGCAATATCAGCGAAGCTATCGGCCGTCTCCAAAAATGCACCCACCACCAGCGGATCAAATTGCGTACCTGCCGCCGCTTCGATAATGCGCACCGCTTCCTTATGCGACGCCGGTTCCTTATACACACGCCGGCTGACAATGGCGTCGTACACATCCGCCAAAGACATCAAACGCGCCGAAACAGGAATCCGCTCTCCCGCCAACCCTTGCGGATAGCCGTTGCCATCCCAGCGCTCATGGTGATAACAAGCCATTTCTTTGGCAAATCGCAAAAACGACTCAGGCACTCCTAAAAACAGCCCTGCTTCTTCAATGCTTTTCCGTCCCGCCTGCGCATGTCGTTTAACCAAAGAAAATTCAGCAGAAGTTAATTTCCCCCGCTTGCCCAAAACCGTCTCCGGAATGGTCAACTTGCCAATATCGTGGAGCAGCGCCGATTTAGAAAGCAAAAATATACTGTCAAGGGTAAGTTCCTTGGCAAACAACGCTTTGGCGTACAAATTGGTGGCCAATGCTCGCACATACCGGCTTGTACGCTGCAAATGCGCGCCGGTTTCATAATCCCGGCTTTCCGCCAGCAACGCCATAGCCATCATAGATACATCCTGCAGCAGCCCCAGCCCTTGCAGCCGTTCCTCCACTTGCCCTTCCAAATAAAAATTACGATCACGCAGCTCTTCTTGCGCCTGCTTTAAGGCCATATACATCTCGCTGCGCGCCAGCAACAATGGTGCCGAACTGCTCTTATCAATAAAATCACAGCCTCCTTGCGCCAACCCTTCCGTCCCGTCCACCACCTCGCCAGGTTCCAGCAAAAAGACTACTGGAATACTCTGCAAGCTCGCTTCTTTTTTCAGCAACGTGCATGCTTCATAACCATTCAAGCCAGGCATAGTCACATCCAACAAAATCAGATCCGGCCGCTTTAATTTGGCATATTCCAGCGCTTCCGTCCCATTAGCCGCCGCCACAACAAAATACTGCGCTTCCAGATGCTTCGCCAGCTGTAGCCGCCATTCCGCAACATCATCCACAACCATTACTACCAGCTTGCTTCGTTTCATTTCCACGCCTCCTCTGAACAAATGAACAAACCTTCGGGATTAACAAACAGAAAATTCTAATATTATTTTCTACATATTTTCCCAATTCCCTTTCGGCTAAAAAAAGAAAACCCGCTGCGCGGTCCTTTAGAAGAGAACGTCACACAGCGACGGCACGTGATGTACGTGACGGGACGTGAAGTTCCTACTGCCGGTGCGACAGTACCGGATGCACTTGACGGCACATGATGTGCCTAATGCCGGCAATGCCACGGATGACATAATTGCCGGTCTCCTTATAAAACAGTGCCATGGAAGGCACAAACGAGGAACCGCCATGGACGGCGTAGCATCCGGTCTCCAACAAAAAGGCCAGAGGAGTAAAGCGAGAGATCAACGAGACTGCGGCGGCCGTTTACCCAGAAGCTCCCAGCCCTTGATAACTCTAGGCTTTCCAGGCATAAAAGCTTATAAATTCTGGTATAGAAAAAAGCCTGCAGCAATACCGCAGGCTCCCTCATTACCTAGGTTCCGTCTTGCCGGCGCTTGTGGCCGACGTATTCTTAGATCCAGTTGTCGTTTTTTCACTGCTGACATTCTTGGCTTTACTTGTACTAGAGCTATTTTTGCTTTCAAAACCAGTCTGTCGTTCTGAAGCCGGCCCTCTTTGCACTACCGCCGGTGGAGAAGCAACCCGAATCTCTCTGGGAACCGATTGCTTATACTCATTCGCCAGATTTTCCGTCTCCCGGCGATATCGCTCATCCATGGCAATCCCTTGAATGTGCGCCACCTTGGACCGCAGCTCCGTAATATCAGGCAGCCAATAGCTTACATCCTGTATCCAAATAGGCGTACCAGTCACCCACTCCGTCTCCAGTCCCGCCTTCAATGCGTCATTGATAGTCGGCAGCAACTGCAGCATTTTAGCAGTTGGCATGTCGGTTTTTACGGTAGAAGAAAACTCCTTGATTAATTCAGGCAGTTTGCTGATCATTTGCGGGCTAGCCATTTCCTGGAACAGTGCTTTTAGAAATTTTTGCTGCCGTGCTACCCGGCCAATATCGCCTTCCTCATCCCGATAGCGCACATATTCTATCGCCGTGCGCCCGTTCAACTTTTGCACGCCTGGATAGAGGTCAATTTCCAGACCGCCGTCGTCATCATAAGGATCGGAATAGCGCATTCGCTTATCCACGTCGACTGTAATACCGCCCACCGCATCCACCATGCGCATAAATCCTCGAAAATTAACGCTCACTGTGTAATCAATAGGAATACCCAACAAATTTTCTATGGTTGTTTTGGACAAAGGCGCCCCGCCAAAAGCAAAGGCATGATTCACCTTGTCCCAGCCATGACCAGCGATCTTCACCCGTGAGTCCCGGGGAATTGAAAGCATCGTCGCCTTTTTAGCGTCATTGTCAATGGTCACCACAAAACTTGTATCCGAGCGTCCCACATCGTCTTCCCTCTCGTCAACGCCAAGAACTAAAATATTCACTTTCCCTTTCAACGGCGTCAACACCTTGGCGATAGGCTGATCTTTTTCATTGAATAACGCCAAACAAGCGGCCCCGGCTGAGACCACCAGCAACAACACCGCCACTATAACAATCCACAGCTTGCTCATGCTTCTCTTCCTTTTTTTAGAAAGTCTGGAAAGCCGCGAAAATCCTTCCCGTTCATTTGTTTCCATAGCCAGTTCCTTCCTAGGCAAGTTTTGCTATCTCATCATCTCTTAGCGCCTTTGCTTAGGATAGTACTTTTAACAGGGTTTCGTCAACGCAAAGTTGCAGTAGCAACAAACTGGTTTTTAAAAAGAACTTTCTTCCCGCTCTTGGCGGGATTTCAAAATCGATGCAACTGCGCCGGACGAAAGCGCAAGCAAAGGGTATCTCCCGGCGCAACCGCTGTCCCTTCCGGCCCCACGGGCAGACGGGCTTTCCAGAGCAAGCCGCCCGCGCGAACCAGCATACAGCAGGTACCAATGCCCGGCAGAATCCGCTCTACTTTCCCTTCAAACAAAAACCAGCCTTCTGCCATCGGCGCTTCGCCTCCCGCTGCCAAATACAATCCGTCTCCAGGCAAACAGCAAAAAGACGGAGACTCCCCCGCTGAACCGTCACAGGGGATGAAAAACGCTTCTGAAAGCCGCAGCAACTGCTGGTCGCCAACCATTTCCAAGGTGCAAGGAAACAGATTGTCCATACCGACCAGGCGAGCCACCTTCTCATTCACCGGCCGCCGCAGCAGTGTTTCTGGAACGCCGTCTTGCAGAATCCGCCCTGCAAAAAGCGCCACCGCACGTTCGGCGAAATACAAAACATCGCTAAAATGGTGACTTACCAAAAGCACAGCCATGTTTTTTTGCTTTGCCAATTGCCGCAGTTCCTCCAACAAGGTGCTGCGCGTCGCCACATCCAACGCCGCAAATGGCTCGTCCAACAGCAACAACTCCGGTTCCGTCACCAACGCCCGGGCCAAACATACTCGCTGCCCCTCACCGCCGGACAGCCGCTTGGCCTGCCGTTCCGCCAAATGAGCACAACCAAAGGCAGCCAGCGCCTGCGCCACTCTTGCTTGTATTTCGCCCACAGCCATGCCGCGAAAACGCAAGGGCAGGGCCACATTAGCAAAGACGCTGCCTTCCATGAGCAGCGTTTCTTGAAAAACCATTGCCGTGCGCCGCCGCAGCTCACGCGCCTTGTCAGAGCCGGTTTTCTCACCAAATAAACGGATTTCTCCCTTATAAGGCTGCAAGAGGTTAATAGCCTGCAGCAGCGTGCTTTTACCAGCGCCATTAGGACCGACCAAGGCTACCAATTCACCCGGTTTCATGCTAAAGGAGTCGATCTGCAGCACTGGTTCCTTGCCGCCTCGATACACCGCGACTTCGTTCATAGCCAAAATTTCCGTCATTTCCGTTCACTCTTCCTCTTGTGCTGCAGCCACGTCAATAGGAAAACCACGCCAAAAGCGCCCAGCAGTAAAATTAGACTAAGGGCGATGGCCGTATCGTAGTTGCCCTTGCCCACTTCCATTACCGTTGCGGTGGTCAAGACCCGGGTTTGTCCCTTGATATTTCCCCCCACCATCATGGAGGCGCCCACTTCGGAGATGACCCGGCCAAAGCCAGCCATGACCGCCGCCAAGAGACCCAAGCGGGCTTCCCTAATGAGCAGCCAGCTGGCTTGCCAAGAAGTGGCCCCCAACGAAAGCAGTTGCAGCCGCAGCTTGGGATTCACGCTTAAAATGGCGGCAAAACTAAGGCCGCCCACAATAGGCGTAGCGATAATCGTCTGAGCAATCATCATCGCCGCCGGCGTATACATCAGCTCCCATTGCCCCAATGGTCCGTAACGCCACAAACAAAGACTGACGAATAAGCCTACCACCACCGGAGGCAAGCCCATGCCGAAATTCACCAGCGCGCTGCACAACTGCTTGCCGCGAAAATCCCGCAAGGCCAACCACACGCCCAAAGGAATGCCTAAAAGAACACTGCAAAAAGTGGCGATCCCAGATACCTGAACCGTCATAGCCGCCACCGCCGCAACTTCGCCCTCTCCCGTCAGCAGCCAGAAAAACGCCTGTGTTATTCCCTCTTCAACCATGCTGATGACCTACAGCCCAAAGTCTTTTTCGGTTTTGCCGCCATCCGCAAAGAACAGAGGCTGGCCGTACGTATCCTTGCCAAACGCGGCAATCAACGCCTGCCCCTCCGAAGACAGCAAAAATTCGCGGAAGGCTTTTGCGCCCGCCTGGTTGGCTTTAGCAAATTTTTCGCTGTTGACTTCCATGACATGATAAATATTCAACAGTTTGATATCGCCTTCCACCAAGATTTCCAGCTTGAAGTTTTTCTTTTGCGCTAAATACGTAGCCCGGTCTGTCAGCGTATACCCGGCTTTTTCATCAGCAATCTTCAGTGTCTGTCCCATACCCGCGCCAGCTTCCTGGTACCACGGAGCGGCCGGTTTAAGAGCGGCGCCCTTCCAAAGACCTACTTCCATTTTATGCGTTCCCGAATCATCGCCTCGGGAAACAAACACCGTCTTCGCCTCGGCGATTGCCTGCAACGCTTCCTGAGTTGTCTTGCCTTTTATCTTAGCGGCGTCCGCAGCCGGACCGACTAGCACAAAGTCATTGTGCATAACCAACTGTCGGTTAACCGCCGCCCCGCTAGCCACTACTTTTTTCTCAGCAGCCGGAGCGTGCACCAGCAACACATCGGCTTCGCCTTTTTCCCCCAGCGCCAGCGCTTGCCCAGTACCCACTGCTACGGTTTTCACTTTGTAGCCGGTTTTCTTTTCAAACGCCGGCAGCAGCACATCCAGTAAGCCGCTGTCTTGAGTGCTCGTAGTGGTAGCCAAAATGATATTGGGATTCGCCGGTTTAGGCGGCGTTTGCGGCGCCGCCGCGTCTTTACCGCCGCAGCCGGCGACAACTAAAATCAGCGCCAATAAACCAAACAGAAAAAATAAATTTTTACGCATCATACAGTTCCTCCTTAAGGCATACGAATTTTTTCAAACTCTAGGTACTCCATATCAAAATAAAGAATTTCATTCCTTAGGATTTGCCCCGTACCTGTCAAGAGTTTCACCGTCTCCTGGGCTTGCAGCGATGCCGCCATCGCCGGCGTCGCCGCTGGATTTCCTAATTGTACTTCCACGCCTTTCTCCGGCGCTTTTTGCGTCAGAAAAGCCGCCAAGTACGCATCTTCTGGAAAAAGAACTGCCACTTGACCGGTAAAACCGGCAATAGCTCCGTGCACCACCGGAATGTCCAACGCACCGGCGGCCTGAAAAAGCATACTTCTATCCCGCAGACTATCTAAGGCGTCTACGACAACGTCCGCCCCTGCCAGCAGGGTTTGGGCCGTGACCGCCGTCAGCATCTGCGCAACCGCCGTCACTTCCACTTCCGGATTGACCGTAGCAAGTCGCCGCGCCGCTTCTTGCGCCTTGTTTCTACCCAAATTTTCGGTAGTGCATAAAATTTGCCGGTTCAAATTGTGTGCCGCGAAATCGTCTCCATCAATCACCACTAAATGGCCCACGCCTTGCCGAGCCAGGCATTCCAGCACATAGCCACCTAGACCACCGGCCCCCACGACGATCACTTTCGCCTGAAGCAGTCGTAGCTGCCCCGCAAGACCGATGGTGCCTAAATTGCGCAAGTACCGTTCCGGCATGCGCCCAGCTTTGAGCTCCTCCAAGGACGTTTCCTGCGTCATTCAACCGCCTCCTACCGGCGGGAACAGACCTACCCGATCCCGCTCCTTCAAAACGTGCGATCCTTCTACGCCGACGCCGTTGACCATGCGCATATGCACCTTGGCGGCTTCGATGCCCAGATGCTCCGCCAAAACGTCTACCGTAATGCCCTCCGGGCAGTCGGTGCTAAATACGCCTGCCACCGCATCTGTCGGCGCAAAGGCCCGCAAGGTGGCAAACAGCCGAACTTCTAGTTGCACAGCCCCTCCTCCTTTGCTCCTTAATCCATTTTTCGCAGCCCCAGCATCACCCGATAAGGCCCCGGCGTTCCCGGCGGCAGCAAAGCCACCCGATCCCCCGGACGAATTCGGGCCTCCCCGGGCAAGACCGCCTTGCCGTTAATCATGAACGCTTCTACCTGTGCCGTCTCAACTTCCAGTTTAGCCAGTAGTTCAACGCCGGCAATTTCTTCCGCCAAGGCCAACCGCAGCGGATTATTCCACTGCCGCTTCTTAACCAGTTCGGATAGCGCCATGAAGAAGCGGACTTCAATCAGCCCTTCCATACGCTTCCCTCCTTCGCCGCAGCCACTATGTTCACTTATGTCTGCTCAACCATTTCCCTGACCAAGAATCTCACCGGAGCCGCTCAGGTCATAACCGCCCAAGGCTTCCACGTCCGCCCGGAACTCCTGCGAGCGCAGCACCTCCAGCAGCAGCTCCAGCCGTTCATCATGGGATTCAAAATTGAGCAACAAATCGTATTGCTCTGCCGCTACCGGCAAAAATTCCAACCCCAGCGCTTTGGCCGCCGCCAAGACTCCCAACCCAGCATCCACCGTACCGGACGCGACCGAAGCAGCCACCGTCATATGAGTGCCGACTTCCTTTTCATAGCCCTCTATATCCGCCCCGGAAAGCCCCAGCTTTTTCAATTCATAATCAAGCAGCATGCGCGTACCGGAACCGCGCTGACGGTTCACAAAGGTAATTCCTGGCCGCGCCAAACAGCGTAGCCCCTGAATCCCCTTGGGATTTTCCGGCGCCACCATCAGCCCTTGCTGCCGCCTGGCCAAATGCACCACCAGCCAGGGACGATCCGGCAAATACGCTCGCACCTGCTCCAGATTGTATTGCCCAGTAGCCTCGCTCAATAAATGAATGCCCGCCAAATGGGCTTCATTATTGCGAATGGCCATCAAGCCGCCCATGCTGCCTACATTGGCGCAAGACAAGGTAAGATCTGCCTTGCGCCGCCGCAAGTGAATCCCCAGCAATTCCAAAGACAAATCATGACTCCCCACAGCCAGTAAACTATGGACCGAACTGCCGCCCCTCAGTCTGCGCACAGTCGCCGTCGAACCGGCATTAAGACCGGCGCTGCCTTCGGGAACGCGAATTAGGCCCTGCGCACGGGTCAGCGAGGAAATCAAGCCCGCGCCCCGGCCGAGAGGGGCTGCCACCATGCGGCCTTGCACCTGCCCCAATGACACGCGAACATATTCTTCTACTCCCACTGTAGACGCCAAGGGACGCACCACCACCGCCTCTTCTTCCGCTGCGTCGGCGCAGGGAAGCTTTTGCCGCTTTGCGAGAGCTTCCTTAACAAACATTTCCGCTGTCAACATCGCTGAAACCGGATATCCAGGCAACCCGACTACGGGCTTGCCTGCACAAATTGCCAGCACTACCGGTTTCCCCGGCTTGATGGCCACACCATGCACTAACACATCCCCCAGACGACTGAGCACCTCAAAGGTGAAGTCCTCCGTACCGGCGGAAGTGCCCGCATTAACAAGGACCATGTCGTGGCACTGCAGCGCTTCACGGACCGCCGCCTCCAGCGCCTCTTGCTTATCTTTGATAATGCCGTACCGCGTAGGCTCGCCGCCCCATTGCCGCACCGCCGCCGCCAGCATATGGGAATTAACGTCTAGAATGCTGCCTGGCTTGAGTTCCTGGCGGCTAGCAACCAACTCATCCCCGGTAGGCATGATCGCTACTTTCGGCTTTGGCAGCACTGGCGCCGTTTCCAGACCCGCTGCCCATAAAGCCGCAATATCCACCGGTAAAATAACCTGCCGCTCCGCTACCACAAGCTCATTGGCTACAATATCCTCACCGATAATGCGGACATGCTGCCACGGCGAGGCGGCGGCGATAATCTCCGCCTCTTCTGCTATAAAGTGCACCTCTTCCACCATAATGACGGAATTGGTCCCTTCCGGCAGCACATCCCCGGTATCGACCACATAACAGCCGCCTTCCGCAAACGGCTGACCCTTAGATAAAAGAGCGAGTTTCACCGGCGCCGTTTCCTGCGCGCGAAAGGTATCCGCAGCCTGCACCGCAATGCCATCCATGGCAGCGCTGTTATAATGCGGCACCGACTGCGCGGCATATATCGAAGCCGCCGCCACCCTTCCTAGGGCATCGTCTAGGGCCACCTCTTCCACCGACAATTGGTCAAAAAAGCCGCAGGCGCTCAGACGCTCCCGCCACAAGACTTGAGCCTGCTCTCTTGTCTGACAGTTTAAATAGGCCTTATTTTTCCCCACTCCTCATGCGCCCCTTTCCGTCCCAGCCGTCACCGACTGGATCATTACAGGGTCTCCTTGATACAAGCCGCTCTTGGCCGCTGGAATATGCAGCACCCCGTCAGCCTGAGCCAAGACGCCGACAAGGCCGGACTTGCCTAAAATGGGCTCCGCCACATAGCCTCCATCTTGCGCTACGAGGCGCACGCTGATAAAATCATCCCGCCCCGGTGCGGAAGCCAGATTGCGTGATAACACCGCCGGTACGCCTGCGCCTGCGGCAGTTTGGCGTTCGCCGCCCAAGCGACGCACGGCGGACGCCACTAATTGTCCGCATACCATAAAGGCGGCCACCGGATGCCCGGGCAGGCCAAAAATGGGCACCTCCTGGGCCATAGCAAAAATCGTTGGTTTTCCCGGCTTAATCGCCAGACCGTGAAATAAAATCCCCGGCTTGGCCATAGCCTGCAAGGCCGGCACGGTAAAATCCCTGGCCCCTACCGAACTGCCGCCGGAAATGAGCACCAGTTGACACGTTGCTGCCGCCTGCGCCAGACAGGCGCAAAAAACTTCGTAGCCGTCCTTGATAATGCCGAAGCGCTCCACTTCACAGCCCCAGCCACTTAGTAGGGCGCTAAGGGCATACGAATTCACATCGCGTACCTGACCTTCCGTGGGTTTCACCCCAATCTCCACCAACTCGTCGCCGCTAGAAATCAGCCCCACTTTAAGGCGTTTGCGCACCTGCACTTCCTGGCAGCCGCACGCCGCCAAAAGGCCTATATGCCGCGCATCGAGACGCACGCCTTTTTCCACAAGCACCTCGCCGCAAGCTACGTCTTCCCCTTTGGTCAGCACGTTCTCATTAGGCGCCGCCTTTTTTTGCACCAACAGTGTCCGCTCATCAGGCTGTTCAGCATATTCCAGCATCACTACGGCATCCGCCCCTGCAGGCAGCATGCCTCCGGTGGGAATGGCCGCCGCTTGTCCCGGTTCCAAGGCAAAGCCCGCTTCTCGGCCCATATGTATTTCCCCCACCACTTCCAACAAGGCAGCTGCAGACTCGCTAGCGCCAAAAGTGTCGACGCTGCGTACGGCATAGCCGTCAACCGTAGAGCGGGCAAAAGGCGGTAAATCTTCTTGCGCCAAGATCGCCGCCGCCGTAACACGTTCCCGCGCCGCCAACAGCTCCACACCTTCCTCTTCCGCCACCGTCGTCAATGCCTGGGCAACAAGTTCCTGTGCTTTTTGCCAATCCATACATGCTAAAAACTCCATCGTATCCCTCATTTCCCCTTGCCAAGACAAACTTGAAAACAGGCCTGGCCGGAACCCATCCGGCCAGGCTGTTTTTCTTTTTATTTAAAAATCAAAAACCTTGTTCAGCTCGTCCTTGGGCACATCAAAAACCACCTCATGCGGCGGCAGCTTTTCCGTGCGGAAGAAATCCGGCAAATCATCGGAACCTTCAGCAATACCGGCTTGCTTATTGAAATGCCGTTCATCCCGCAGCACCTGTTTGCCCATCTCTAAATAGTCCTCAACGCTCTTGTTCCAGCCGTAGCGGGCGTTGCACATTTCTACAATGCCTTCCAAACCGGCAGGAATATCCAAAATGGCAAAGGCTACAAACAAGCAGAGCCCTGTGCTGTCCACAAAGGCCGTGGCAATCTGCAAATTCCGAGACAAATCGACTTGGCCTTCCGCCGCCAACGGGTCAAGCTTGCCGCCGACATTCAGGATGTTCGTAGCTACGGCATAGCCCGCCGTATGATCAGCACCCATAGGCGTTGTAGCGTACGTTACCCCTTGGCCTTTTACCGCACGCGGATCATAGGCAGGAATTGCTTGCCCCTTGACCACAGGCACGCGGCGCATACCAAATACTTTACCAGTTACCGCCGCCCCAGAGCCGATAATCCGCCCGAGCGGTGTCGCCTGCCCCACTTCGTGAATCAGGGAAATTGCTGTTTTGCTGTCTCCCGCCGTGAAGAGGCCGGCTTCCATCAGTACGCCTAAGGCTACGCCAGTATCAATGGTATCCAGGCCGTAATCGTCGCACAAACGATTCATCAAGGCCACATCATCCAAGTTACTAATACCCAAGTTGGCACCCATGGACCAAACGCTCTCATATTCAAAGCCACCTGTAAGCACTTTGCCGTCTTTATCGTGATAAATCTGAGAACAGCGGATGACACAGCCCGGCGAGCAGCCATGCCCTACCTTGCCGCCCCGCGTTTTAATGGTCTCCGCCATGGTTTCCCCGCCAAGATCATTCGCGCCTTCAAAACGTCCCTCGCTAAAGTTGCGCGTCGGCAAGCCCCCGGCTTCGCTCAAAATATTAACAAGCACATCGGTACCGTACGCCGGCAGCGCCTGGCTAGTAACGGGGTGGGTCAGCAAGGCGTTGGCCAATTTTTTTGCGCCAGCCCGGTAGGCCGCTTCATCGACATAGGCAATTTTACCGGCCCCGCTGTCATCGGCCACAATGGCTTTAATGCCTTTGCTGCCCATAACCGCGCCCAGTCCACCTCGGCCCGCCTGCCGAGTAGGAGCGCCTTCCATATCCGTAAAGCCCACGCAGGCTGCGGCCATCCTTTTTTCTCCCGCCGTGCCGATACAGCCAATAGCCGTTTTCGGACCGTACTTATCTTGCAGCTTCGCCACGGTATCATAAATATTCAGGCCTTTGAGTTCCGGCATCTCCACCAGGGATACGCCTGCGGCAGAAACTTGAATCACATAGGTTCCTTCTTGAACAGGCAGTCCTTCCACAATAATACCTCTCACGCCCAGACGTCCTAGCTTCATGCCCATGGTGCCGCCGACATTGCTCTCCTTGACACCGCCTGTCAACGGGCTCTTGGCTCCAAGAGACATGCGGCCACCATTAGGAGCGCCAGTGCCAGAAAGCAGACTTGTGACAAAAACCAGCTTGTTCTTCTCACCCAAGGGATGCGCCGTTGGTTCTACTTCCGCTTCAACCAGACGCGAACTCAAGGCGCGCCCGCCCAGCCCTGCATATAGCTCTCCTGCGTCCTCCTTAACCGACAAGTCTTTCATGTTAATTCGATAAAACATCCTTACACCGCCTTCTTTCCTTATTACACCTATATCAACAACATTTCCACTTTTTTTCACAGTTGCTTCTTTGCCTTGGCAACGCCCCTCTTAGCGGCTAACCCTCAACCGCCAATTTGATACATCTTGCGTGCATTATCCGCCCCCCATCCCTGCTGCATCTGGTGCTTCTCCGGTTTGTCCAAAATCGCCTGGCGAAAGAGCGCCGCTATTTCTTCGACCCCTGCCTGGCGGGAAAGAGCCGGTTTCAAATTCACTTCTTCCTTGCCAAATAGACAGCTCCGCAGTCTGCCGTCCGCCGTCAAGCGCAGGCGATTGCACGCCCCGCAAAAATGATCACTCATGGCACTGATAAAACCAATCGTCCCCATGCCGCCCTGCAGTTGATAACTCTTCGCCGGGCCGTTCCCCATAGGAGCTTCACCTGCAACCAGCTCGTAACGAGCCGCCAGTCTTTCTTTTACTTCCTGCATAGACACGAAACGTTCTTCCCGATAAAATTCCAAATTCCCCACAGGCATGCACTCAATAAAACGCACATGGACAGGCATGGTTTTCGCCAAATACGCCAGCTCCGTCACTTCCTGGTCGTTGATGCCCCTTAAGACGACGGTGTTGATTTTCACCGGCCCAAAGCCTAACTCCAGCGCCCTAGAAATAGCTTGCAAGACACGCTGCAAGCCATCCGTGCCAGTAAGCTCTTTAAAAACGGCTGCGTTCAACGTATCCAAACTGAAATTAACTCGCCGTAAGCCCGCTTGCTTGAGTTCTCGTGCCAGTTCGGCAAATAGCATGCCATTTGTAGTAAGAGCCACGTCTTCAATATGCGGCGTAGCTGCTATCTGGCGAACTAGCTGCACCACGTTTTTGCGCACCAGCGGTTCTCCGCCTGTCAAACGCACACTGTCAACGCCCACGCTTGCCGCAGCCTGCACTACTTGATGCATTTCTTCCAGCGTCAATATATTGGCATGACCAAGATCAGGAACACCGCTTGCAGGCATACAATATTGGCAGCGCAGATTACAGCGGTCTGTAACGGAAATGCGCAGATAGTGAATGTTTCTTCCATATTGATCAAGCAGGCTCCTCACCTCTTTTTCTATTTTTATTACTCCGTTGCTGCCCTATTTCGCGGCGGTCGCAGCGGATTCCTTCTCCAACACTTCCCCCCGCAAGAAAAGCCGCGCTGCTCTTTAAAAGACCAGAAACAAAAAGCATTGTTTTCAGTTGCTCTTCTTGGCAACCTCCTGCGATCCGCGAATGAATCGCCACAGCCGTTTGCCTGCTTTATATGCCACATAGGCCAACGCCGCCGTAAACGCGATAAGCGAATGCCACGTAACATCATGGGGGTCATAGGTAATCATCCAGGCCAGCAAAATGCCTACAAAGCTATACTCCGGCAAACCGAATTCTCGCTTCATTCTCTGTATCTGCGATTGTAGCGGCAACATTTTTATTTTCTTGCAATCACAGCCTGCCTCCCTTCTCTACTCTTCATTATAAAATAGAAAGACTTGTTTTACACTCTTAATTTACTGAAAATTCGCTTCTTGTTTTTCATGGCCTTCTCTTGTAAATTTGCAGCTCTCCCTTAGAGGATGTGCTTATCTTTTTGTCGAATTCTAACGATGTAAAAACAAAAGCCTAATGAGCCAGGTAGTAGTTCCCCTCATGCACAATATAAGTACTTAGAAGGGAGGCTGTCACTATGACTCGTTCGGAAATGGATCTGCAAGCCTGGGCGGCCGGATACAATGCCGGCGCACAAGGCAAAGCCCCTTTGGAGGGCGCTTACGACAGCTACAGCTTTCACTGTGGCTATGATGAGGGCGCAGCTGACAGAGCCCACGCGGTAGACAGAGAAAAAGCCGTTCTTTCTTTCATCGAAGAGACCTTCGAACCCGATTTAATCAAAGTAGAAGATTTTGAACTTTTCACCCACGGCAAGCAAGTCATGGATCGCGAAGGAAAATTCATGCTGGTCTTCTTCGATTTGCTGGCCGACGACGTGCAACAGTTGTTCCCAGACGAAGTGCTTCACTAACAGTTTTAAGCTTAAAAATCCAAACGCACTAAAAACCCCGCTGCAACCGCGTCTAAAACGCGCCTTGCAGCGGGGTTTTCTATGAACCTAACTTGCGCTCTAACGAAGCTTTACCCTACGCGCTCGCAGGCACAGTCTTTTATGGCTTCTTCAAAAATTTGAAACGCCGATGACAATTGCTCTTCTGTCACAATCAGCGGAGGATGCCAAGTAATGCAATTACCAGCTGCCAATTTGAAAGACAAGCCCTTCTCCAAGCAGTAATAAAGAATTTTCTCCGCCAAAACGCTGTCTTTTTCTTTCGTAGTCCGATCTTTCACAAGCTCAAAGGAAATCAGCAGCCCGCAAATGCGAACATCGCCAATGCACACATACCGTTCAGACAAGATGGCTGCCGCTTGTTTCGCGAAAACAGATTGATGTCTGCAATTTTCCAACAATTGATGCTCTTTTATATAGCCAACTGCCGCACAAATCGCAGCGCAACCAGCAGCAGGCTTCTCATGTGTATAATGGCCTAACGATACATCGGAACATTGATCATAGCATTTCTTTATCAGCACCGCGGCTTGAGGGACAACTCCCCCTCCCAGCCCTTTCCCCAAAACCAGCAAATCCGGTTCCACTCCAAAGTTCTGGTGCACGTAAAATTCACCGCTCCGCCCCAGGGCTGTCGGAATTTCGTCGAAAATCAACAACGCCTGATAGTGCTCACACATCTGTTTCAAGCGTTGAAAATAGCTGCGAGGCGGAACATGAATATCGGTCGCCCGAATAGGTTCCAAAAGGACCGCCCCAATATCCCCTTCATTCTGGAATATATATTCCAGATAATCCAAGCAAAAATCAGCCACTCGTTCCGGACAAGAGCTGTGCAGCAAATTCCGGTACGCATTATAAGGGATGGCCTTGATACAACCCGGCAAAAGCGGACCTAACTCTTTAGTAAATACATATTCTCCTCCCACAGAAATGCAATCAAGACTTGCGCCATGAAAAGCCTCCCATAACGAGATGACCTTATGTTTCCCCGTCACCTTCCGGGCAATCTTAAGAGCAAGCCCCACGGCAGCGGTTCCTGAGGGAGTAAACAAGACTTTAAAATCTTTTGACGTTGTTGCCTCAATCAATGCTTTTGCTGCACGCACTGCAATATCCGCCGTATAGCGACGAGGAATAAACGGCAACGTGCCAAGCTGCTCCGTCACCGCCGACAACACATCCGGGTTGCGATACCCCACTTGGTGAAGACTGTTGCCATGAAAATCAAGATACCGCTTGCCGTCTTGGTCGTAAATATAGCATCCATCCGCCCGTACAAGGCTCTGCAAGCAAGGAGTGGACATAGATTGACGCATAAATACAGCTTCATCTTCTTGCAGCGCTTTTATGCTTTCAGCATTTAATCCCACTAGCCATTGTTCGCGCAGACGGCCGCTATTGACGTCTCCTTCGCGTGTTAGGCCTTGGCTATTGTCCATAAGGCCTTTTCCCTTGCGCGATTTCTCCATTAATGTGTTCGATCAAAGTCGGCAATTCCCCCAGCGTCGGGATCACAAAATCCGCCCCAGCTTCTTTAAATTCCTGAGCAACCGCCGCTAAAGCCATGCTTTTTTCTTTTTCCTGCAACCCTTGGTACTGTGCATAAGACAAACCTAATTGCGAGCTGCCTACCATCACTCCGACCGACCAAACGCCGGCATGAATCCCTTCGCGAATATCAGCGATTGTATCGCCTACTTTAATGGTCGTCCACGTAGCGGTCAGCCGCAGCGCTTCTATGTTGCGAAAAATCATATACGGATAGGGTCTTCCATAGGATTGCGTTGAATCCGGCGTGATCCAAAAATCAGGTGCATAACCTTGTTTTTCAGCTCCTGCGGCAACCACATCCATCATCAAATCTGTATACCCAGTCGTCGAACCGATCCGGATTCCTGCTTTTCTGAGCAAGCTGACGCTTTCCACCACCTCTGGTAAAGGCTGTGCATACTGCTCTAATGAAGCCAACAACAAGGGCTCAAAACGCTCATATAAGCTGTCCACGTCTTGCTCCGTCGAAACACGTCGCTTTACTTGCCGCCATGCCGCTTGTAAGCGTTCCATTGCCAGCATCGCGCGGATGTGATCACGTTTTAGCAGGCCCATTGGCTTTCTGGCTTCCGCCATAGTCGCCTCCACGCCCACTTCTTTAAAGATCTGCAAAAACGCCTCTACTGGTGCAAAACAGCCAAAATCCACCGTAGTTCCGGCCCAATCCAATATTACGCCGTCAACTTTATGCATGTCGCTCTCCCTTACAATACCTTGTTATGACTTCACAGAGCTTATTAATATCGCTTTCATAAATTTCGCCGATATTGCCTACGCGAAACGTATCCGCATCGGTCAGCTTGCCTGGATATAATACAAAGCCTTGCTGTTTAACAAAATGATAAAACTCCACAAACTTAAAGGATGCGTCAGGATAACGGAAGGTTGTGATAATCGGCGACTGTACCGTCGCACTAATATATGGCTCAAATCCTAATAAAATCAGCTTAGAACGCAACAGGCGATTATTTGTTTCATATCGTTGTTGCCTAGCTGCAACGCCGCCTTCTTCTTCTAGTTCATCAAGCGCTTGCGAAAAAGCGGCCACTACATGGGTCGGAGAGGTAAAACGCCACTTTCCATCCTGTTCCATATGCTTCCATTGGTCATACAAATCAAGAGAAATGCTGCGGGAATAGCCTCGACACGCCGTCAGCGCCGCCCGTTTTGCTATTACAAAGCAAAAGCCAGGTACGCCTTGGATGCATTTATTGGCACTGCTAATCAGAAAATCAATACCTAACTGACTCACAGAAATTTTTATCCCGCCAAAGCTGCTCATCGCGTCGACAATCAAGGTTTTTCCATACTCTCGCGCTAGGGCAGCCACCTCTTCTAGTGGGTTTAAAATTCCCGTAGTAGTCTCACAATGCACCACGGCTACCTTGGTAATAGCCGGATCGGTTTCCAGGATATCTCGAATTTTCTTAGCCGCAGGAAGCTGGTCATATGGGAAAGAACAAGCCGTGTGAGCCAAGCCCAAGCGTTTCGCCATCGCAATCATTCTCTCGCCATAAGCTCCATTGCTTATAAAAAGGCACTTGTCGTTTTCGTTCATGGTCGTGGTCAATACCGCTTCGACGCCGAAGCTGCCGCTGCCTTGCAACAAAACAGCCGTATAGTCTTCTTCCGAAACCGCCGCCACCGCTAGTAGCTGGCGGCGAATTTTTTGTGTAATTTTCTTGTACTCTTCATCCCAAGTACAACGGTCAAAGAGCATTGCCTCTTTGACCGTTGTACTGGTAGTCAAGGGACCGGGCGTTAATAGCTTATACGTATTCATCATACTCCCCTTGTCTTTCCCCTACATGCCTCCATAGGATACGAGATTATTGAGCCGCCGTCTTAACAAAGTTTTGGTGTTCTGTTAAAAGCTCCACTGTCAGTGGCTTAGAAAACACTTTTGAATTCCCCGGTTTATTCACATCAGCTACGGTTTCTCCTTGATAGAGAACAACCGGATAGTCTTTCAACAAATCCGCTCTGGCATTGCTGATAATCACTTTTGCCATATCTCTGGCCAATTGTGTAGTCGCTTCATCATCCTTGTTAACCACAGCCACCGCTTCCAGCAGCGAATAGTTTCCTTCTACAGGGTCAATGAAATTAATGGGCTTCCCTGCGGCTTTATCCGCTACCGCCTGATGGCGCAAGCCGAACCCAATCGCCACTTCCCCAGCGCGAACTTTCTTAATCGGACCGGAACCCGATTTTTCAATATGAGGACCGCAATTCTTGATAATTTTCCCCAAAATGGCTTTCCCTTCCGTTTCACCGTATTGGCTAATAATGGCTTGTACCATCAGCCACGCCGTAGATGAACTGGAGATATCAGGAATCGAAATCAAGTCCTTATATTCTTCTTTAGTCAAATCCTTAAGTGAAGTCGGCACAGGCAAATTTTTGTCTTTTAAAACTTGCGTATTCACAATGATAGCGCCTACATTCCCCAAGATGGGAGCATAAAAAGAAGGATATTTATCGATAGCTTTTGTTTCAAACTTCAAATCGGCGAACATTTTGTTCTTAGCCTGTGCGCTATCCAGAAAATAAGAACTCATCGTAATCAAGTTAGCTTCAATTTTATTTCCTTCCGCCATCAGTTTGCCCCCCAGTTCGGAGGTTCCAAATGTTTTCAAAACGTATTTTCCTTCAAATCCAGCTGCTTTCAGACTCTTTTCCATGGCGTCAGCCGCTTCTTTATCCGCGTTCGTGTAAATCACCACTTGCTTGGCGCTCGGAGCGCTCGATCCAGCACCTCCGCAGCCTGCAAGGGCGAGCAAGCTCGTTACCATCAACATACACGCAACCCAAAACGTAGTCTTTCTTTTCATGAACCTTCCTCCTTAATTGTAACTGAAATAGATACTTTATCTTTTCATCTCCTTATTCATGAAGATGACATTTTCTTGTTTGCATAATCACATCCTATTTTCACGACCAAATTCGTCATAAAAATCAAAATGGATAAAACAAAAATCTCGTTAAAGTTTGCATAATGCTGCAATTCTTTAATTTTACTGGTCACTACCGATGTTCTCGCCGCCACCAAAAAAATAATGGCGCTAATGGTTACCATGGCATTGATAAAATAATAGCTAAACATATCTACAATTGTTGTTTTTGAATTAGGAATAATCACCCTAGCTACGGTTTTCAGCCAAGTGTCACCCATCAGCTCACCTGTCGTTTCCCATGCAGGATTCAGTTTACTTAGTGAATTTTTAGCCATTAAGTACGGTGTGGCAAAAAAATGAACTACATTGCAAACAATAATAATGAAAAAAGTTCCTTTGATATCACTATCATTAAATAGCAACAGATACGACAAACCCAAGACCATGCCCGGCACTGTATTGGTGATCATCGCAAATGAATCCAAGCTCATTTTGCTCTTGCGGTTTAGCGAAGTCCTAGCATTTAAAATAGCCGCTCCATAAGCGCCCGCCGTACCGACAACCGCCGACGCCAACGCGACTAGTAACGAATTTTTATAAACTTGCAAGAGCGCTTGTCCCGCCAATGCCGTTTCTACAAATTCCAGACTAAAGTTCATGTCATACGGGAAGTTTTTAACTACTGGTGCAATAAACATAACAATAAATACCGCGAAGACTGCCATCAAAATCGTCACCGACAACACCGCAAAACATCGGTCACGCCAGTTATTTTCCGGAACCTCTTGAACCGAGATAGCATCATAATAAAAATTGAACCGATTAAGATACGTAAGTGCTACTACCCCTGCTGCCGCTGGCAACAGCATCAACATAGCAATGACGGCTCCGCCTGAGAAATTGGGAACGGAACCTAACATAACCTGATATAAATCAATCGCAATTACAGGAAACGACCCTCCAAGAGACGCGGGGATACCAAAATCGGTAAAGCTCAAAATAAAGGACACAATAAAAACACCGCCAAGAGCGCCCGCTAGTGGCTGCACAATCGTATTATTGAAACTACGCCAAAAACCATCTTCCATCAATTCTGAAACAATAATGAATTTTTTATCAACATAGCCAAATGCATTATCAAGCAGTAAAAACGCTGGCGGCAAGGTATAGATGACATAACCTAGCAAAAGTCCCCACATGCCATAAATAGGAAATATCTCTCCTCCAAACAGCTTCGTCAGCAGTCCTTGCTTGCCAAAAGAATACATAATGGCAAAGCCGTATGTAATGGTAGGCAAGAGCATGGGGGCTAAAACGCTAGTGCGTATGATTCGCTTGAAACGTCCACTCAGATTTGTGCCATTCACCGCATAGGCTAAAACAAACGCCAACATCGTCGTCACCCCAGCGGCACACGCAGATACGCCGACACTATTTTGAAACGACTTTAAAATACTTGGCTCTTGCAGCGCTGCTCCATACTGCAAAAGACTCACCCCCTGCTCCGTATGTATCGAAAATGCAAACAAAACCCCCAACGGCGCAACTAAAAATACCACGAAGAACAGCACAATACTGCTCAAAATCATTTGGTGCTCCAGTTGTCCTTTACGCATGGCATTCTCGGAATAAACCAAAAATGTTTTCTTTTTTGATTTGCAATTGCCGCAAGATAAATTCTTCAACAAAATTGTTTTCTGGCGCATGGATCACTTGTTGGGGCGTTCCATACTGGGAAACCTTTCCCTGATCGATAATTAAAACTTTATCAGACATAGTCAGTGCTTCTTCTGGATCGTGCGTAACAATAATAGTTGTCAATTTGTATCGTTTAGTCAGGCTGACGATTCGTTCCTTAATAGTTTCTTTTATAACGCCATCCAGCGCACTTAACGGTTCGTCCAGCAGCAAGATCCTAGGCTTTGTAACCAACGTTCTCGCTAAAGCGACGCGTTGCTTTTGCCCGCCTGACAACTGGTGAATTCTCTTGGCTAAGTGCGGCCTCAATTCAAGAAAATCAATCAAATCGTCCACTTCTTCTTGGCTGGCCATATCTGGTTTGTTTTTCAAGCCGTATACGACATTATGATATGCATCCAAATTGGGAAACAGCGCATAATCTTGGAAGACAATGTTGAAACCACGCTTCTTCATCGGAACGTGCGTAATGTCAATATCGTCAAAAAAAAGTGTCCCCCTATCTGCCGCCGTCAATCCTAAAATAATGTTTAGCAGCGTCGTTTTCCCGCTGCCGCTTGGCCCTAACATCGAAATAATCTCGCCGTTTTGAATGACGAGGTCAATACCATCCAATACCACTTTTCCTTCAAATTGTTTGTGGATACCTTTTAACACAAGCATACTTTCACCTCACCATGACTGTTGCATTCTTTCCATTCTAGTATACAAACTTCCCCACCCCTTCTTGTTATGCTTTTGTTAATAAATCATTAATATGTTTTTGTCATATTCTTACGTTTTTTTGACAACTTTTCTATAATGTTTTAAAATTATTGTTAACTCTATTGACCAACTCATTGCGTATTGTCACGACTTCTCGTAAACTCGAAATAACAATAAAAAAGCAGGGAGATATAGCACATGCTGGCAAGTGAACGACAAAAAGAAATCGTAAGTCTTCTTTCCGTCAAAACCATTGTCACCATTCCCGAGTTCGTGACCACCTTTCAAGTTTCCATTGAAACCATCCGCCGAGATTTAACTTTGTTGGAAAAGCAAGGACTGATTCAAAAAGTATACGGTGGAGCTCGTTTGGCGGAGCCGCTCACCAACGAACCAACGCTGGCCAATCGAATGGTCAGCCACCTAGACGAAAAAGAAGCAATCGGCAAACGATGCAGCGACTTTATTCATGACGGCGACTGTATCTTTATCGACAGCGGTTCTACGACCTATCAAATCGCCAAAAACCTCTCTCAAAAGAAGAATCTTACTGTTTTAACCAACTCTCTTTTCGTAATAAATGAGCTTCTTCATACCGACTTTGAGCTTATCATTATCGGCGGCAGAATCCGCCACGACGAGCGTTCCGTTGTAACTTATGATTACATCTTCAACTTTTCAGAGTTAAATATCCAAAAAACGTTTCTTTGCGCTGGCGGCATTACGCTAGAAAAAGGAGTCTCCGACTTCAATATGAGCGAAGCCGTTACTAGAAAAAAAATCATTGAGCGCTCCAACGAAATTTTCGTGGCCGCCGACAGCAGTAAATTTAATCGTGATGTAACGGTCAGCATTGCCTCCCTAGAAAAGATTGATTACATCATTACCGACAGTAAACTAGCACCGTCTACCGCCTTGCGATTCCAAGACGCTCCTGCGACTCTTATCTTGGCCGATTAACAGCGCTCCAAAATTATTCACCGTTCGTACACAAAAACGCCAACTTCTTGTCATGTTTGCTGTTTATACTAAGGACATCAAGTAAACAGGAGGGATTCACATGATCAAGAAACGTTTAATTGCCACCTTAGCAACCGGAGCCATTTTAGCTTCGGCCGCCTTAGTCTCCGCATCTCCCATGGAGTCGAATATGGGACCGGGTTCCGGCCCCCGCATGGAGCGCCCCTGCATGATGGACAGCGTAAACTGGACTGCCGAACAACGTGCGCAGTTTCAACAAGATATGCAGAAACACCATGAAAAGATGATGGAACTGCAAAAAGAATTCATTAACGAAGAAGTGGCCAAAGGCCTTATCTCCAAGGACTGGGCAGACCAGCATCTCAAGCGCATGCAAGAACGCATGGACTGGCAAAAAGCTCACCCGGGTGAACACCCCAGTTTCCAACATCGCAGCATGAATCCGGACGGCCCGCGCGAAGCGCCGCCGGAACAAGGACGGTAATAGCCACTGCAAAAAAAGGAGCCCCAACATTAGTTGGAGCTCCTTTTTCTATTCAAATGTATACGTAAACTGTCCATGCGCGCCGTTTTCAGCTATAGAGAAGAAAGTAACTTCTTCCCAGCCTTTTTGGCCGGCATATTGGCCGCCTTTGCCATAGTACTGAAAGTTCATGGCTGGATTAACGAAGAAGCTGCGATCTGGATCCGAAAGATTAGCGTTCGGATCCCCTTGCCAAACGCGGCTTCGCGAAAAAGCGTACAGCCAGAGCACCTGTTCCCAACTGCCATAATGGTCAATCGTAACCGTTGCGGACGAATACGGTTTTAGAACTACCCAGCCTTTGGTAGAATCGGTGTTTCGCACAGCATCCCACGCAGCATAAGTCACCTTTAGTGTTTCTTCTTTGTTGTTGATTAACTCTAAGGAGGCCGCAGCGGCCACCCCTTGCGTCGGAAGCGCCGCCAACAGCGCCATGGCCAAAACCATCCCGCAGAAGCTGCGCACCAAGCAACGTTGCCATTCTCTAATTTTTTCAGCTCCTTTATTTTTTACATTTTCCTTAACAGTACAATAAATCTATTTTTTTAGCAAATACAGGAAGCCTTCTCCCTTGGCTTGTTGCGACAAGTTAGCTTTTTTTATCTTTCCTTACCCGTCGCAATGTCATATAATTTATAATATAGGAAATAAATTACAAGGAGGGTCTAACTATGCCGGTAAAAAAAATCCTGGTTGCTTTTGACGGTTCCAAGCATAGCCGCAAAGCTCTGGAGTGGGCGCTAAACTCCTATGAGAACGGTACTGCCTCTATTGAAGTCGTCACCGTGGTAGAACCCATCGGAAACTTTTCTACTCCGGAAGCATTCCCTCTGGAAGTAACGGCCTTGCGCCACGATCAGCACGCCATGCGCGAAGAAAAGCTCAAAGAGCTGCGCCAAGAATGGGCGCTCTGCGGCAAAGAGTTTACCCCTCGTGTTCTTGAGGGGAACATCGTCGAGACCCTGCTTGATTACAGCATGGAAATCAGCGCCGATTTACTGGTAACAGGCACACGCGGCGCCGGCGGCTTTGAAGGCCTGCTTTTGGGCAGTGTAGCGCATGAGCTTGTGACTCATGCCAAAATGCCTGTAGTCGTGGTTAAATAATAATAAAGAAACAGAGAAAAGGAACTGCATGACTAGGCAGCTCCTTTTCTCTTTATCCCATACAATATAAGGAGATCATTGAGCATAATGAAAATGAATTGCCACCCCGGGGTTGCCGCGGCTCTATTTTCAGCCTTTTTATTTGGCACCGGGACGCCTTTGGCTAAACTATTTCTTACTGCCGTCAATCCCTGGCTTTTAGCCGGTTTATTATACCTTGGTTCCGGCATCGGCCTGGCGCTATGCCGTCTTTTCTACCAAACACCTGCCGTACGCCTATCCGTCAAGGACAGCCTCTGGTTTGCCGGGGCTATTGCTGCCGGAGGCATTCTGGCACCAGTTTTATTGATGTTTGGCCTGACCAATACGCCCGCCTCGGACGCCTCCTTGCTGTTAAACGCCGAAGGCTTGTTTACAACCTTATTAGCCTGGTTTGTTTTCAAGGAAAACTTTGGCCCGAAAATTTTCCTAGGTATGCTGGCTATTGTCGGGGGCGCCGTTCTTTTGAGCTGGCCGGACGGAGCCGGTTTAGCCTCTCTTTGGCCTGCTTTAGCAATCCTAGGAGCTTGTTTGGCCTGGGGAATTGATAATAATTTAACGCGTAAAGTTTCGCTTGCCGATCCGGTCTGGCTGGCCTCCTGCAAAGGACTTGCAGCCGGCTCCGTCAATCTGATCTTAGCTTGCCTTGTCGGCGCTGAACTGCCCTCGCTGCCTCACGTGGCGGGCGCTATGGTTGTAGGCTTTTTCGCCTATGGCGTAAGTTTGGTTTTATTCATCCTCGGTCTGCGTTTTCTTGGCACTGCGCGAACTGGCGCGTATTTTTCCGTGGCGCCTTTTATCGGCGCCGCCATGGCTGTCGTCTTAGGCGAGCCGTTGACCGTACCGCTAGTCTTCGCCGGCCTCTTGATGTCTTGCGGCATCTGGCTCCACCTAACGGAAAACCATACACATGCTCATAGGCATACAGAGTTGGGCCACGAACATGAACATATCCATGACGAACATCACCAGCACACACACGATTCCCCGGTCGCCTCCGATACAGCCCACACACATTCCCACCAGCATCCCTCATTAGAACACACACATACGCACTTTCCAGACTCCCACCATCAACATAAACATTAAGAAGAGCGCTTTATTTCCTGCCCGCTGCAATGAGGCTGACAAATTCTTGCCAGGGAAAAGCCGCTCCAGGACAGTCCGTCCCCTCTGTCACCGCACGATGGGGCTTCACATTTTCCAAGGAAATATGATATTTCTTCATCAATTCCCGCGTCAAATTTGCCGCTCCTTGCAGCTGCTCCAACGCCGGACGCTCCTTGCTGAAGTCTCCAACCAGCACAATGCCCAGACTGCGCTGATTAACTCCCAAAGCATGCGCGCCGACCACGTTCTCCGGCCTCCCTTCGGTCGCTTTCCCGTCGGCAAATACCAACTTATGGTAACCTATGCCGGCCCAGCCATTGGTCAAATGCAAGTCTTGAATATCTTCTCGCGTCGTCGTGAGCGGCATCGCCGCATGATGAACGACAATCAGCTCTGTCTTTTTTCGCAGAACCAGCGGCTCCGAAAAATACAGCTGCGGCAAAAAGTAATTGTCGCTTTTAACCCACGCGCCTTCGGTCGGCGCTTTCACTTTGCCCGGTTCGCAAGGAATATCAGTAATTTCAAAACCTTTCACTTCCGTGTGCATATTAATATGCGTTTTCCCATCGCCAGCGACAAAAAAGCGAACCCATCGCTCCGCCTGCGCGTTTTTACCAATTCGAACTGCCAACTGTGCCCGCGGGTAACTCTCAAGAATAGCTGCCAGGCTGTCTGTTCCAGTGAGAGCCGCCTGCAACTCCGGAAAATATTCTCCCAAATAGCGAATCTTCAAGTTTTCTTCCATCAGCAACGTCTCTTTTTGCACTCGCTCATCCGAGCCGTACTCCAGCCACAGGGTTCCTTTTTTCCCTTGTGCTAGGATAGCATACCCATAGGCTTTCGCCTGGGAATGCTTCGTTTTTACGATCTTTGCCCACTCTTCACCGCTCCAAAAATGGACTTTGTCTTCTTGCACCATATACGCTGCGCCATGCTGCACCTCCACGACTGCCTTAGTATCTCCAAGCGCTGGCAGCGCGGCAGCTTCCGCAAAGCCCAGCCCTACAAACAATCCCCAGACCGCCAACACCGCCCCCAGAATCTTTTTGCCTCGGATTAGCCTCTGTATCATTCTCATCCCCAGCCTCTCCTTATAAATATGCCGGTCATTCTCTCTATTTTCAACCCCCAGTTACTACGTTCCCATACAGTTTATCATAAAATAATTCCTCCAGGAGGGATTTATTGGAACCCATAGAATATGTATTGTATTTGAAAAAATAAAAATTTCTTTATTCGACAAAGGAGGCCCCTATGAAAAAACGCTATCTTTTTACCATTTTACTTCTGCTGACTCTAAGTCTATTTTCTCCACTAAGCAACGCGTCCGCCAATTCTGCGCCATCCCTTTCTGCCGTTAAAAACCTGATCCATGTGCCGCTGACGCGCCAAGACACCGACTATACCTGCGGCATCACCGCCTTACAATCCGTTCTTGGCTACTACCAAATTGACAAACGTTTGGATATGCTGGCTGCGGAAATTAAACCGACTTCCCAAGATGGCACAAGTTACCTAAATATGGCTAACTATGCCGCCTCTTTGGGCTTGAAAGTTTCCATGCGTACAGGAATGACCCTAGAAGAACTCAAAAAACATATTGACCAAAAAGAACCCGTACTGCTGGCCATTCAAGCTTGGTCCGACACAAAAGGCAGCTATGGTTCTTACCAGAGTGAAGACGGTCATTATGTTGTCGCCGTTGGCTATGACGAAAACAACGTCTATTTTATGGACCCTTCTACCCTAGGGCATTACACCTATATTCCTATAGCAGAATTCATCACCCGTTGGCATGATTACGATTCCTTCGAAAATACCCCCATCAATCGCTTCGGCCTGATTTTGACCAAACCGCAGACGGCCCCCTATAATCCCGAAGTAATTACGCCGCTTGACTAATACCAAAAGGAGCTGACACTACATGCCGAAGTTTAAACTTTCTCAGGTCCAAGCGCTTTGGTTCGCCATTCTCTTGGCCCTGTTTCTTGCACCTGCCGATGCGTTAGCCAATCCGGCGGCGACAGCCGATAAAACAGATCGTCCATCGGCTGTCGTAGAACGTTGTTCTTCTATCATCGTCGGCAAAGAAGCCACCAAGGACGGCTCCGTACTCCTAGCCCACAACGAAGACCTGGCAAACTATTGCGCGCATCACTACGTGTATGCGCCTCACGCCAAACACCTGCCCGGCGAAACCGTAACTCTCTTTGGCGGAACCATCGTCCCGCAGCCTGCCGAAACCTATGGCTACTCCGCCACCAAAATTTTCGACAAAGCCTACTCTCCTGGAGATATTACTAGCGGCGTCAACGAACATCAGGTAGCCATCGCCAACAATATGTCCTACCGCCGCGAAGCTCCCGCCACGCTGCCAATAGAAGGCCGCATCATCTGGACGGAGCTAACGCAATTGGCCCTGGAACGGGCTAAAACCGCCCGGGAAGCTGTGGAAATCATCGGCGACCTGGTACACACCTATAAGCTGGGCGGAGATTCAGGCGCCATGTTCGCCGTCACCGACGTCAAAGAAGGCTGGTGGGTAGAGGTGACCTTGGAAGGACAATGGGCCGCCCAACGAGTGCCGGACAATTCCTTTGGCGTCAGAGCCAACATCTTCCGCATCGGCGAAATTGATTTTGCAGACTCCGAAAACTTTAAGTATTCCGCCGATGTTGTCAGCTATGCCCAAAGCATGGGCTGGTACAAAGAAGGAGAGCCTTTTCATTTTGCCAAAGCCTATGCCGCCCCGGAAAAACTGAATGACCCCTACAATACCCGCCGTCAATGGCGCGCGGAAGAACTGCTGTCGCAGCAGCCAGCACATCTGACCCCAGTCTCGCTCATCGCCATTTTGCGCGATCATTACGAAGGAACCCCTTATGATTTGACCAACGACTACAAAAAAGGGTCCCCCCATCAGACCGACGAGCGAACCCTCTGCAGCGCCAACACCGAAGTCAGCGTTGTTTGCCAGACAAGATCCTGGCTGCCGACGGAAATCGGCGCTATCACCTGGCGAGCCATGGCCACGCCTTGCACCAGCGTCTTTACGCCCTGGTATTACGGGAATCCAACCATTCCGGAAGCATTTAAAAACGGCACCAACCTCTATACCGAAAACTCCGCCTACTGGACCTTCCGCGATCTGTCCCGTTACGCCGATGTGCGCTACCAAAGCGTGAGCAGCGCCATTCACAAACGCATCGCCCTCTTTGAGCAAAAAGAGTTTGCCGCCCAACCCCAATGGGAACAAGAAGCTCTGCGCCTCTACGGACAAGATAAACAGCAAGCCATTCGCTTCCTCGCAGACACAACCAACAACCTAGCTACGCAATCCGTGCAGTTGGGCGATGCGTTGCGACGCCAATAACCGTGATACTCTATGATATATTTCGACAAACACCTCTACAAAAAAACAGCCTGGCTGCCAATATTGGCAGCCAGCTTCCTGCTTCTGGCCTCGGCAGAAGCTTCGCCGCTCCGAATTACGGGGGACGTTTCCACTACCTATGAAAAAGACTCCTATAGCGACCAGCCAACGATCTCCGGCATCACGCATACTTTGCGGCTTATGTTCGAAAAAGACCTGTCGTCAAATTGGTCAGCCTATACGCGTCTTGGCTGGGAGTACACGTCACAACCCGCCTTAGCTGACTTCAATACCGCTAACGACGCCTACGGCCCGGACCGTCAGGCAGTGACAGCGTTGGATCAATTCGGTCTTATTTATAAAACACCGAATCTCACCTGCAAAATCGGTCGCCAAGAGGCAAGCATCGGCAAAACCGAGTTACTCTACAGCCGCCCCGCCACCTATATCGGGCGCACTTATTTTGTCGACGGCGTCACGGCCGCCGCTTCTGCGGGAAAGTGGGAATTCGACTTCATAGCGGCGCGAGAAGACAACCCTGGTAGCCAAACCAACAAACTGTACGCCCTGCGCACAGGCTACCACCCCGCCACCGGCGTGAACTACGGCTGCACCCTGGCGCAATACCAGTACAGCAGCGGTGAGCGCACCCGCCACTGGGCTGCCGACGCCGCTTGGCAGGTCGGCAAAAGCACGTTTTCTGCTGAATATACCCAAGCGAACGCCGTTTCCGATAACAAAGCCTTGGCGGCTAGTTGGGCCTATGATCTAGATGACAAGAACACGCTCTGCCTCACTGCTTTTCACGTGGAACAAAACGGTGATATGGGCAAACAAACGGGTTTCGATAACGACTGCCGCGGCGTCTACTATGCTCTCACCCGCAAAATTACAAACCGCGATTCCTTGGATATCTTATATGCCAATCAAACATATTTAAGCACCGGACAAAAAAAGCGCAAACTTGTCGCCACCATCAGCCATTCATTTTAAAGGAATCTCTAGGCGTCATGGAAAAACAGCTTCACCAAGAAGCGGTTTCCATGACGTTTTTTATTTGCTCCTCCGAAAGCGTTTTCAGCTTCAACAATTCCTCTGCAACGGCAATAATATGCCGCTGCGTCATAGGTGCGCCAATCGTGCTAAAAGCCATGCGGCAGACACTGTCATGCATTTCATCTTTTTGCTGCTCGCTCATTCTCCCCAGAAGACGCTCAAATCGCTTCAAGTCCTCCAGCGCACGCGACGTTTCCGGCTCAATCCCCAGAATCAGATTTTCTGCCGCCAATCCGGCTGATAGAATCACGCCTTCCCGGAACAAACGCTGCCCATTTACTTCTTGGGAATCCTCTAAGTCAAAGAGCAGCTCGCCATTATTGCATTCACTACGAAGCTCGCCCCGCGGCTCGATTGTTACATATTCGACTTGCCTCCCCCAGAGCACCGATACCACCGCATGCCCTGCTTCATGAACGGCCATAGTATATACATCCACGCTCCAGCGCCCCTTTCACGCATTAGTCTAGGAAATTGATCTTCTAGCTACGGCCAAGCAATTCCTTTCGCAAGTTTTCTATTTTAGGTGTTTGTAATTTTATAAATATAAGCATTGTCTATGCAAGGAAAATTTCCACATAGGCTCGAACTAGGTATTACAGTAGCAAAAGAACACTATCAGGAGGAGTATGGCTATGAAAACAAAGAAAATGGCAGACGATTTATACATGCTCATATCCCGCCGCCTGTTACTGTTTGTCTACCTCCTTCTATTTTTGATAGCAGTGGCTAGCTTTGATAATCTATTAGCCTTCCGTATAAATTCCTCTTTGGATATTGCAGAAAGAAACCTGCTGACTGTGCAAACGTCCATTGGTGACGCTTCTACGAATGCCGCCAATCATCTGCGCATTTTACAGCATGTAGCTCAGGAAAATTTTTCTGAAAACCGGCCTGCTTCCCTACATCCCCTATTCTTGGCTTTAAAAGAAAACCCAGATAAAAAAAGCTACTCCCTGCAAACACTCCCTGCGCAACTAAAAAAAGAAGACTGCAGCTATTTGGTTGGCGGCGGTACGCTTCCCGATGCGACAAGCTCCAAAGCAAACGAAATAGAGCTTGCTTTGCGGCTTAATCCCTTATTAAAGGATATTAAGCAACAAGTGCCAAGCGCCACTTGGATCTATTACTATTCCGCAAATTATTTTATTAATATGTACCCCTTTGAACCTCAAGCCCTCTTGTGGTCTGATGAATGGATGACCCACCCGCTTTTTTCCGAAACCAAACCAGATAAAAACCCCCAGCGCTTGCTGCGTTGGCATGAAGTTTATGTAGACGAAGCCGGCAAAGGATTGATGACCTCCCTTGTCTCCCCTGTGTTTGATAAACAAGATCACTTTAGGGCTATGGTTGGCATTGACTTCACCCTTGGCAGCTTACGCCAATACTTGAGCGGCCCTGGCTTAGAGATAGGCACTCCCTTATTAGTCGATAATCACGGAAATGTTTTGGCTGATCCAGTTCAGGATATGTTAGCAGAACCGAAAGTTCCTCAATTGCAAGATTTACTGCCGCCTCCATTGCAGGCGAGCGCAAGTACGCTGCTAACACTGCCTGCTAATCAATACCATGATATAGCCGGTTGGAAAGTTTTTGCGATGGACATTGAAAATACGCCGTGGCGCCTTATTTTCATAGTAGATCTAAGCAGCCTCTGGTGGCAAACACTTTCCAGCATGTGGGTTGAAGCACTCGCGCTTTTCCTGTTATTAACAGTCTTAGGCGGAGTAGACCAACGCTATCGTTTATCTCAAAATTTGCTTATGTTTAAAGCCGCTGTGGATAGTAGCATAGCGGCGATCATCATTACCGATATACAAAGCCAAATTCAATATGTAAATGACAGTTTTTCCACCATGACAGGGTATTCTTCTCAAGAAGTTTCAGGCAAAAAAATTAGCCTTTTAAAGTCAGGGCAAACGCCGCAAACAACCTACAGCAATTTATGGAACACGGTTTTATCGGGTAAAAGTTGGAAAAACGAACTGCTAAACCGCAAAAAAGACGGAGCCCTTTATTGGGCAAGCATATTAATCTCTCCGGTTACCAGCAAGCATACCAACCGTTTTTTCATTGTTGTTATGGAAGATATAACCGAAAGAAAATCATTACAAGAACGGCTGCACGCACTTGCTACAACGGACGAACTAACCGGCCTTACTAATCGCCGTCATTTTTTTGAAATTGCCAAAAAAGAATTGGCTCGCGCAGCTCGCTACACCAATCCCACTTCCGTTTTAATGCTTGACATCGATTATTTCAAACAGGTAAACGACACTGCCGGACATGCAGCCGGCGATTTGCTGCTGCAAAAATTTGCGCAGCACTGCTTATCTCTCATTCGTCCTCAAGATTGTTTGAGCCGCTTAGGGGGAGAAGAATTTGCCCTGCTTCTTCCAGAAACAACGCTAGAGCAAGCTTGGATTTTAGGAGAACGCATCAGAAAGTCATTAGAACACGCTCAATTCGCCGTATCCTCAAATGCAACGACAACCATCACCTGCAGCATTGGGGCCGCACAAAAGCTCGACACGGACGACACTTTTGAAGCACTGTTGTCACGGGCCGATGCCGCTTTATACGTCGCTAAAAGCAACGGTCGCAACCTGGTTTGCAAGGCCCCTCAATAAAGGCTCAATAACTTATTCCTATCTTTACTTTTCATCCGTTTTTCACTCCGCTTGGCACATGCCCTGTAGGCACCACCTTAGACGCGCTGACACAATACGTTTGCTGATCATCAAAAAAGATATGCGGATTAAAGCTTTCCAACACAGCCGCCTTATCCAAACCTCCCAGAAAAAATGCCTCATCCACACTGATGCCCCAAGCACGCAGTGTTTTGATGGCACGTTTGTGCGCCGGAGCATCCCGCGCTGTAACCAAAGCCGTTCGAATAGGTTTTTCTTTCTGGTCTGCAAAGATTTTTTGCAAGGTGTTCAGCGCCGCCAGAAACGACTTAAACGGCCCTGCGCCCAAGGGTTCTTCGCTTTTTTCTGTTTCGTGCCGCTTAAACGCTGCCAGTCCATCTGCTTGGAATACCCGCTCCGCTTCATCGCTGAAAAGCACGGCGTCTCCATCAAAAGCAATTCTGATTTCGCTCGAAGCTTCTATTTGCTCTATATACGCCCCTTTATAAATAGTCGCGCTGGCATGACCATTGGCAAGGGCCAATTTTACATCTTCGGCATTGGCGGATAAAAACAGATCCGCCGCAAAAGATTGCAAGTATTTATACGGCGTTCTGCCGCGCGTAAAGGCGGCCCGGGTAATCCCCAGCCCATATTCCTCGATCGCATTAAACACGCGTAGCCCTGTATTGGGATCGTTTTTAGAAATCAAAATGATTTCTACCAGAGCCTCGCCCGTTTCAGGATGGCGCAGCTCTAAAAGACGTTTGATCAAGGGAAAGGCTACCCCTTCAGCAAGAGCTTCATTCTCATGCTGAATTTGATATTCCGTATAGGCGACTTCGCCCTCCTTCTCAAACACCTTGTTGCTTTCATCCAAATCAAAAAGCGCTCTAGATGATATGGCAATGACTAATTTTCCTTCTAATGATACGGCCATCTTTCGCCTCCGTAGTTCTTTAGTAGACTATGCTTTGCTTTTCTAGACACCACTGCGCAATTCCTTTTCAGGCAACGAAAAAGACGCTGCAAAAGCCTTACCCTTTTGCAGCGTCTCTATTTTTAGTAGGAAACGGTTTTGGTATAAGGGGCAATTTTCCCGCCATCCGCCAGTTGATAGGTTTGCCCTCCCAGCCAGCTGTTTTCAATTTCGTCGGCGCTGTAGTAAACAATATGACCATTTGTTTTTATATTGCCAAATCGTTGATCTGCATCTTTAAAAACCGTTACATACGAGTCAGCTTCCACGCTCCATGAAGACCCAGCATCTAGCGTTAGAATCGCTTTTTTAGCTGTATTTTCTTTGTTAATAGCTCCATCTAGTCTTGTATTTTGAGTCAAATTTATAGTAACCGCGCTAAGGCTGTTCGCAAGGATATCGCCTGCAAAGTTTTGTTTAATGCCTGTAAACGTAAAATTCCCGCCGTTAGCGCCAGTTTTCCCCCACCGATCGCTCGTAACTTCCACCAATACACCGCTTGGAAAATTGAGATTGGTATTTTCAAGAGTGGCCTCGGCCTGCGTATTGGTAATATAGAACATCGCTCCCGCCGCTTTGCTTGTCAGCGAGGAGTCCTTGGCACGGAATCGTGCAATGCCGGTATTGGCGTCACCAGAAAAGCTTTGGTATAGCATGACCCCGTTTTTCGCACTGCCTGTTAGGGATGTCGTATTGAGAGTAATGGAATTTTTACCTTCCACGACCGCACATTCACTGCCTGCTGCACTTCCGACACTGTCGCTGACCGTTATATTGCCAGTGGAATACACACAAGGGCTACCCTCGCCACTTGCTGACAATACTGCTTTTGTCACCACAATTGTTCCTTCTCCACGGTCTGTCGCAAGGGGCGCGCAATGGACTCCTTCGGTGATAATATACACATCATCCGCAATAATCGTGCCGTTATAGGTCGCATCAAGGCCCCGGGACGAATTGGCTTTAGTATGGATTTTAACATTCCTAACAATAACTTTTGTTTTATCGCCGGTAGCAAAAATTGCATTAGCTCCTTCGCTATCAGACTGAATTTCACTATCGTAAATTTGAGCGATACTATGGCTTGCCGCTAAAAAAGCAGCATTTTGTCCGTTAAAATTACTGCCATCCTCGCTGGTGGTATTGCCAGTCTTATTCAAGCGCCCCTTTTCCAAAAGCAATTGAGCGCCATTTTTAATAAGAATTGTGTTTTCGTCGCTCTCGTTGGCGCTAATGAACTTCCCTGTCAATTCCCCCTTGCCCCCGTCGAGCATGTACGCTCCCTTAAAAGAACCAACCTCTTTGGCCGGCGCCATCCCTCCCGGCGGCGGCCCCTGCATATCTTCGGCCATAACCGGCGGCATTCCTGAAGATGCTTGCTGTTCTTGAGCACTTCCTATAGAAAATCCCGCCAACATAGAAAGGCCTAACCCGAGCATCCCAATTTGCCTTAATCGTTTATTCATAGGCTGCGCACTCCTTTATAATGCGTTTCTTTTCAATGCTTCTAGTATAGTCTTGTCATGTTTCATTTTTATGACAAAATCGTGTCAGAACTATGCTTGTACTATTCCATCAAAAAAGTATTTTATAAGATTTGCAGGAAATCCCAAAATCAGAACCGAAAAATATTTAGTTATGTAATTTTGTGAGGTGAATCGTTTTGAATCAAAGATCTTGTAAAAACTGCGGCGGGCTCCTGAATGAAGAGGTTCGGTTTTGTCCACATTGCGGGCAAAAATGTCAGACCTACTGCTCCTCTTGCGGCGAGGTTCTCGATCCAGATGCCAAATTTTGCAAACACTGTGGTAACTCCCGTTCCAACGCAAAGGAAAACGAACCTGCGTCAATGCAAGCACAAGCTACGCAGCAGGCGCCACCACAACCATCTGTACTAGAGCGTCTGCGCACTTGGTACGAAACAACGAAATACGCCAAAGTCATTCTCTTGTCGGTACTGGCGGTCGTTCTTGGCATCGGTGTTTCCTTTTACTATTTTTCTTCGATAAGTGAAGACCGCTACTTGACCCGTTGCGGCGAAGCTACGCAGCGTCTTGCTAATGCCAATTCCACCTTAGTAAAAGTATTTGCACCAACGCCTCCTGGGCAAAGCAGCACTCCCCTTTCTCAAACACAGCAAGCGTTGCAAGTACATAAAAACGAATTAGATGAGCTGGCCGGATCCTTTCAAGCAATGCGTCCCCCCAGCAAATTTGAAGAACAGCATCAAAAACTTCTCGAATTATTACGTTTAGAACAATCAATCGTTCAGGAAGCTTTATTAATTCTTCCTAACCCGCTGGCAGCCGAAACAGACAACCTGCTGAACTCGATCAAAGAGCAAAACGAAACGGCCAGAAACTTAGGCGATGCCTTGGCCATCCCCGGCGTTACTTTTCGCATGTCTAATGAAATGACCACATTCCCTAATGAAATAACCTTGTATGTCGAAGGCCAACGAAAAGCGCTGCGTGAAAAACAAGAACTCCTGACGGCCTTAACAAAATTCTTTCAAGAAATGGACGGCCTGATTCAACGTTATGATAATGCCAAAACCGATCTTGGCGGCATGTTGGAAAACTTGCACAAAGGCGGTTATACCTGGGGAGATTATTTCTCTTCCCTAAACCAAGCGAGAGGAATCCGTTCTTCCTTACGCTTTCAAGCAGATCGCTTGATCGCCCCGAAGGGCGCCGAAGAACTAAAACGCCAGTTTAGCGATGTACTAACAACCTCTCTTCGTTATTGTGATATGATGAATGCAGCCGCTCGCGTCGAGCATGGAACTAACTATAATTACGCAGTACCAAAATATAAAGAAGCAAGCGGAGTCAACGAGCAAGTACAAGAATCCTATAGCTCCTTCCGCTCTTTTTATCAATCGGAAAAAGAACGTCTGAGTCATATCGAAAATTTGTAGCTGCAAATTCAACAAAAATCCGTAATCCTCTATTCCCGAGGATTACGGATTTTTTTCAATAAAGCTACCCTTAAAGCCATATATTATCTTTGAAAAAGCACTCGATAACTTTGAATAATCAAAAACGGCGCCAACGCCAACGCCAACGCCAACGCATAGATCGTAACATGTTACGGCGAATTCAATACTGCAATTTCAAAGGTTCTGGACAAAGGAGCGTACCTTAGATTTCCAGAAGCAAACAGCCGCACGCTGCCGCCCAGTTATTTCAGCGTTAGTCAGTCCTTGGCCGCTCACCCCTAGACTATGCATCGTGTCTTCCACAGATTTTTGATAGTAACGATCCATTTTGAGCACCTCCTCGCAGCGTCAATTCAACCGCCAAAATTGATAATTCAAATACGCCGCAAAACAAACCCACCCCAGATATGGAACTAACAGCAACGTCGCCACTTTAGAAACGCGACGGCTGCAAAACATAGTTGCCCCTATAGCCAAGACTAAAAAGGCAATTACCGCAAGCCCGCCCCCCGGCGAGTGAAGTCCAAAAAATACCGCCGACCAGGTTATATTGAGTAATAATTGCACGACAAACAACGCTAGCGCCAGCCGCTGGGCTTGACGCTGCTCGCTTATTAAAAGGCGATACAACGCAATAGCCATTAAGAAATATAACACATTCCACACCGGAGCAAATACCCAGTTTGGCGGCGAAACCTCCGGCTTAACTAGCTGCGCATACCACGTAGTTAGAGAGCTTTGCGTAAACACGCCGCCAATCGCTCCAGCGCCAAAGCAACTGAGCAGGGAAATAATAAACTTAGGAATGCTCTTCACCGCAAGCCCTCCTTCCTCAAAGCAAGCTGCTTCTGCTTGGGTTTACTTGCGAAAGTGAAGTTCAGCGCGAACAACATTCTCCAGACTGCGAAAAATTACATTCGCAATCTCCAATTTGTAAATCGCCATACTAATATCTTCAGCTCCCGTAAAAAATTCCGCAACGCCCGGCAGTTCTTCAATAATTTTCCGACGCACCCTTGCTCTTTCTTCTTCAGGAACCTTCGTTTCGCCTACTAACTTACCTTGCAACCGAAGAACATTGCTGTTTTCATCAACCGCACATAATTCAACCGCATTATTAGCTTCTATCTCTCTTGTTTTTTCGGTATCTGTATAGCTGATGAGCCAAACAGTTCCCTCTTCACTAACAAACGGACGCATAGGCCGCACTCGAGGCACATTGTCATGCGAAGTACCCAAGAAGCATACTTGTTTCTTCAATATCGAAATAATCGTATCGTTAAGCATAGTTTTCTCCTTTGTTAGCATCAGTTTTCCAATGGTTTTTCAATCCTTATCCAGTATGCAAATCCCAGAATTCCCTAATGGACTACATTCTATCTGTCACCTAGCAATCCTTTTTTTATTTTCAGAATAGAAACTCCAGACTTAACACGCCAGTATCTCCATTGCACCACCTTTTCAGATAAAAAAAGGCACCGCCAAGAATCAAAATTCCTGGCGATGTCTACATATTTACTTGGTTTGTAGGACTTTCAATCTTTTCGTCCCACAAACTTTCAGAAACAAGAATCTACAGAGAGTACTAGCTCGCTAAATCCCGCTTATCCCTTTCCAATCAGGCCCTGGCGGAACCCGTTGCAATGTACAACAACGCTTAATGTATACAAGCAATAATTTATCCTCCGGGCAACATTCCTGGCATTTCCGAAAAAGTTTTTCCGCTTGTACAAAATCACCATTTTTATAGAATTCCAGTCCCCTCATAAACAGAGGGGTATTTTCCTTTTTAGCCTGTCTTAATTCCTCCGGATCACCGTCAAATACCTCATATAATTTAATTGGTTGATTTTTGCCTTTAACTTTTACCGCATCAATTTCTCGTATATAAAATGTTTCGGGATGCAATAACCGACAATATACCGGTTCTGAAATCAAAATATCGACACCATACACCTTAGTTGCGCTTTCCAAACGCGCGGCTAAATTTACAGAATCTCCAAGAACGGTAGTCTCCATACGAGCGAACGTTCCCACCGTCCCCAACGTCACACTGCCAAAATGAATACCCGCGCCAATAAGCAAGGGGTCTTCCTCATGCTGCCAACAACCCTGCGGCAATTTTTTCCGCAGTTCAATAATCGCCCGCAATGCATCATCGCTAGCGCCAGGAAAAAGCACCATAATTGCATCACCAATAAATTTGTCAATAAAGCCATTATTAGCCGTGATTATGTCTATAGCTAACTCTAAATAACAGTTAATAAATGTAAACAGCTCAGCATTTCCCATTTTTTCCGAGATTTTGGTAAAAGAACGAATGTCACTAAATAAAATGGTAATTTCCTTTTCGACATGATCACCAGGATAAATTTCTAGTATACTATGTTTTCCTAATATATCTAAGAATGCATACGGCACAAAACTCGCTATAGCCTTTGTTATATTCTCTTCCTGTTGTCGTAATTTTCTTTCAGTCTCTACGGCTTCTCTTTCAAACTCAAATTGTTCCTGTACTTTAGTTGACATCTCATCGATCCTTCGAACCATTTCCCCGACTTCATCCTGGCGAACTATCGCTATTTTATTGCTAAAGTCTCCTTCTGCAATTTCCTTTGCGACTTTGGTAGCCTTTACAATCGGGTCAATACTATATCGGGCAACAGTTGCCCCTATAATCAATGCGAAAAAGCTGCCAATAACCATTAAAATGTTCAATTGGTTAGAAAAAGCACTTAAGCGTTCTCGTAAGTCTTTCTCCGGGATCAGAATTGCACTGCGCCACTGCATATCTCCTTGTATGGGATTCATATACAACAAAAAAGTTTCCCCTTCAAACTGAAACTTACATTCTACACCTTTTTGAAGCAGTTCGATTTTTGCCTCTTTTTCTCTCAACTCCCTCAAACCCTGATTTAATACCGGGATATCACGGGAATGAAACAAGCTAGTCTTTTTTTCGCCGCTTACTGTCGGCGCATTAGCACCTGCAATAATTTCTGCATCCTTTGACAAAATAAATACCATTGAGTGTTCGGTAATTGATAAGGAATCCAAAAATTTATTAAACCAATCTAAATCAACAGCACTCATAAGTACCGCCAGCAATTGATTATCCTCCGAATATACCGGACATGTTTTGGCAACAATGACTCCCCCGCCAGATATCGAAGGATAGACATTGGTCCATCCTTGTTGCTTCATCTCAACTGCTTTTATATAAGGCGGCCGCTGCAGTGGATTATATCCAAGTATACTTTTTACCTTCCCTTGACGGCCTTGTTGTTCATCATAGAGATAATACTCTAATTTCTCATTGTCACGGTCATAATCCCAAACGAAAAATCCTCTATCTCCATCTCGACTGGCGCCATATTGTTCACCGGTTGCTAAAACAATATACGTATTGTTAACTCGCTTAAAAATTTTAAGCATTTCCACAAAGTATCTATCTCTCTGAAGCTGATCCGACATATCAATTTGGCGGCCAACAAACACGCTTTTGTTGATTTTTTCCAGTTGATAAGACTCTTCTAAATAATTCGAAACTCTTGTTTCAATGTCATTATTCACAATAACAGAGACTTGCCGCGTGCTGTCTTCTATTGTTTGTAATTCACTGGCATACAGCCAATAGCTAAGTATGGCTAAAAAGATTATTATACCAGCCGCAAACATCAACATAATATAGCTTCGGACTGCCCTTTGCCTTAGAAACCTTGCCAAATTATGTTGCATGAAGCCCTCCATTATAATAACGTTTTTACTTAGGCACGCACACTCACAATGCCAGTTCCAATCCTTCCCTGGCAGCAATTGTCGCCCCAAATTTCAATTGCGCGGCTTTTTCAATCAAGGCTTGCTCCCGATCTGTACGGGCGGCATCATGATGAAAGAGGCACAATTTTTTCACATCCGCTTTTTGAGCCACCCTCACGCAGTCTTCCCAACAAGCATGGCCCCAGCCTTTTTTGGAAAATCCGCCTACACGACCTTCATATTCATCACGAGTATAATTAGCGTCCATAATTAGCAAATCAACCCCCTGAGCAAACCGAACCAGCGAATCAATAAATTCCGGCTTCTCTGGAGCACACTCCGTATCGGATGCATAACAAACCGCACGCCCGTCACAGGAAAACTTGTAAAAACTTCCTCCGTTAGGATGCTGATTAGGCATTGTATCTACTCGAATCTCCGGAGTGCAATATGCTCCTTCGGTCACTTCTTTCCACACATCTTGCAAATAAAATGACGCACTAGGCTCATGGGTCTTAATGATATTCCGACTTTTTAAATCATCAAAACTAATCGGAAAATTTGGATCCCGCATCACGTTGCGCAACGCGCTTTCAAAATCATAGGACCGGCCATTGACACCATGAATGCAAAAAACATTATCAGCTTGATACAAAGGTTTAAAAAATGGCAACCCTAAGATATGATCCCAATGCATATGGGAAATAAACAAGTCCGCCTTTTTGGCTTGTCCCACAAAAGATATATCTTTCATAAGTTCGCAAATACCGCTGCCAGCATCAATAATAATCTGATGCTGCCCGAAACGCACTTCTACGCAAGCAGTATTACCGCCATATACCAACGTATCCCGCCCTGGTACAGCGCGCGAACCACGCGAACCCCAAATTTTCACTTTACATTCCATTACAAGCCTCCCTAATGAAGACAACTATTTTATCTAGCTCTTGCTAATTGCTGAAAATTGCGCGTATTTTAAGTCGGAATCCGTGGTGTGGTTTTTTAACCAGTCACTCAAAAAATCCAACAACTCAAATGTTACCGTAATCTCTTTTGCTCGAAATTTCTCCTGTATCTCCAGAGCTTGTTGCGTTAAAAGATCATGCTCTTTTTTATGCTCTTCATATTGCGGATACTCCTGGGCCAAAAACAAACGTTCTTCTGTTGCAAAATGGTCTACCGTATAATCAATCAAGTCATCTAAAATGGCGCCAACTACGCTCTGATCCGCCCCCTCAACCACCGCTTGATGCAGTTGATTGACTATGTCAAAAAGCTGTTCATGTTGTTCATCTACCTCTTTAAGCCCCAGCATATACTTATCGCACCATTCCATAAATGCCATTTTCATCATTCCTCCATAAATTATCTTCCTCTGCGACACTTCTTGTTCAAGGAAAATAGCCTCTGCGGTTTCGCTCCGTCAACTTGTCGTTAACATCACGCAATTTACGGCTCAACGTGCTTAATAACTTTAGGGCCACCGCAAAATTACTTTGTAAAAAAAGTTGAAACTCCATCCTTTTTAACGAGATTAATATACTATCTTCTAGGGCCTGAGCCGAAGCCGAGCGCGGACTTTCATCAAGCAAAGCCATTTCTCCCAAAATATCGGCTGTACCCAAGGTCGCCAAATTGGAACGATAACCATCGTTGTCGGTTTTATATACCTCGATCTTACCTTTAATAATCAGGTATACGCAATCACCTGCTGCGCCTTCTTGAAATAAAACATCACCAGCTTTAACATTCACCCCTTCACCAACCGAAGCAATGAATTCCAACGTCCTATCATCTAAGCCTTCAAAAAATGATATTTTACGCAAGATCTCAACAATATGTTTTGTTTTCAACTTATAAACCTCCCTTTTTTTAAATCCCACTGATTCCTTGCCAGTCAGCGCCTGGCGGCACTCGCCTCATCGTACCGCACCGTTTAACATAAACTGTCAACAATTGATCTTCGGGACACTGTTCCTGGCATTGCCTAAAAATTGCCTCCGCCTCTTCAAATGCGCCTTCCTTATACAACTGCAACCCTTCTTTAAACAAGACCTCTATATTTTTTTTGCATAGCTTTAGTTCTTCAGAATCACAATCAAAAACTTCGTACAATTTGATGGGTCTGCTCTTCCCTTTAACTTTTACCGTATCAATCTCCCTAATATAAAATTCCCCAGGATGGTTCAACTGGCAATACGCTGGTTCCGAAATTAAAATATCAATCCCGTATACTTTAGTCGCGCTCTCAATCCTCGATGCTAAATTAACAGAATCCCCCAACACCGTAGTATCCATACGGGTATATGTCCCCACCGTCCCCAACATAACATTACCGAAATGAATGCCCGCGCCAATTTTCAACGGCTCTCCCTTATAAAGCAAACCACGTTGCAGTATCTCTCGACGAATTCCCACAATGGCCTGCAACGCATCTTCACTACCGCCAGGAAACAAGGCCATTATTGCATCACCAATAAATTTATCCACAAAACCATTGTTTTGGGTAATCACACTCACCGCCAAATCAAGGTATCGATTTACGAATTCAAAAAGTTCTACACTGCTCATTCCTTCGGAAATTTTTGTAAAAGAACGAATGTCAGTAAATAAAACGGTAATTTCTTTCTCAATACAATCACCTGGTGCGATTTCCGAAATATTATTTTTATCAAGCAAGTCAAGAAATCCATACGGCACAAAGCTGCCTATAGCTTTATGCATTGCCGCGCCTTGTTCTCTCAGATTCTTTTCTACACTCGTCGCTTTTCGTTTTAGCTCTAATTGATCTTTCAGTGTTTCAGACATCATGTTTACAGCATTAGATAGTTCGCCTATTTCGTCATGATACTTCACCTTAATTTTGCTAGAAAAATCGCCTTCGGTTATTTTTTTAGCTGCCTCATTGACCTTGACGATCGGCCTAACAATATAGCGCGCAGCCATTAAGCCAGCAACCAAGGCCAACACACAGGCAATAACCGTACTCCCTATTACCTTCTTAAGCAACGCATATAGCGGATGAAATAAATCATTTTCCGGTATAATAACCACATTAGTCCATTGCAATCCATGCGCCCCTGCAATCGGAGTCACATGCATATAAAATTTTTCTCCGGCAAACGAAAATGAGATATCTTCTGTTCCGTTAGTCTTAGCTTCTACTGGCTCTCTGGCTTTTAGCGTCTTTAACCCTTGTTCCAGCAAAGGATACTCATTCACACGAGTCAGTGCGTTTGTTTGCATCGCTGCATTTCCCGTTTTATCAGAAGAGGCTATAACCTCGTCACTATTTGAGACAATAAAAGCTACGGCATTTTCCGTCAGCATTAATGATTGCAAAAAGCCATCAAACTTATTTAACAATATAGAGCAACTATGAACTCCAAGCAGCTCTTCATTCGCGATATACAGCGGGCAAATTTTAGTAATTACCAAGCCCCTCCCAGTGGCAGAATAATACACATCTGTCCAGCCTGGGTTCCTCATCGAAGTCGCTTTTAAATACGATGGTCGCTTTATGGGATTATAATCGGTCAAACTTTTTACATAGTCAGTCCGTCCAAAGGTCTCGTCATACTTGAAATAATCAAGAACCTGCCGCTTTGGATCACCGCTCCAAACGAGAAAGCTGCCGTTATCTTCCCGGCGAACGCCATATTCATTACCATTAGCCAACACAAGCGCCGTGTTAGTTACCTGTGGAAAAGCTTTAAGCAGTTCCACAAAGTATCTATCCCTTTGCGCTTGATCTGAATAGTTCAGTTCCTTGTTCAAAATCATATGTCGATTAATCTGTTCCAGTTGATAGGGTTCTGCCACGTAATCCAAGACCATTTTAGTAACATCATCACTAGCTACACTCGCAATTTGACGAGCATTTTCTGTTGTGGTTTTAAGACCGCTCGTATAAGAAAGAAATGCGGCTAACACCGCAAATAACAAAATTTCTCCGACAAACGCCAATGCAAGGAAACGATGAAGAGAGCTTTTTTTTATAGAGTCAGCTATAGCGACTTTCATCTCTAACCTCCATTGGTCCCAGTTTGCGGACATTATCGCTTACATTCTGTTTCCGAAGCTGCAATACGTTAATTTCCATTTTTGTATATTTCTTTCAGATATCCGCATATTCCTTCCTGTCTTTACCAGCACCTCATTTTTACTACACGTAAGGGAAATAATCATTATCCTCTTGCAAAATATGCCCAAAAATAAAGTCATCGATAAGAAACGAGAAAAAAATTGCCGGTCTCAGCTTTCGTTGTGTATAGGTTTCTCTAAGCTTAGATGCAACTTCAAGCAATCTAGCATGAGTTTCTTTATGCCGCAAAAAGCCTGGATAGCTGATTTGAATCAAAAAATCTTCTTCATATGCAATATGCTCCGCAAGATACTTCAACACCCGGTCTAATTGCTTTAATACGGTCTCGGATTCGGTTCCTTGAATGGACAAGTCATACAGAAGTTTTCCCATTTCAAGCAATTCACGATGCTGTTTATCAATACCATCGTGACCACTTTCCCATTCTTCTTGCCACTTCGGAGAACCCGCTGCAACCGAACGGAGTTCTTCCTTGTCTGCAACTTTAACACAATTCCGTCCGCTTTCTTTAGCTTGGTACATAGCACAATCTACCCGCCCATACCAGCTATCAAGGGTTTCCCCCTCCATATGTTCAGCCACGCCAATGCTAACGGTAACTTGCCCTACCACAGGATACCGATGCTGCTCCAAAAGAATTCTTATCTTTTCTGCCGCTCTTAGAACTTCGTCTCCATTCGTCTGCGGCATAACGATTATAAATTCCTCGCCCCCTAAGCGGACTAAAAAATCCGTCTTACGAATCAACCCCCGAATAACTTGAGCCAGTTCTTTTAACACCAGATCTCCGACCGGGTGGCCCCACGTGTCATTAATTCGCTTGAAATAATCCAAATCAAGCATCATCATGCTTACCGGTTCCTGGTATCTCTCTGACCAGGATATTTCTTCTTCAATTCTTTTTTGAAAAAAGAAACGATTAAAGGCTCCTGTCAAAACATCGCGATGGCTTAAATACTCCTTGTATTTCTGCTTCTGCCAGGATGTTGTAATATCGCGAAAATTGATGATTGCTCCCGTCACTGCACGACTTTTTCCGATTGCAGGAACGCAAGTCCCGGCGATATATCGTTCCGTGCCATTTTTGTCGATTAACACAACATCAGCAGGAGCATGGCTTACTTTGCCTGTTGCCAATACCTCTTTTACTAGATTGATCGAACTTTCTCTTGCCGCTGCCTGGCGCAAATGAAAAACTTCTGCAGCTTCTCTACCATATGCTTCTTCGCTTGACCACCCGGTTAACTTCTCAGCGCTTTTGTTCATTACAACGATTTTCCCTGCGGCGTCTGTGGCGATGACACCTTCGTACAGAAAAAGCAACGTAGTACTAACTATTTGCAGCAGTTCTTTATTTGATTCTTGAACAAGCTCATCTTTAGGCACCACGAAAGATGACTCTATACGATCCATACCAAACAACAGCCACCTTTCTCCATATACTCATAAACTAGATTCAATACATAAAATCATCAACGTTCTTTCCATGAAAATATTGATAATTACAGTGTTTCGCCAAATCAACGCGAGCGGCCGTATCTAAATTCACTGCTATACACGGCAATGAATATTTTTGAGCCTTCTGAGGGGCTGCGAAAATTTGAACTATAGATGCTGTTTGAAAATCAACCATAACAAAGTCAGACAGCTTTAATAATTTTGAGTGTCCTCGCCTCAAAGCATATTGATCAACAACAATCAAATATCCTTTCTTTTTCAAGTGTGTAAAAGCTAACAACATTTTTTTACATGCTGATTTAAATTCACAACACGTCACTAAAACTTTTCCTGGCGGATATTTTAATACTTCACCAATTTCTTTTAAGAGATCATTTACTTTAACAATAACTCTCTTGCCCGCAAGGCAGCTATTAAATCCGAATTCCAGAAACAATTTTACAACCTCGCTATTTTCTGTTTTCCACAAATCATTAATTTCAAACGGCGGACCTGTATACGTTGTTAGTTCATACGCAAATACTGCATTTTCAGCATCATAGACTTCTTTTTTTCGCATACAAACGTACTCTTTCCTCATCGAATTCTCCTCATACAACTACTTACAACTTAAATTGATTAATGGCCAATTGCATGTCTTGAGCCATATGAGCTAGACTTTGACTCGAAGATGCAATTTCCTCAGAAGAAGCAGACTGCTCTTCTGTAATAGCTGCCACATTTTCCGCCTCTGAAGAAGCTTTTTTACTTAGCGAGTCTATTTCGGCCACGGCAGTAACAATCTGCTGACTTCCTTGCGCCATATGTTCAATAACAGTTGACATCTCTTGCATTTGCTCTGCTACATGCCCTACAATGACCTCAATATTTTGGAAAGCATCCCCCGCACTAGTAACTACCTCCACGCCAATTCCAACTTCTTTTGTTCCATTTTCCATAGCGGCAACTGCTTTGGCCGTATCTTTTTGAATTTCACTAATTAATCCAGTTATTTTTTTAGCGGCATCTTGCGACTGTTCCGCTAAATGCCGAACTTCTTCTGCCACTACCGCAAAACCGCGTCCCTGTTCTCCAGCCCGTGCTGCTTCAATGGCAGCATTAAGGGCGAGCAAATTAGTCTGAGCGGCTATCCCTGATATGGCATCAACAATTTGACCAATTTCTTGGGAACTTTCGCCAAGCTTGTCAACGACTTGCGCCGAAAAAGTCACCGTCTCTTGAATATGCTTCATTTGAGAAACAGCTTGGACAACGGTTTTGCCCCCTTCATTCGCTGTTTGCGAAGCTTGAACCGACTTCTCGGTAACCTCTTGCGCACTAGCGGCAGCTTCTTCTAGACCCGCCGAAAGGGTTTGAACGGTAGCTGATGTTGTATCAATCGCATGCGTTTGCGATACAGCGCCTTGGGCCACAGAGGTAATGGAATGCGCAACCTGAGTAGAAGCAAGAGAGGATTGCTCTGCACTTGCGGTCAACTCTTCTGCGGAAGCAGCCAATTGTTCCGACGTATCAGCAATATTTCGGATTAGTTCACTAATGCTTTTATTCATTGCAGAGATCGCTTTGGAAACAACTCCAAATTCGCTTTTGTCTTGCATGTTTTCCTCAGATACTTTTCGGGTAAAGTCGCCATGCGACACGGTTTCCATAAATACAACCACATCATCTAAGCGTTTGGTAATCCGTTTTATAATTAAATAACTCAGAACAATTCCTAACAAAATAGAAGAAACAATAATAGCAATAAAAAGCGCATTCGCAAAAGCAAAGTCTTTTTGGTTTTGTTTATTCATATCTTCCGCTGATTTTTTGGTTTCTTCCCCTAAAACAATAAACTTCTTTATAAATTCATCTGCAAACACTTTAGCCTTTTGATTATATACGGCATATGCTTCAGCGTTCTTATTCTGACTCGCAAGTGCAATCACTTCGCTACGTGCATCTCTATATTTCCCTAATACGCCTCTTATTTCTTTCACTTCTTCGCGTGAACGAGGATCTAGCGGCATTTTTTCAAAGCTAGTCAAGTTTTCATCAAAAGTTTTCACATTGGCATTAATTGTCTCAACCAGTGCTCTATGTTCACTTTCATTTGTTGACAACATTAAGGAAAATAAGTTTGCTTCCACTCTTCTTGCTAAAACACGATTATCATTTATCAGTTCTAACGCAATTATTTTTTCATTGTACATCTGATTCAGCGAATCATTGGTTTTACTAAGGAAGTAATACCCGACGCCTCCCACACATACTAGCGCCACCATCAAAACCGCCGTTAGAAGCATCAACTTTTTAGCAACCTTTAAATTATTTAACCAATTCATTGAACATCCTCCTCAAAATTTAGTTTAGTTTATGTCTAGCACATAGATCAGACTACGATAACAATGTCCACTTACTGATTAGATACAAGAACGTCATGCGCCCAACCCAAGGCCTCTCGGTAAGACTTGCTAAGGGCCGCCTCGTTAAATTCATACGCTGCAATACATTGTTCCAATTCGTCCCAGTTCGCACGTTCATACAGTTGGACCATTTTAAGCACTATAGCTAACTTACCAGCACTTGTTGTTCCCACTAGGGCATTTTTTATTTCTTCATCTAAGCTTATCTCTTCTAAAACATCGGCCATGCTTCTTCCTAATAATGCATCTATATGCGAAAGCATCCCCATCAGAAATGCGTCTGCCGATATATGTAACCACTTATTGGTTTTGGCAATTTGCTCGGCAAATTTAGCGCGAATAA